>DASTLT010000303.1:0-13256 GCA_035714625.1 Pseudonocardiaceae bacterium | reverse complement strand
CCCGCGGACCTGATGGCCTACGCCGGCGCCGGCGCCGACGCGGTGCTCGTCGGCGAGGGCCTGGTGACTAGCGGCGATCCCCGAGCCGCAGTGACCCAACTGGTCACCGCGGGGTCCCATCCCGCCTGCCCGAAACCAGCCCGGTGACTGACATGATCCCCACCCAAGCGGCTCCCCCCGATCCGGGGCGCACCGCCCAGCCCGACGCCCGCGGGCACTTCGGCCGCTACGGCGGACGGTTCGTGCCCGAGGCGCTCATCGCGGCCCTGGACCAGCTCACCGCCGCCTACGCCGATGCCCGCGCCGACCCGGCGTTCACCGCCCGGCTGGACGGCCTGCTCGCCGACTACACCGGCCGCCCCTCACCGATCACCGAGGCCAGCCGGCTCTCCGAGCACGCTGGCGGGGCGCGGATCCTGCTCAAGCGCGAGGACCTCAACCACACCGGTTCCCACAAGATCAACAACGTGCTGGGCCAGGCACTGCTCACCCAGCGGATGGGCAAGCCACGGGTGATCGCCGAGACCGGGGCCGGCCAGCACGGCGTGGCCACCGCCACCGCCTGCGCGCTGCTCGGCCTGGACTGCGTGGTCTACATGGGCGAGGTGGACACCGAGCGCCAAGCGCTCAACGTGGCGCGGATGCGGCTGCTCGGCGCCGAGGTGGTGCCGGTCAAGGCTGGCTCGCGCACCCTGAAAGACGCCATCAACGAGGCGCTGCGGGACTGGGTGGCCAACGTCGACACCACCCACTACCTGCTCGGCACGGTCGCCGGGCCGCACCCGTTCCCGGTGCTGGTGCGCGACTTCCATCGGGTCATCGGACTGGAGGCCCGGGGGCAGATGCTGGGCCGCTTCGGCCGGTTGCCCGATGCGGTGGCCGCCTGCGTCGGTGGCGGCTCCAACGCGATCGGCATCTTCCACCCGTTCCTCGACGACCCCGGGGTGCGCCTGGTCGGGTTCGAGGCGGCCGGGGATGGGGTGGGCTCTGGACGGCACGCGGCGACGCTGTCGGCGGGGGAGCCCGGGATGCTACACGGCGCGCTGTCCTACCTGCTGCAGGACTCCGACGGGCAGACCGTCGAGACGCACTCGATCTCGGCCGGGCTGGACTACCCGGGGGTCGGTCCCGAGCACTCCTGGCTCAAGGACACCGGGCGCGCCGAGTACCGGCCGATCACCGACGCACAGGCGATGGACGCCTTCCGGTTGCTCTCGCGCACCGAGGGGATCATCCCGGCGATCGAGTCGGCGCACGCGGTGGCCGGCGCGCTGGAGCTCGGCGCCGAACTGGGGGAGGGGGCACTGGTACTGGTCAACCTGTCCGGGCGGGGGGACAAGGACGTGCACACCGCGGTGAAGTGGTTCCACCTGCTCGACGGGGAGCCGGCGTGAGCGCGCGACTGGCGCCGCTGTTCGAGTCCTGCCGGGTTGCGCGGCGGGCCGCGCTGATCGGTTACCTGCCCGCCGGCTACCCCACGGTGGACGGCTCCCGAGTCCTGCTGCGGGCCATGCTGGACGGCGGCTGCGACCTGGTCGAGGTCGGGGTGCCGTACTCGGATCCGGTGATGGACGGGCCGACCATCCAGGCCGCCGCGGACGCCGCGCTGCGCGCCGGGGTGCGGCTGCGTGACGTGCTCTCGGTGGTGGAGTCGGTCGCCACCGCGGGGGGGCGGGCGGTGGTGATGACCTACTGGAACCCGGTGCACCGCTACGGGGTGGCCGCCTTCGCCCGGGACCTCGCCGCCACCGGGGGACTTGGGATCATCACTCCGGATCTGATCCCCGACGAGGCGCAGGACTGGCTGGCCGCGGCGCAGGCCCACGACCTGGACCGGATCTTCCTGGTCGCCCCGTCGACTACCGACCAGCGCCTGGTGGCAACCGCGGCGGCGACCCGCGGCTTCCTCTACGCGGCTTCCACCATGGGCGTCACCGGGGCTCGGGACGTGGTGAGCAGCGCCGCCCCGGCACTGGTGGCCCGAGTGCGGGAGCACGTCCCGGGACTGCCGGTGGGTGTCGGGCTCGGGGTGCGCAACGGCGCCCATGCCGCCGAGGTGGCCGCCTTTGCCGACGCGGTGATCGTCGGCTCGGCCTTCGTGACCGCCGCGGGGGACGGGGAGGCGGGGATCCGCGCGCTGGCCGCCGATCTCGCCTCCGGGGTCCGCCGCCCCGCCCCGCAACCCGCTTAGTTCCCCGAGTCTCACGACCGGGGTGCGCTGTCACCTCGGGTGACTCGTGCACCGTTCTCGTCGTGGACCTCGCCGCGTTTTAGCCACTGATACAGTGTTGACCGTGCGCTGGACCGGAGCTACTCATTGGGGTCATCCAAGTTGATCGTGGGATTGTTCGAGCTGAGCAGAGTAAGGACGGCCTTCACTCTTCGGTTGATTCTGGTCTGCTCATCTTCTGGCAGTCGTGAGAGTCCGAGCTTGGCGTAAATAGTCCTCTCGTGTCCCTCGATCGTGCTCTCCATAAGAGAGAGCTTTTTCTGGATCTCCGCATTGGACAGCCCCTTAGCCATGAGCCATAGTACTGCTCGCTGCTGTTCAGTGAGCCCTTGTATTGGATCGCTGACCTGCTTGCGCTGCTTCCAGGATTCAAGCAGAGTTTGGTCAATGCGCGTTCCGCCTGCGGCAACCGCCCGGATGTCGTCCATCAAGTGAGTCATATCCTGAACGCGGTCCTTGAGCTGATAGCCGACGGCCGGCCCGAGCGAGACGACCTCATCTACCCAGAATGGGCTTGAGTAGTTGGAGAGAATCAGTAACGCAACACGGCGATGACGTGTGCGAATTCTTTTGGCCGCATCGAGCCCGGCGATGAACTCGGGCTTGTGGTTCTCGTCCAGGGGCATGTGCAGGTCGAGAATTACGATGTCTGGTGAGTCGGCGTCGACGAGCCGGAGAAGCTCCATGGTGGTCCTGGCGCTGCCTATAACGTCCAACCCCTGGCGCCGGAGCTCCATGGCCAGCAAGTCGCACATGATGGTGTCCTCGGCGACGATCACTCGCATGGCAATACCACCCGTAAGGTCGTCCCGCTGCCGCGGGGGCTGTTGAGCTCGAACGTTCCCCCGAGCGCGCTGGCTCGTTCTCTCCACCGACGCAGGCCACTGCCCTCTGCGCTGGGCGCAGCGCCACCGCGGCCGTCGTCTGTGACCTCGATGATCACCTGATTGTCCACCTCGCGAACCCGAACAGTAATGGTCTTTGCGTCAGCGTACTTCCATGCGTTCCCGACAGTTTCGCTGATTAAAAAGTAGACGGTCTCCTCGGCCGACTTACACCGAAGCTGTCGTGGAACGTCGATAACCAGTGGCACTGGCGAACGCTGGGCAAGAGCTTCCAAACCGGCCCCGAGCCCTCCTTGCAGGGCCGCCGGGTAGACGCCCTGCGCAAGAGAACGGAGGTCGTCCACGACGCCCTGGAGTTCTTCGACAACCGGTACCAGGTCCCCGCCCAGCGGGCTGCCACTGTATCGACTCTGCACTATTCCGAGTAGGAGCTGAAGGGTTGAGAGACGGTGCTGCGGTCCGTCGTGCAGCATGGACTCGATGCGGCGTAATGTTGCGCGTTCCGTCGCCTCTTCAACTTCGATGACGTCACGCAAGTGCGCCTGCTGTGCCGCATGAAGGCTAGCGTTCTCAAGGGCTAGGCCGGCGATTTTCGTCACTGCAGTGAGCCGCTCGAACTGTTGCGGCTGTTGGGTCAGGAACCGGGCATGGACTAGCACGGCCAGTGGCTCCTGCTCCGATCCCACATAGGTGATCATTCGGTCGTCGTCTTCAGGTGGTAATGGAGCAGGGCGGCCATGCAAGTCGACGTACTCGGCGGAACCATCGGGGTTTTGCCGCACGAAGTGTAGCGTCAGGCTCTGATCTTCGAGAGCATCGGCCAGCCTACCTCGTAGCGACTCAAGGTCGGCGACCCGTGGTCGTTCCATCTCCGCGGCGAATCGAGAGATCCGTCGGTGGGCTAATTGCTCACGCAGTGACCCTATCAATACGGCAACACCGAGCAGCAGTTGCGCTAATGCATAGAAGAGCAGCAGCACCCCCTGGACGCCGACTGATACATGGACAAGTGCAGCGACGCTGCTGAGTGCGACCACGGCGCCGATCAGGATGACTGCGACCCAGAACAGGGCGTGGGCGCGCCGAGCACCGCGCGGTTCGGTGCGCCACCGCCGCACGATTAGGGTCACCACGACAATGGTGAGTAGGATAGCGCCGATACTGCCGATTGGTGCCCAAATCGAGTATTCTGCCTTCGGGTCGCCCCAACCCTGTGGCTGCGGTCGCTCCTCAGCGATCAAGCGCAGGCCCTGGGTAACCAGACTGGTCACGTAGAGAGCAGCGACCGTAATCCGCTCGGGACGGCGGGTGAGCCGGCCCTTCGGATATGCCAGGAGCAGGTGCGCCAGTATCACGACATTGAGGTGGTAGAGCCAAAAGCCCAGTCTGAATATCACAGGGTTGCCACTGAACTGCAGGTCCGCGACATACCAGGTGATGCCGACCGCGACCAGCAGCATGCCCATTCGAGTCCCGCTCGGTTGGCGAGTCCATACAAAAAGACCTACCGCCAAGAACAGGACTCCGATTGTGTGCACGCTGAGCAGGATCCACGGCGGATAGGGACTGGCGCCCCGTAAGATCGCCAGCACCGCCAGGGAGGTTGCCCATACCACGAATGCTACGGCGCCCACGCCCACCGCGACCGGTCCGATGATCCGCGCCGGGACGCTGGCGGCACGGCGGCGGGGGTCGAGCTGGACACCGGTCACAACCTGGGACCGGTCTGCACGCTGGCGCCACATCCCCCGAAGTCTGCCCCATCAGTGGCTGGATGTGGAGGGCAAATGTCGACCCGCAATGAAGTCAGGTGCCAGCCCGTAACTGCGGACCATGGCTACCCACTGGACGGACAGCACGGCGTCCGCTGCACCTGATTCCAGAGCTGGCTGTACTGGTTTTCGGGTCGCACGCGCCCTAGAGTTAGGACTATACACCGCAGGCTGTGCAACAGGGTGCAGAGAATTGCATTCTTGAATAAGTGGTCATCAGTAGTCCTGCATCTGCTATGGGCAATTAGGGGGCGAACTATGCACATTTGCGGCAACCTTCGTCAGTTGATGAAGAGGTGGGAAAACTGGATCTTCGCGGGTGAGGACGCTGCAGCGCATGCCCGCGGCTGGGAAGTCTCCCGGCCGCCGAACGGCTTCGGCCGCATCTTCAGGGATCCACGGTGGGACTTGATCTCGGCGTGTGAGTCATGCGGCGGTGCTGGGCGGACCGCGGCCGGGCTGTGCCAGGGCTGCGGCGGGCACGGCACCATCCGCCACCACCTGGCTGATGCTCCCCCCAGGGGCGCGTCGTGAGCCGCGGTATCGACCCCGAGCGTCTGCTGGGCCTGCTGCACCAGGCGATCATCCCGCCCGCTCGTCCCAACCTGATCGTCCTGGTCTGGCGCTGGCGCTACGAGCTGGCGCTCATGGTGGGCTTGGCGCTGGTTCTCGGCGCGCTGGTTGGGGCGCTGGGCCCGAGCTGGGCGCTGCTGCTGGTCACCGCCGTGACCACCGTGCTGGCCGGCTGGCCGGCCGCTCGCCATCGGCTGGTGGCGCGGCTGTGGTGTGTCCTGACCCCGCACCGGCTGCGGGCCGGCTGGGCGCAGGCGAGGATCCAGTCCCGTCGCGGGCGGCTTCCCGCAATCCTGTGGTGTGCCCCCAAGACGAATGGCGAGCGGGTCCTGGTCTGGTGTCCAGCGGGGGTCACCGCCGAGGACTTCGTCGCAGCGCGCCGGGTCCTCGCCAGCGCCTGCTACGCTTTAGAGATCGAAGTAGTGCCGCATCCGAGGTATCAGCATCTCGTGATTCTTGGAGTGATCCGCTAGCTCGCTGCACCTGTTGCTGCCAGGTCGCCACCCGCATCGACACGCTCACCGGGGTTCCACGTGCTGCCCCGCCGGTGGCTCGTGGAGCGGACCTTCGCCTGGATCACCCGCTTTCGCCGACGATGTCGATGATCTGCACTTCGGCCAGTGGCATACTGGTGCGGACCGCCACGATCCCGGCAGCGTAATCGGCATCGACCTGTTCCCCGCGCCGGAAGTCGACCGTCAATTCCCGGGGACGGTCGTGCGGGTGCTGGCGATTCCGGTAGATGATGCGCACGGTGATCAGGTCCCTGCGCTTCTTCTTGCTCCGAGTGTGTTTCACCGGGTGTCCCCCTCGGTCATGGCCCTGGCGGCTCGTCGGGTGGGTAGCAGGGATAGGGCGGTATGCCCTGTCTGTCGCACAGCTCCTCGTACCGGGCCCGTCCGCTTGCGGTGACCGTGACGGGTTGCCGGTCGCACGAGGCAGGGTTGGAGTCGCCGAGGGTGACGTGGCCGGCGTCGATCAGCGCGGTGATGGCGTCGGTGAGGAACGGCAGGAGGGGGCGCTCGTTCTCGAAGCAGTGGTCTTCCAGCTTGGCGATGCGGGAATCAGGGCGCCCGCAGACCCGCCGGAGCGCGAGAAAGTCGAGAAGATCGGTGCTGGTCAGCAGCGGGCGGTGGCGCCATTCCTGCGAGACCGCTGTCGGCTCGTCACTCATCGATCGGCCCCTCCATCAGCTCTGCGAGATGTCTGACGCCGACCTGCCCGCCATAGTCGCCGGACAGCTCCACCTCGTCTCGTGGTGGCCCCCTGGGCCTGGTTGGCGCAGTCCCGGCAGTGTCGAGCAGCCGGGGTGGTGAGGCTTGCCGTGATCACTTCAGCGCCGCAGAGGGCGGGGTAACGCCCGGAGCGCCGATGCAGGGCGGCAGTATCGACAGCAACGAGGTGTGACTCCCTGCTGCGGGTGTCGACCACGGACAGCACGAGAGCCGCGCCGGTCATCGGGTACTCCCTGGGCGGTGCCCGGTGCCGTCCTGCGAGGAGACCCGACCGCCGCGCCGGTACCGGGGAGGGGGGCGGTCTCGGAATATCTGCCACCCGGTGGCCAGGGCGGCAGTACCCAGGATGACCGCGTAGGCGGCGGCCAGGACGGGGATCAGGCTGACCAGATCTGTGACCGTTACGCCAGTCACGTCAGCCGCCGCCAATTTGATCATGTCCGGTGCCATCGCCTGGTTCCCTTGCGCTCGTCCGATCTCTGCCAGCGGTCAATCAACCGGGCTGGCTGGCAGGTTGGGAAGATCGCCAGCGGTGTCACTGGGTGGCCTGGAGAGTCCTTCCAAGTGATCAGGGGGGTGGTGAAGAGTGGTGATGGGGGTGGCGGGTGGTGGCGAGGGGTACTGCGATACATACTCGGTCAGCTACGGTGCGTTCACGTGTGGACGGGCCGACTGGGGAGGACGCGGTGGCCGCCGATCGAGAGATGAATGTCCAGATGGACGAGGTCCTGACCCGAGTGGGCTGGTCCCGCAAGGAGCTCGCGCGGCGGGTCAATCAGCGGGCCCGGGCGCGGGGGGTGCGCTTGCATACTGATGCGACCCGCGTGCGCCACTGGCTGGCGGGTCAGCAGCCGCAGTCCCCGGTACCAGAACTGCTCAGCGAGCTGTTCTCCGAGCAGTTGGGCTACCCGATCATCCCGGTTGATCTTGGTTTGGGGGGGACCGACGAGCAAGCGCTGGGGCTGCGGTATTCCGAGTCGATTGCGGCTACTGTGGTGGCGGTGGCCGCGCTCGGGAGGTACGACATGCGCCGAGATGGATTTCTACGGTACGGGACATTTCTGGCCGTCGCGGCGGTGGCACCGAGCCGAGACTGGCTGCTGGCGGTGCTCGACGCAACCGAGCGCCGCTCGGGAAGCCGCATCGGTACCGAGCAGGTTGACCTCATCCGAGAGGCATTCGCCGGGTTTTTGGAGGCCGACGCCACGGGGAGCGGGGGTCACGCCCGAAGCGCCCTCACCGAATACCTGACCAGCCGGGTGCTGCCGCTGCTGCAGGACGCCGACCCGCACAGCGAGGCCGGTGCCGCGCTGTTCGCAGCGGCTGCCGAGCAGACCGCGCTGCTGGGCTGGATGGCGTCGGACGACGACAGGCAAAGTCTCGCCCAGCGGTACCACACTCAAGCTCTGCGGTTGGCGCAGGAGTCTGGGGACGCCGCGTTGGGCGCCAACATTCTGGCCGACATGTCGGAACAGGCTTTGGTGCTCGGTTATCCCCGGGAGGCGCTTATCCCCGGGAGGCGCTGCAGTTGGCGGCGACCGGACGCCACGGCCTGGCTCGGGCATCCAGTCCGGCGACTGCCGCACGGCTGTGGGCACTGCAGGCCCGCGCCCACGCCGTACTCGGGGACCCCGCGGCAGCCGTGCAGGCTGTGGTCGAATCCGAACGCGCCTTCGAACGCATCGATCCAGCCGCCGAACCGGGATGGGCCCGGTTCAACGACGAGGTCTACCTGTCGAGCAGGTGGGCAGGCACCTTCGCCGACCTCGGCCGCCCAGCAGAGACCGCAAGGTTCGCCCGCCGGACGATCCCCGCGGCGGCTGATCAGAACCGGGTCCGGCCCGAAGCGCTGAGCCAGGTCGCGCTGGCCCGCGCCGGGCTGGAGCGCCGGGATCTTGACCTCGCCCTGCGCGCAGCGCACCGGGCACTGGACCTGTCGACCACCGTACAGTCCTCACGCTGCCTGGCCGCAGTGCGTGACCTGCGGTCCCGGATCAGCCCCTACCGCAGTGTCCTCGCCGCCCGGGAGTTCGACGACCGCGCCCGGGAAGTCCTCACCCAGGCACACCTCAATTAGCAGACGGCTTAACTGTAATGACGGTGACAGATCCCGGTGAAGGAGTGGGAGGCAATGTCCGGGGTTCGGTTCGTGAATGATCCATTGACCTCGGTGTCGGAGCAGTTTCCGCTCGGCCCACCCGGGTTTACTACACCGGAGCGTAGCGAATCGCCTTCGGCGCCAGAGCTACGCCCATGGGGATTGCGGTGGCTGACCAACATGGGAATGCCTACCATGCCGACGTCATTCCGATATTGCCCGATCAGGCAGGTGTCTGTGGATGTGGTGACTGGCCAGCCGGCCGCCCCGGCCGCGGGAGTGGCGTGGACCACGATCAGCCAGAAGGATGGCGACGAGGGCCCGAGCAAGGACTACGACTGGGAAGTCCAACCGGACTACACCGGCTGAGTCCATGATCCTCGTCCTCGCGCAAGAGACGGATCGCACAGCCGACGGCGTTGTGTTCGGCCTATCCGAGCGTGGCCACGATGTAGTGCGTCTGGACCTGTCGTGGTTTCCGCAGCGGTTGACTCTGGACGCTGAGTTCCGCCACGGTGCCTGGCAAGGATGCCTGCGCACTGAGCACCACGAGGTGGACCTGGCGGCGATCCGTTCGGTGTGGGTGCGTTCACCGACGTCTTTCCGGCTGCCTGACGGGATGAGCGCCGTTGAGGCCGACTACAGTCGCAGGGAGGCAAAACTAGGCCTGGGTGGGGTGTTGTTCGCGCTGCCCGGTGTGTTGTGGGTGAACAGACCCGACCTGGCCGCCCGGGCGGTCTATAAACCGCTCCAGTACAGCGTCGCCACTCGCGCGGGACTGATCGTGCCACCGACACTGGTCACGAACTCCACGTCGGCGGTTAAGCGGTTCGCGTCGTCGGTGGCTGGTGTGGTGCAGAAGCCGTTGAGCACCAATCTGATTTTCGAGGACGATGGGTACAAGATGGGCTACACCCATCTAGTCACCGATGCCGACCTGGCTGATCTGCGGGGAGTGGCCAGCACAGCCCATCATCTGCAGGAGTGGGCGCCGAAGTCGAGTGAGTGCCGCGCGGTCGTGGTCGGTGATGACATTTTCTGCGTGGCCATCAATGCCGGGTCGGATAAAGCCTATGTGGATTATCGGTCCGACTTTGCGGCTAACACCTATAAAGAGATCGAACTGCCCGAGCGAGTGCTCAATGGAATGCGGATGTTCATGGCCGAACTCGGCCTGATCTATGGAGCTTTCGATCTGGTTATTGGCCTGGGTGAGGGGGATGCCGGAGCGGATCAGGTGGTGGCGTTTCTGGAATGTAATCCGGGTGGCCAATATCAATTCTTGGAAGCGGCGGCCGGGGTGGGCATCACCGAGAGTCTGGTGGCCCTGTTGGCGCGCGGGAGCGTCTCGTGACTGTTGCTGTCGCCAGGTCGACCTGGCAGGCTCATGCGGTTCGACTGATCGACAAGATCAGTGCTCAGGGTGATCTGCGGTCCCCGCAGTGGCGGGAGGCGCTGCTCGCGGTACCCCGGCACCTGTTTGTGCCGCACTACTACCTGCAGGACACCAGCACCCGGCCCGCCCGGTGGATCCGCCACGAGCCCGGGGATGAGGAGGCCATCCGGGGGTGGCTGGAGTTGGTCTACTCGCCCACCACCCTGATCACCGACCTCGCCGAGTACGCCGACCGCGGGGTGCAGATGCCGGTGTGCAGCTCAACGAAACCGGACCTGATGATCCGGATGCTCGAAGCCCTCGACCTGCGTGCCGGTCACCGAGTGCTGGAGATCGGCACCGGCACCGGCTACAACGCTGCCTTGCTCACTCACCGTCTCGGTGACCGCAACGTGTGCTCGGTAGACATCGACCCCGCCCTCATCGCGGTGGCCCGGGAGCGGCTGGCGCAGCTCGGTTACCACCCCACCTTGGCGGCTCGCGACGGAGCCGAGGGCATGGCCGAGCACGCCCCGTTCGACAGGATCATCGCTACCTGTGCGCTGCGCGCCTTTCCCGCTTCGTGGATGTACCAGCTTCGGCCCGGCGGCAGGGCGCTGGTCCACCTCGAAGGACCACTTGGTGCCGGCAATCTCCTCGCCCTGCGCCGCGATGCTGACCAGCCGGGCGTGCAGGGACGATTCCTGCCCTGGTGGGGCTGCTTCATGGCCCGCCGCACCAAGGCTGGCTCCACCACCGGCTCCCCCCGGCCCGTCCGCACCACCGAGCCCCCCAGCATCCGGATCACCCCCCTCAACCCCGCCCACGTTGACGGCACCCAGATGTTCCCCTTCCTGGCCCAGTTACACCTGCCCCCCGACATGTACCGCGCGATCTACCTCACCGACGACGACACGCCAGTCACCTACTTGGCCTCCTCTGACGGCTCCTGGTGCGAGATCACCCGCACCCCCGACGCCACCGGGCACTACACCGTGCGGGAGGCCGGACCGTCGCCGCTCTGGGCCGGTATCGAGACCGCCTGGGCCCAATGGACCGACCTTACCGCCCCGGCCTGGCACGAGTTCGGGCTCACTGCCACCCCCATGACCCACCACATCTGGTACCGCGACCCCGACACCGGCCCGTGCTGGACGCTGCCCACACCCAGCGAGTAAACCCAGGCACCGAACCATCCCGGGTTTCGTGCACGCCTCCGTTATAATATGGAGGAAGGCAAATTCGTCTGGTTGCGTGATCCGGTTTCTGGATCATGGGCTTCCGTAGTTCCGGACGGTGACGGCCGATTTCTGGTCCGGCAACAAGGTATCCGGCGGTTGTGGGATCAGGCTGAGAGCGCTTATCGCTGGTGGATAGGCCAAGGGCAACCAGTCGGGCCTGATTGGGAATGGATCATCACTCCTGACTGGCAAACGATCCGGCTGGCAAAGCAAGCTTTCAGATAGTCGGAGATGAACAGCGCGTGCCACCAGCAGGCAGAACAGTCGATGGATGATGATCAGGAATATCGATTCTTGGAAGCGGCGGCCGGGGTGGGCATCACCGAGAGTCTGGTGGCCCTGTTGGCGCGCGGGAGTGTCTCGTGACCGTCGCCAGGTCGGACCTGGCAGTCCCACCTGGCTCGGCTGGTCGACAAGATCAGCGCTCAGGGCGATCTGCGGTCCCCACAGTGGCGGGAGGCGCTGCTCGCAGTGCCCCGGCACCTGTTTGTGCCGTATTACTACTTGCAGGACGACGGACGCTTTGATCGCCCAGGCCAGGTGCTGGGAGGAGATACACGCTTTGGTCGTGGTTGGTGTATCTTACGTGTATGAGCCGCACGCGGACCAATGTCGAGATCGACGACGACGTTCTGCAGGTAGTGATGCGTCGGTACCGGCTCGCGACCAAGACCCAGGCGATCGATCTTGCACTGAGACGCCTGGCAGGCCAACCGATGAGTCGCGAGGAGGCGCTCGCCATGCGCGGTGCCGCGGCGTTGGACGAGGTCCCAGCCGAGGCGGCCCTCGAGCTGTGATACTCGTCGACACCTCGGCCTGGGTGGAGTATGACCGGGCCATCGGTAGCCCCGTCGACGTCCGGCTGACCGAGCTGATCACGGACACCGATGAGGTGGCGGTCACCGAACCCGTGATGATGGAAGTGTTGGCCGGTGCCCGCGACGAGCGACGGGAACGAGACCTGCGGCGCCTGCTCGACCGCTTCCACCTCCTGCGGTTCGACCCCGTGGTGCACTTCTCCGGAGCGGTGCGCATCTACCGGAGCTGTCGACAGGCTGGTGTGACGCCTCGTGGTCTGGTCGACTGTATGATCGCCGCCGTTGCGTCGGGCACCGCGACCCCGTTGCTCGCCTATGATCGGGACCTCGCCCGGATCGCCGAGGTGGTCGACCTCGCGCTCGATGAGTGCTCGCTGCGTTCTTGATTCCTGGGGTCATGCGCGCCCCGGATGGCGGATGCCCGGGGCGCGGCTGGCAAGCTGGCGCCCGTGAGCACCGGGATGCTTCTGGCCACGATTCCCAGTCCGGACCGTGGGGTCTGGCAGCTCGGGCCGGTGCCGATCCGGGCCTACGCGCTGTGCATCATCGCCGGGATCGTGGTGGCCGTCTGGTGGGGGGAGCGGCGCTGGCGGGCCCGCGGCGGTGCGCCGGGGACGGTCACCGACGTCGCGGTGTTCGCGGTGCCGTTCGGGTTGGTGGGTGGGCGGCTCTACCACGTGGCCACCGACTGGCCGAAGTACTTCGGGCCCGGCGGCGACCCGCTCGGGGTGGTCAAGATCTGGCAGGGTGGGCTGGGCATCTGGGGGGCCGTCGCACTCGGCGGGGTGGGGGCGTGGCTCGCCTGCCGGCGCCGGGGCATCCCGCTGCCGGCCCTGGCCGACGCGGTGGCACCGGTGATTGTCACCGCGCAGGCGATCGGCCGGCTGGGCAACTGGTTCAACCAGGAGCTCTACGGCGGCCCGACCGCGTTGCCCTGGGGTCTGGAGATCTACCGTCGGGTTGATCCGGAGACCGGCCTCGCCGACTCGCTGGGCGGCGTCGCGCAGGGCCCTCCGGTGGCCGTCGTGCACCCCACCTTCCTCTACGAACTGCTGTGGAACCTTGGGGT
>DASTLT010000302.1:0-26364 GCA_035714625.1 Pseudonocardiaceae bacterium | reverse complement strand
GTTCGCCCCGCGCTGCCCCCTGGTGATCGACGAATGCCGCACCACCGAGCCCCCCCTCGCCCCCGTCAACGGCTCCCCCACCCACCAGTGCGCCTGCCTGCGGGCGGCTGAGGCAGCTCAACTCGTGAGCGGTGATCGCGGCCAGCGCAGCCCACGCGGCGCAGCAGGCCCGCGGCGCCACGCGCTGCGGGTGCAAGACCTGGTCCGGCACTACCCGGTGCTGCAGGGCACGATCCTGCGCCGGCAGGTCGGCACGGTACGCGCGGTCGACGGGATCTCGTTCGAGCTGCGCGAGCAGGAGACCCTCGGGCTGGTCGGCGAGTCCGGGTGCGGCAAGACCACCACCTTGATGGAGATCCTCAACCTGGCCGCCCCGGATCAGGGACGCATCGAGGTGCTGGGCACCGACGTCGCCGCGCTGGACCGGCGCCGGCGCAAGGAGCTGCGCCGCGACCTGCAGGTGGTGTTCCAGGACCCGATCGGCTCCCTCGACCCGCGGTTGCCGGTGTTCGATCTGCTCGCCGAGCCGCTGCGGGCACACCAGGTGGCGGTCGCCGAGATCCGCCGCCGAGTTCCCGAGCTGCTGCGCCTGGTCGGGCTGGGTCCAGAGCAGGCCAGCCGCTATCCGGCGGAGTTCTCCGGAGGGCAGCGCCAGCGCATCGGGATCGCCCGCGCGCTGGCGCTGGAGCCGAAGCTGCTGGTGCTGGACGAGCCGGTGTCCGCGCTGGATGTGTCGATCCGGGCCGGGGTGATCAACCTGCTGGAGGACCTGCAGGCCCGGCTGGGGCTGGCTTTCCTCTTCGTCGCGCACGACCTGGCCGTGGTGCGCCATCTCGCCGACCGGGTCGCGGTGATGTACCTGGGGAAGATCGTCGAGGTCGGTCCGGTCGACGTGGTGTATGACGTGCCCCGCCATCCGTACACCCAGGCGCTGCTCTCGGCGATTCCCATCCCCGACCCGGCAAGGGAACGTGCCCGGCAGCGCATCCTGCTCACCGGGGACCTGCCCAGCCCCACCGACGTGCCCTCGGGCTGCCGGTTCCGCACCCGTTGCTTCCGCTACGCCGCGCTGGCCCCCGGGTTGCGGACGCGGTGCGAGCAGCAGGAGCCGTCGCTGGAGCCCCAGGGCGAGCCCGGTCACGAGGCCGCCTGTCATTACCCGGAAGCCCGCCCGGTGCTATGAAGGCTCACGCCGAAAACGAACCCGATCACGGAAGGGGCACGCGAATGCGAAAACGGCTACTGGGGATGCCGGCCGCTGCGGTAGCACTGGCACTGGCACTGGTGCTGTCGAGCTGCGGTGCGGGTGGCGGCGGGCACGCACCGAACGGAGCCGGTCCGCAGATCGGGGCCGTCGACATCGGCGCCGCGCCGGCCGGCACGCTGCGCGACGGCGGCACGTTCCGCTGGCCGCTCAACGAGATTCCACCCAACTTCAACTACAACCAGCTCGACGGGACACTGGCCGACAACCGGGACGTGATCAGCGCCTTGATCCCGTTCCTCTTCACCGCCCAGCCCGACGGCACGGTGAAACCCAACGAGGACTACCTCAGCTCCGCCGAACTGACCAGCACCAACCCACAAGTGGTGACCTACACCCTGCGTGACGAAGCCACCTGGAGCGATGGCACCCCGATCACCTGGCAGGACTTTCGTGCGCAGTGGCAGGCCCTGAACGGCAAAAACAAAGCATTCGAGGTTTCCTCCACCACCGGCTACACCGACATTGCGTCGGTCGATCGGGGTGGCTCCGACAAGCAGGTGGTGGTGACTTTCGCGAACCCCTTCTCGGACTGGCAAGCACTGTTCGATCCACTATATCCGGCCGCTGCCAATACGAATCCGCAAGTTTTCAACACCGGCTGGACCCAGGGGCTGCCCGTCACAGCCGGGCCGTTCAAGGTGGACCAGATCGACCGCACTGCGAACACGATAATACTCGTGCGGGACGAGAAGTGGTGGGGCCGCAAGCCCCGGCTGGAGCGGATCATCTATCGCGCTATCCCGGTCGAGGCGCAGTTTGACGCGGTAGCCAACAACGAGACCGACTTCGTCGACATCGGCCCTGATGTGAATTCCTTCACCCGGGCGCAGAGCACCCCCGGCCTGCAGGTCCGCAAAGCACTCGCACCGAACTACCGGCATATTACGTTCAACGGCAGGCCCGGAAACATCCTCGCCGACCAGCGGTTGCGCATCGCGATTCAGAAAGGCATCAACCGCCAGGCCATCGCTGCGGCGCAGGTCGGCCGGATCGAGCCGGATGTCACGCCGCTGGGCAACCACGTCTACGTTCAGGGCCAGCGGGGCTACCAGGACAATTCCCAGGTCATCGCCTTCGACCCGGCGCAGGCCGGGAGAATGCTTGACGAGCTGGGCTGGATCCGCGAGGGTCAGGGCACCCGGCGCAAGGACGGCCGGGAGCTGGTGATCCGGGACGTGATCCCGACCCAGGTACCGGTCAGCGAGCAGGAGGCCCGCCAGGTACAGCAGTTCCTGGCCCAGATCGGCGTGCAGGTCGATATCACTCCAGTTCCATTGGACGACTTCTTCGAAAAACACATCAACCGGGGTGACTTCGACATCACCCACTTCTCCTGGCTCGGCACATCGTTCCCGGTCTCGTCGGGAGGGTCGATCTGGGCGACCCGCGGGGAGACCCAGCAGAACTACGGTGGTATTGGCAACGAGACCATCAACAAGCTGCTGGACGAGGCGAACCGGGAGCTCGATCCCGCGCGCAAGATCGAGCTGGCAAATCAAGTCGACCGGGAGCTCTGGGCACTCGGGCACTCCCTGCTGCTCTACCAGCGCCCGGACGTGGTGGCCGTGCGCGACGGAGTCGCCAACTTCGGG
The DNA here is from genome assembly GCA_035714625.1 of Pseudonocardiaceae bacterium. Taxonomy (GTDB): domain Bacteria; phylum Actinomycetota; class Actinomycetes; order Mycobacteriales; family Pseudonocardiaceae. Next base: position 23,505 of record DASTLT010000302.1, on the reverse strand, counting down.
GCGTTCGGCTTCGCCGACCCGATCTACCCCGATATCGGTTTCACCAAGTGACCGGTCGCACCCGCCCCGCCCGCAGCCGCGCGCTGCGGTACGGGGTGGGCGCGTCCGCCCTGGCGCTGCTGGTCTGCGGGCTCATCGCGGGCCTGTCCACCCGGACGCTGGCCACCCTCGGCTCCCAGGTGTCCGCCGCCACTGCCCGCGGCCACGGCGAGGTGATCCGCACCGACGGCCACACCGTCCAGATCCGCTGGCCCGCCCCGGACGAGCAGCGCACCGCCACCGTCGTGCTGGCCACGTCGCCACCCCCGGTGGGCACCCACACCGAGGTCGCCTACGACCCGCGGGCACCCCGCACCGTGTTCATCCCCGGCAGTGCCGAGCTGGCGGCGGTGGACCGGGCGGCGTCCGGTCTGACCTTCAGCGCTCTCATCGGCGCAGGCGTGCTGGCCACCCTCGGCTGGCAGCTCATCACCCGGTACCGGCTGCACCGGCGCCCGGCTCAACCGGCGATGGTGCGGCGGGTGCGGGTGCAGTCCGGGTTGCTCACCCGGTCCTGGCTGGAGCTGGACTCCGCGGCGGCGCAGCGGTGGATCCCGGTGCACTTCGACCCGGTGCTGGCCACCCTGCCGGCCCCGGCCTCGGTGGAGCTGCACGGCGATCCATACCGGCACCGGCTGGTCGCCGCTGAGGTCGACGGGATCTGGCTGCATCCCTCCGGTCCGGTCCGGGCCAGCGAGCCGCGCGGCCGGCGCATCGACAGCCCAGCCCACCCCGACGCCGAGGCGCTCGCGGACGGCGCCGGCTACCGGCACCTGTGGACCCGTCAGTGGGGGGCGGACGCGGCGCTGCTCACCCCCGCTCCGCTGGTCGGTCTGCTCTGGGCCTTCCTCGACGGTGGCGGGGTGCGCACCTGGGCCGGTGCCACCGCCCTGGCCGCCGCGCTGGCCCTGTGCTGGGCCGCGCTGCGCGGTAGCGACCCCACCTGATGGCCCGCCTCACCTGACCCTGGCGTCGCGGTTCTCAACCTGGGCTCACCTGCCATTCGTTGGCATTCCAGGTCACGCCGTCGGTGTTATGCCGGAAAACATTGTCGATGTTGTTGCGGTAGGCCCACATGATCGGGATCTGGAACAGCGGCAAGGACACCAGGTCGTCGGCGACGAGCCGATCGGCCTTCAGCAGGGCATCGATCTGCGCGGTCTCGTCGTATTCAGTCTCGGCCACGCCGAGCGCGTCGTCGACGTCCGGGTTCGTGTAGCCCTGGTAGTTCTGCGCGCCCTTGCTCCCGTACCGGTCGGCCATCGACCAGACGTGCGGGATGAGCGGGCTCGTGGTCAACGCGACATCGAACCTGCCCGCAGCGAGCGCGGAATCGAAACCGACCGCGAGGGCGCCGTCGGAGATCTCCATACCGGCCTGCCGGCATTGCTTCCTGATGAGTTCCACCACCCGGGAACTGCTGGGGGAACCGTCGTGGCTGATGGTGAAGGACAAGCGCTGCCCGTTCCGGGAATAGACCCCGTCCGGTCCCAGCACCCATCCCGACCGTTCCAGGGTCAGTTGCGCCTGGCGGGGATCGGCGGGCATCTTGTCGCCGTAGTGGTCCTCGTAGCCGGTCTCATCTGGGGCAAGCACCAGGCTGCCCTGTGGCTGGGCGGTCGGGTTCACCCCGCGGACCAGTTCCTCGACCAACTCGTTGCGATCGACGCACTGGGCAAAGGCGGCCCGCAGCTCGGCGTCGCGCAGCAGGGGCCGGGCGAGGTTGAGATCCAGGTGCTCGGTGTTGGGTCCGCCGCGGGTCTCGAAGATGACGCCCCGATCCGAGAGCGCCCGCAACTGATCCGCCAGCACCAGGTCGGCCTGCGGGGCCACCACGTCGAGCCGGTGCTGCTGCAGGGCCTGCACCACCGCCGCGCGGTCCGCGACGGACGTGAAGACGATCCGGCTGGGGCCACCGGGCTTGCCCACCCACCGCTCGTTACGGACCAGAACGGTCTGTCCCGCTGGTGCCGAACTGGCGATCCGATACGGTCCCGAGGCCGGCATCGTGTTGGCGGCAAAACCGAGCCAACCGCTGTTCCAGAAATCGCCGGCCTGCTCGAGGTCCCCCGGGGCGGACTTCGGGCCGAGCCTGGTAATGTCTCGGATACCGGTCATCCGCTCCAGAATATGGGCCGGCAGGATAGCGTTCTGGATATAGTTTCGGCGCCAGTCCGCGTAAGGCGCAGAATAAGTCTCGACAAAAGTGTGGGTGTCCCGGCACTCGCCAGTGGCCCACCGGTATCCTCGTGTTGTCGCCGGCCTGAAATAAGCCGTCTGCGCCCCCTTGGCATCCAGTATCGGCTCGCCGTCGGATCCGCGGACTACGGCCTTGCCGCTACCCGCGAGCCAGGCGAGGTAGAAGTCGGCACAGTCCCACGGTGCCCCGTCGGACCAGGTCACGTTCGGCTTGATCCGATAGGTGACGACCTGCGGGTCCCGCGAGGTGAGCGCGGCTGACTCCATCACGTCGGTGTTGAGCAGGAAGGCGCCGTTACCGTCGACCACGAAGGGTGCCGCCAAGACCTGGTTGAGCACCACCGTGTTATCGGCCTGGTTCGTCTGGACGGTCCTGTTGTTGTAGGCGGTGTACGGGGAATTCAGGGCGACAAAGATTGCAGGCCCAGTGGGGACGTTCGGAGCGGTATATGTTCCGTTACCGTTGTCACCGCGGGCGCTGGCGCTCGCCGGCCCGCCGCCGCTGGTGTCGGCGCGGTCATCCACATTATGTTGCGCACAACCAGTGACGACGAGAGCAAGGCAGACAACGGCCCCGACCAGCGGACTCCGCCTCGGCTTCGCGATCACAATGACCTCCTGGTCTGCGTTTACCGGCTGCTCCCGATACACAAACGATGAACAGTAGGGCGAGCACTCGACGAGCCCATAGCGCTCCGGTGGCGAATGTGACCAAAGGGTGACCTCCTCGTTGCCGGCCCAGCCCCGCTCATCGGAGCAGGCGCCAGCGCTCGGCGCCGTCGAACGGCCCTTCCAGCGTCGAGCCAGGCACCACGCCCTGCAGTTGCCCGGTGGTCACCAGCAGCGAGGCCTGCTGGTAGAGCGGCACCGTCACGGCCCGCTGCCACAGCATCGCCTCCAGCGCCGGCGCCACGGTGCCGGCCGGGTTGTCGGCAGTCAACGCCTGTTCGATCAACGGCTGCAGGGACAGGTCGCACAGCCCCGCGAGATTGGGCGGCGCCGGAGTCAACCTGGCCGGCACGACCAGCGGACAGCCGTACCAGGAGGCCAACTGGGTGCCGGGATGGCCGGCCGCAGGCTGCGGGAGCACCACGATATCGGCCGTGCCGGCCGGCTCCAGGCTCCCCCGCTGGGCCGCCGCCTGGCCGGGTTGCCCGCTTTCGGACCGCTTGCGGAGGCCGAGCAGGGTACCGAACAGCGTATCGGGCTCAACCAGCCGCAGGGTCGCGCCGATGCCGGCGCTGCGCAGTTGCTCGACCACCCGGGCGGCGAGCACCCCGTAGGGCTCCCGGTCCGCCGGTGCCGCCACCACCAGCTTCAGCGGCTGACCGGCCCGCTGCCAACCGGCGGGAGCGCGGGTATAGCCCGCCGCGGTGAGCAGGTGGTGCACGCTCGCCGGATCCGGCTGTACCGGGGGTCCGGCCGCCGGCGCGGTGCGCCGGTAACCCGGCTGCGCCGGCGCGAGCACCTGCGAATCGGCCCGCAGCGCCGCCGAAGGCCCGCTGGCCGCCCCGGTGGCGATCAATGAGGGACGGTCCAGCGCCGCGGCGACCGCCGTGCGCACCCGCTGATCGCCCAGCACCTGACTGGCCGGACGCAGTAGCACCGAGGTCAGGATCGGCTGTGGCACGATCATGATCCGGGCCGGAGTTGTTGGCGGCGGGCCTGGCTCGCCTGCCTGGTGCGGGTCAGCCTCGTGCAGCAGTAACTCGGTGATGGCGTCCGGATAGCCGAACAGCGCGCCCTGGGCGGCACCGGTGCGCAGCGCGGTCACCAACGCCGCGTCGCTACCCTCGCGAAACCGGATCCGGTCCACCTTGGCCGGGGTGGCCCAGTACCGGTCGTTGCGGCCCAGCACCAGCTCACCACGCGCCGGGTCGAGCGAGACCAGGGCGAACGGCCCGCCCGACACGCCGAGGCCGCTGTCCAGCGCCTCCGGCCACCCGCCGGGCGCGTCCTTGAGCAGGTGCGCGGGCATCAGGTGGCGAAACAGGGTGCGCCAGCCGGCATAGGGCCGGCGAAAGACCACCTCGACGGTCTTGCCGCCGTCCCGAGAGCCCACCTGGTCGATCAACTGGTATCCCGCCGAGTCCACCACCCCGGGCTGGGTGCGCAACTGCTCGGCGAGGTAGCCGAAGTCCTCGGCGGCGATCGGCGCGGTGTCCGACCACTGCGCGTCGTGACGGATCCGGTAGGTGACCGTGAACGGCGCGGTGTCGGTGACCTCCGCCGAGGTCAGCAGCGTGTCGTCGAGCACCCACTGCCCGTCCGGGCGCTGGTGAAACGCCGAGGGCAGCAGCAGGCCGGCCACCGCCGTGGACAGCGGCGTCAGATCGGCCAGGGTGTGCGGATTGAAGCCACCGGCCAGCCGGTCCACCCCGATGACGACCTCACGCACCGGCCCGGGGACCGCCGGGGAGCTGGCTGGCTGGCTGGCGGGGACCAGCGGCAGCGAGGGGGTCGCGCACGCACTCAGCGCGGCACCGGCGATGAGCACCGTCACCACCCTGCGCATCCCGCCCGACATCCGCATCAGGCGCATGCTGCCGCAGCACGGGAGCTGCAGCGGTGCTGGGGTGCCGCGGTTACCCCCGGCCCACCCGGTCCCGGGCGCGCTGGCGGGCGCGCTGCGTGGCGTCCAGCACCACCTTGCGCACCCGGAGCACGTCGGGGGTCACCTCGACGCACTCCTCGGCGGCGCAGAACTCCAGTGCCTCCTCCAGCCCTAATGTCCGGGGCCGGGCCAGGCGCTCGAGCTCCTCACTGGTGGCGGACCGCATGTTGGTGAGCTTGCGCTCCCGGCAGACATTGAGGTCCATGTCCTCGGCGCGCGGGTTCTCCCCGACCACCATCCCCTCGTACACGGCGGCACCGGGTGTCACGAAGAAGGTGCCCCGGTCGGCCAACTGGGCCAGGGCGTACCCGGTGACCGAGCCGGCCCGGTCGGCCACCAGTGACCCGGAGCGACGGGTGCGCAGCTCGCCCGCCCACGGGCGGTAGCCGTCGAACACATGGTGGGCGATGCCGGTGCCGCGGGTCACGGTGAGGAACTCGGTGCGGAACCCGATCAGGCCGCGGGCGGGCACCGTGAACTCCAGCCGTACCCAGCCGTCCCCCGAGGTGGTGCCCATCTGTTCCAGCCGGCCTTTCCGCACGGCCAGCAACTGGGTCACCGCGCCGAGGTGCTGCTCGGGCACGTCCACGGTGAGGTGCTCGAACGGCTCGTGCAGGGTGCCGTCGATGGTGCGGGTGACCACTTGCGGCTTGCCGACGGTCAGCTCGAAGCCCTCCCGACGCATGGTCTCCACCAGCACGGCCAGCGCCAGCTCGCCCCGGCCCTGCACCTCCCAGGTGTCCGGCGCCGGAGTCGGCAGTACCCGGATGCTCACGTTGCCGACCAGCTCGGCGTCCAACCGGCTGCGCAGCAGCCGGGCGGTCAGCTTGCTGCCCCCCCCACGGCCCGCCAGCGGGCTGGTGTTGATCCCGATCGTCACCGCGATGGCCGGCTCGTCAACGATGATCCGGGGCAGCGGGCGGGGGTCGTCCAGGTCGGCCAGGGTGTCGCCGATGGTGATGTCCGCGATCCCCGCGATTGCCACCAGGTCACCGGCCTTGGCACTGTCGGCCGGGACCCGGTCCAGGCCCTCGGTGCGCAGCAGTTCAGTGATCTTGACTGGCCGGATCGACCCATCGGCCCGGCACCATGCCACCGGCTGGCCCTTGCGCAGCCGGCCGGCGCGGATCCGGCACAGCGCGATCCGGCCCAGGAAGGCCGAGGCGTCGAGGTTGGTGACGTGCGCCTGCAGCGGTGCGTCAGCGTCCCCGGCGGGAGGTGGCACGTGCGCGAGGATGGTGTCAAACAGCGGGCCGAGATGCTGGACGTCGGGCAGCTCGCCGCTCGCCGGGCGGGTCCGGCTGGCCCGGCCCGCGCGGGCGCTGGCGTAGAGCACTGGCAGGTCGAGCACGGCCTCAGCGGCGTCGGCGGCCAGCTCGGCGGCCAGGTCGAGCAGCAGGTCGTGGGTCTCGTCGACGACCTGCTCGATGCGCGCGTCCGGGCGGTCCACCTTGTTCACCACGAGCACCACCGGCAGGTGCGCGGCCAGTGCCTTGCGGAGCACGAAACGGGTCTGCGGCAGCGGGCCCTCGCTGGCGTCGACGAGCAGCAGCACACCGTCCACCATGGACAGGCCGCGCTCCACCTCGCCACCGAAATCGGCGTGACCCGGGGTGTCCACCACGTTGATGGTGACCGGTCCCTGCGGGGTGGGCCAGCGGACCGCGGTGTTCTTGGCGAGGATCGTGATGCCCTTCTCCCGTTCCAGGTCGCCGGAGTCCAGCACGCGGTCCACGGCGCTGCGGCCGGTGATGGCGCCCGATTGCCGCAGCATGGCGTCCACGAGGGTGGTCTTGCCATGGTCGACATGAGCGACGATGGCGACGTTGCGCAGGTCAGTACGCACGTCGGGGTGGATGGCCGTGGGCACGCGAGGGCTCCTCGAAGGGGGTGGGAACAGCATCCAACGGTACCCGGCCTGCACCGGCCGGCAGCACCGCGTGCCAAACATGCCCGCCCGGCCCGGGAACCGCGGGGTCCTCGACCGGGGTTGGTAGCTGTTAGCGAGGGTCGGGGGGTGGGTTGGTAGCGCGTGAAGAGCGGCCACCTGGCCAGCGCACCTCGAAGCGGGCGCCGCCGTCCGGGGCATCCCCGACCTGCGCGCTGCCCCCGTAGCGGCGCACCGTCTCGGCGACCAGGGCCAGCCCCAGCCCGGTGCCGCCGCTGCCCCGGTTGCGGTCGTCCTGCACCCGGTAGAAGCGGTCGAACACCCGGGCGCGGTGCTCGGCGGGCACCCCGGCCCCGTCGTCGTCAACCAGGATGCGCACCGCGTCTGCGCCCGGCAGCACTGCCACCCGCACGGTGCGCCGAGCGTGCCGGACGGCGTTGGTGAGCAGGTTGTCCAACACCCGGGCGACGTCGCTGGGTGCCGCAGACAGCACCGCGGGCGCGGGCGCGGTCACCCGAACGGTGACCTGCCCGGGACCGGGGACCTGCCCGGGAACGGGGAGCTCGCCCTGGTTGAGGTGATGAGCGCTGGCCCGGGCCACCTCGGCGACGTCGACCGGCTCGACCGGCAGCCGCTCCCCGGCGTCGGCCCGGGCCAGCGCGAGCAGGTCGTCGAGCAGGGCGGACAGCCGACCCGCCGCGGCGGCGACGTCGTCCAGCGTCGCCCCGGCCAGGTCCGGGTCCGGGTGGGCCACTGCGACCTCCGCCTGGGCCCGGATGGCGGCCACCGGGGAGCGCAGCTCGTGGGCGGCATCGCCGGTGAACCGGCACAACCGCTCGGCTGCGGCGTCGCGGCGGGCCAGCAGCTCGTTGAGTGCCTCGGCCAGGGCCCGCAGCTCGTCGCGCGCCGCAGGCAGCGGCAACCGGTCCCCCGCGGGCAGTGCCGAGGCCGCCAGCCGCATCCGGGCCACCGGGCGCAACGCGGAACGGGCGGCCACCCAGCCCGCCGCACCCATCGCCAGCGCGGCCAGCACGGCAGCCACCGAGAGCGCTCCCGCGGTCCGCCCTACCAGCGCGGCATGCGCGATCGACTCGGCACCGGCGACCACCAGCCGCGGGGTGCCGTCCGGTGCGCTCACCACCCGCCCGACCCAGCGCGTCGGGTCACCTGGCGGCCGGCCCGCACTCCCGGCGGGCCCCATTCCCGCGGGCTGGAACGTCCACGCCGGCTGCCCGGCCAGCAACCGGCGCACGTCCCACCCGGACAGCGGAGTCGGGCCGCTGCCGTCCACCGGGGTGCCAGCCCGGTCGAGCACCCGGACCTTGATCTCGCCTCCCGCGGGCTGGGGTGCCGCGTCTCCGACCGCCACCGCGGGCGCGGCCACCGCCACCGCCGCGGCAAGCTCGCTGTCCAGCGCATCGACCAGCGTCCGCTGCACCACCGCGCTGGACACCTTGGCCAGGAGCAGAAACAGCACCAGGCCCACCACGGTGACCACCGCCGCGACGCGTACTGGCAGCGGGCGGGCCGCCCACACCCAGCGCAGCCGGTTCATCGCCCGCCCGGGGGAACGACCAGGTAGCCGTGTCCACGCACGGTCTGCAGCACCGCACCCGCCCCCACCGCGTCCAGCTTGCGGCGCACATATCCGACGTAGACCTCCACAGCGTTGCGGGTGACCGCCTGCTCCCCGCCCCACGCGGCGCTCAGCAACTCGTCCTTGCTCACCACGCTGCCGGCCCGGCGGGCCAGGGCGAGCAGCACCGCGAACTCCCGCGGTGAGAGCTGCACCGGCTGGCCGGCCCAGCTCACCCGGCGCCGGGCCGGGTCCACCACCAGATCCCCGAGGGTGAGCACGGCTTCCTGACGCTGGTCGGCCTGCCTGCGCAGCATGGCGCGGAGTTGGGCCACCAGGACCACGAAGGAGAACGGCTTGACCAGGTAGCCGTCGGCGCCCAGGTCCAGCCCGTCGGCCTGGTCGATCTCGCCGTCCTTGGCCGACACCAGCAGCACCGGAGTGCCGACCCCGGAAGCACGCAACTTCTCCAGCACCCGGTATCCGGACAGTCCGGGCAGCATGATGTCCAGCAGCACCACGTCGAAGCTGCCGGTCAGCGCGGCGCGCAGGCCACTCGGCCCGTCGGCGGCGGTGACCACCTGCATCCCCTCGGCGCGCAGCCCACGCTCCAGCGCACGGCGCACTCCGGGCTCGTCATCGACCACCAGCACGCGCGGGTCCATAGCGCACAGCATGCCCGCCCCCCGCCGCTGAAGGCCTCGCGAACGCCTGCCCAGCCCGTAGCGGTACGACGCTGTCGCCTCGTGACCCGTCACCGCCATGAACTTTCAGTGCCGGCCAGGTCTCAGACCTTTCTCAGGTCTCAGACCTTTCTCAGCCGGGGCGGAGCAGCATCAGCGGTGACACCCAGGCCAGCGGGAGGACGCGATGAAGCTAGTGATGACAGCGCTGGCTGCGGCGGCAGCAGGCGCGATCGGTCTCGGGGCGCTCACCCTGCCCGCCGGCGCCGGAGCGGAGCCAGCGCTGCCGGAGGTGTCCGCGGAGGAACTGGTGGCCGCGGTGCTCACCGCCAAGGCCCCCGCGTTCGCCGGCACTGTCGAGGTGGACAACGCCCTGGGCCTGCCCGCGCTGCCGGGGCTGTCCGAGCGACCGAACCCGCTGACCCAGCCGGTGAGCACGCTGCGTGTCTGGTCCGACGGGCAGGGCCGCGGCCGGCTCGCGCTGCCCTCCCGCGGCGGCGAGCAGGTTCTGGTGGAGGACGGCAGCACGCTGTGGCGCTACGACTCGGCCTCCCGCACCGCGACCGCCCTGCCGCACGGCACCAGGCAGGCTCACCCGAGGGCGCCGGTGACCGATCCGGCGCAGGCAGCCCGGGAACTGGTCGGCGCGGTCCGGGAAAGCAGTGCGGTGACCGTGGACGGCACCACCGAGGTGGCCGGGCGGCCGGTCTACGAACTGGTCCTCACCCCCAAACCGACCGAGCGGACCCTGCTGCGTGAGGTGCGGGTCGCGGTCGACTCGGCAACGCGGGTGCCGCTACAGCTCACGGTGCTGGCCGACGGCTCGTCCGACCCGGCGCTGCAGATCGGGTTCACCAAGCTCGCCGTCGAACCGCAGGACCCGGCGCTGTTCCGGTTCATCCCACCCGAGGGCGTCACCGTTGAGCGGCCCGAGCCTTCCCGGGTGGCACCTGGTCACCCCAAGCTGCCGAGGATCCCGCACGGCCAGCACCACGAGGGTGCCCAGGGCATGGTCCGCACGGTGGGCGACGGATGGGACACCGTGGTGCTCGGCCAACTCCCGACCGCGCTCCCGCGGCAGCACCCGCAGGGCCAGACCGAGCGCGGCCAGACCAGGCGGGGCCAGACCGACCCGCTGGCGCTGATTCAGCAGGTCGGCCGTCCGACCAGCGGGTCGTGGGGCCACGGCTGGGTGGTGCAGACCGCGGTGGGCACCGTGCTGGTGACCTCCGACGGCCGGGTCGCGGCCGGCGCGGTCCCGCAGCAGGTGCTCGCCGAGGCGCTGACCAGGTGAGCGTCGGCTCGCTCAGCCCGGTCGCCGTCCCGGTGCGGCAGGAGACGCCGGCGGTCCGGATCCGGAAGCTGCGCAAGGTGTTCGGCCGGACCGTGGCGGTGTCCTCGGTGGACCTCGACGTGCCGGCCGGCGCAGTGCTGGGGGTCCTGGGCCCGAACGGCTCGGGCAAGACCACGATGATCCGGATGCTGCTGGCGCTGTCCCGCCCGACGGCGGGGACCGTGGAGCTGCTCGGCGCCCCCCTGCCGGCCGCCGCGAGTGAGGTGCTGCCGCACGTCGGCGCGCTGGTGGAGGGACCGGGGTTCCACCCGTTCCTGTCCGGCCGGGAGAACCTGCTGCGCTGCGCGGCGGCCGAGCCGCTGCTGCCCACCAGGGCGATCCCAGACGCGGTGGAAGCTGCATTGACCCGGGTCGGCTTGGCGGCCACGGCGACCCGGCGGTACCGGGCGTACTCGTTGGGCATGAAGCAACGCCTCGGGCTGGCCGCGGCGTTGCTGGTGCCCCGGCGGCTGGTGGTGCTCGACGAGCCGACCAACGGGCTGGACCCGGCCGGGACCCGGGAGGTGCGGCGGATCATTGCCGAGCTGCATGCCGGCGGCGCGACGGTGCTGGTGTCCTCGCACCTGCTCGCCGAGGTGGAGGCGACCTGCACGCACGTCGCGGTGCTCGCGCAGGGCGCGCTGATCGCGGCCGGGCCGCTGCCGGTGCTGCTCGACGGCGAGGCGCCCGCGCTGGTGGTGCATACCCCCGATGCCGCTGCTGCGCTCGGTGCCCTAAGCGCGGCGGGGGTCGCCGCAGGGGTGTGCCCGGACGGGGTGCGGGTCGAGCTGGCCGGTACCGACGCGCCGTCGGTGGTGGCGCTGCTGGTGCACGCCGGGGTCGCGGTGCACGAGGTGCATCGCTGGCGTACCGGGCTGGACGAGCTGTTCGCGCAACTGACCGAGGGGAGCGGGCTGTGACCGCGGTGGCGCCCGCGCGGCGGAGCGGCCTGGTGCGGGCCCCCTTGACCCGGCTGCTGCGCAGCGAGCTGCGCTGGGTGCTGCGCCGCCCGCGCACCCAGATCGCGCTGGGGCTGCTCGCGCTGGTGCCGGTGCTGATCGGGATCGGCATCGTGGTGGCCGACGACCAGCCCGGCGGAGCAGGCCTGCTCACCCAGGTGGCGGGCAATGGCCTGGTGCTGCCGGTCGCGGCGTTGTCCATCTCGCTGGCGCTGCTGCTGCCGCTGGTCGTGGCCATGGCGGCGGCCGACGCGCTGGCCGGGGAGTCCGCCCACGGCACGCTGCGCGGGCTGCTGCTCGCCCCGGTGAGCCGGGCCCGGCTGGTGCTGGTCAAGACGGTGGGCGTGCTGGCCGTCGCGATGGTCGCCGTCGGGATGGTCGTCGTGCTGGGTATCGGCACCGGGCTGGTCCTGGTCGGCGGCGGTGACCTGCTCACCCTGTCCGGTACCGAGGTGGGCCTCGGGTCAGGGCTGCTGCGGGTCGCGCTGGCCGCAGCCTGGACCGTCGGGCAGCTTGCCGCGGTCGGCGCGATGGCGCTTGCGGTGTCCTCGGCCACCGACCATCCCCTGGTGGTGCTCGCCGCCACGCTGGGTGGCTTGATCGTGTTCGGGGTGCTCTCCACGATCCCCGCCCTCGAGTGGCTGCAGCCCGTGCTGCTCACCACCGGGTGGCTCGCCATCGCCGACGTCCTACGCGACCCCCTGCCCCTGGACGCCCTGGCTTCCAGCACCTACCGTGCCGCCTGCTACCTCATCCTCGGCCTGGGCCTCACCCTGGCCCGCACCGCCACCCGCGAGGCCTGACCCCTGGTGCACAGGTCAGCGACGACACGACAGGATGGACCCCATGGCAGAACTCTGGGACGACGAGCAGATTGAGGATGCCCTGGACGAGCTGACCGACTGGCAGCGTGCCGGTAATGCGATCGTGCGCACCGCCAAGCTGCCCAGCTTCCCGGCGGCCATCGAGGCGGTCCGCGCGGTGGCCGAGATCGCCGAGGCGCGCAACCACCACCCTGACATCGACATCCGCTGGCGTACCGTGACCTTCCGCTGCAGCACCCACTCCGCGGGCGGGATCACCGGCCAGGACATCGAACTCGCCAGCGAGATCGACCGGGTGCTGTAGCGCAGGACGGCAGGATCGTCGGGGCGCGCTAGGCCGCGGTGAACATCGACGGAAGGTGCGGACGACCGGAGCGCAGGAAGATCATCTTCACCCCATCAGTGGCGGATCCGGCCAGACCCGTACCTCGAAAGGCGCCGGTCTCCCCCTGGTTCGGGTCGATGATCCGTTGCTGGCATAGCATTTAAGAGATATCATCTTCGCTATGTCATCGCCGCGTCGCACGTCCTTCCCCGGTCTGCAGGGAATGCTCGATCGCCGCCGGGCGCTGATGGCCGAGCTCGTGGCGGCCCGTCGGGAGCACGGCATCAGCCAGACCGAGATCGCCGCCCGGATGGGCACCTCCCAGTCTGCCGTGGCCCGCCTGGAACGGGGTGACGCCGACGCCCGGCTGTCCACACTGGAGCGATACGCCGCCGCGCTCGGGCGCACGGTCGACTGGCAGGTCCGAACCCACGAGGAGATCCCATGAGCGGCTGGCCACCACCAACGCCACAATCGCTGCCACTGCCGCTGCCGCCACCCCGCGAGCCGCATCGCACCCCGTGGCAGCCCGGCCCTCGCCCGCCGTTGCCGAGCACACCATCGCAGTGGACCAGCATCGACACGGGCCAGGACTGGCTGGCCGAGCGCCTGCTCGAGCAGCGGATGGTGAGCTTGACCGGCAGGCTCGACGCGGACGCCGGCAACCGGGCGGCGGCGTCGCTCGCCCTGCTCGACGCGTCCGGCGACGACCCGGTCCAGCTTCGCCTGTGCGACGTCGACGCCGACCTCGACGTCGCCCTCACCCTGCTCGACACCCTTGACCTCATGGGCGTGCCGGTCCACGCGACCTGCCTGGGTAGCCTCACGGGAGCTGCGGTCGCGATCCTGGCCGTCGCGGACCACCGCACGGCAGGTCCGCACGCGACCCTGCACCTGCGCGAGCCGCGCACCCAGCATTGCGGGCACGCGCGCGAGGTGGCCGCGCATGCCGAGGACCACCAGCGCCGCCTGCGGCTGCTCCAGGAGCGCATCGCGGAAGCATGCCGCCGCTCCCTCGACGCCGTCACCGCCGACATGCGTGCCGGTCGCATCCTCACAGCCGAGGAGGCACGCGACTACGGGCTGGTCGACGCGATCGCCTCCGTCAAGGCCACGGCTGTTCGGGGCGACGACGTGTAGGAACGGGCATCGGTCCTCGAAGCCGAGGTAAACAGGTCCCTCACCGCTGGCGACCGGCCGTCTGTACTGGGTTGGCGGCGCTCGACGTTCGCCAGCAGGTTCAGCCGCAGCCAGCGCGGGAACCCCCGCACCAGGGCTCGCGGCCCGTCCAGGGCACCGGCTCAAGGTTTGCGGGCGACCCCTGCCCAGTAATAGGCGGCATCGGGGCTGGCGACAGGTTCGATCGGGGGACGCCATGCTTTGACCGGGACCAGGCCGGGAAGGATGAGCTCCCAGCCAGCGAAGAAGCGCTCCACCTCTTCGCGGACCCGGGGCACCACGGTCATGTGGCCTTGGGCGGCGACGACTTCGATGTGCGCCATTGCCTCCGGGTCGAACTCCCGCCCGGGGTGGCTGATCGCGACATAGCTGCCTGATGGCAGGGCGTCCATTAACACGCGGGACTTCGCCCACGGGTCCTCGGCATCGCTGAGCAACATCAGAATTGCCACCATGATCAGCCCTACCGGCTGACCCAGGTCCAGGGTGTGGGTCAGCACCGGGTCGGTGAGGATCCGCTCAGGTTCGTTGAGATCAGCGTGGAGATAGGCAGTCTGGCCGCGCTCCCCGCTGACCATCAAAGCCCGCGCGTGCGCGAGCACGATGGGATCGTTGTCGACGTACACGACCCGCGCGTCCGGGGCACGGTCTTGAGCTACCTCATGGACGTTGCCTTCGGTGGGAATCCCGGTACCGATGTCGAGGAATTGCCGGATCCCCGCGTCGTCCACCAGATACCGAACTGCGCGGCCGAGAAACTTTCGATTCTCCCGCGCCATGGTTCGAATGCTCGGGATTGCCCTGATGAACGCCTCGCCCATCGCGCGGTCCGCGGCGAAGTTGGTCTTACCGCCCAGCCACCAGTCATACATTCGTGCGGAGTGTGCCACACTGGTATCCACCCCGGGTGGGACCGAGCGGCGACGGTCATTCACCATTCCCCCCTGGTCCCCTCGCCATGATACAGCGCTCACAGCTTGTCGAGGAGTTCGCGCAGCATGACCTTGGTGGTATCCGGGGTCGCAGCCTGGACACACAGCCGCTCCATGACCGCGAGGTAGTGGTCGACGTCGGCTCTCTTGTCCAGGTACAGGGCGCTGGTGAGTTGCTCAAGGTAGATGATGTCGGGCAGGTCCGGCTCGGCGAACCGCAAGATGGTGAACGCGCCCCCAGCCGCGGCGTGCCCGCCAGAACTGTAGGGCACCACCTGCAGCGTGACATTCGGCAGCTCGCTCACCTCGCACAGGTGCGCGATCTGGGCACGCATCACCGCTCGCCCGCCGATTGGACGGTGCAACGCGGCCTCGTCCAGCACTGCCCAGACCGCGGGCGCCTGCGGGCCGGTGAGAATCTGCTGCCGTCGAAGGCGCAACTGAACGCGGCGCTCGATCTCCTCGTCCGACCCGACCGGATGACCGAGCCGGATCACCGCCCGGGCAACGTCCTCGGTTTGCAGCAGGCCATGCACGAACTGCGGCTCGTAGCTACGGATCACCGAGGTGGCCTGCTCCAAGCCCAGGTACCGCTCAAACCAGGAGGACAGCACATCGCCATACCGGTGCCACCACCCCGGCTGATTTGCCCGGAGGGCGAGGTCAAGGAACGCATCCCGTTCGGGGCCCTTCCCCACCCCGTACAGGGTGAGCAGGTCAGCGACATCGCGTTTCTTGAACCCCACTTGGCCTAGCTCCAGGCGGCTGATCTTCGCGTGCGAGGCGCGGATGGCGTAGCCGGCGTCCTCGCGGGTGATACCGCTGGCCTCCCGCAGCCGGCGCAGATGGGTACCCAGCACGATCCGCAGCACTGTGGGCCCGGCGTCCGACTCTGCTCCCAGAGACTCTGCTCCCAGAGACTCTGGGCCCGAGTCGTCGCCCTTACTTACTGCGATCATGACGTCTCCCCATAGGTGACCAACTGTGAGCATAGTTTTGCATCTGGAGGGGTGAGAGTCCAAACACCTCCGTGTGATGACTCACCTCGGCTGCCCCTACTGGGAACTCTGCGTCGCAATGGCTCAGGTTCTCGAATTCACCTTTCGTTCATCCCCTGGTGGGGAACGCGGAGATCAGGTCCTCAGGGCACGCTACGGCTACCGCCCCGCCAAGATCAGCTACCGGGCCGGCGGCCGCTGCTGCCGGTCCAGCTCGCCGACACAGGCCGGCCCCGACGCCCGGGCCTTGACCGGAGAGAGGTCCGGTCCAATGAGCAACGCACCCACCACCCTGCCCGGCTGGCAGACCGACCGGCTCGCGGTGCTGCTCGATGCGCTCGACGGCGCTCGCACCCTCACCGAGGTGTCCGCCCCGGGGTAGCTCCCCGGCCATCGGTGGGGACTACTGTACTGGAGGTCGCCCCGAGCGATCTGGTGCGGCTGCCGGTGCCCGTGCCGGCCAACGGGCACACCGATGCCACAATCAGGGCGGTGCGGCGGGCACTGAACGCGATCGAAGGCGAGGAGCTGAACGGACTGGTACTGCCGGTGGCCGTGCTGCGCGAGCAGGTGGCCCGGATGTGGCTGATCCGCTGGGGCATCCACCGATCTGAAGCACCGGACGGTGTGTCTGGCCCGGCGTCTGGCCCGAGAGCGCGATGAGGTCACCACCTGGCCAGGGCCGGGCTCAACGTGGCTGACTCGCTGCTGTACAGCGGAGACTTCGATGAGAGCCGGGCCATCCACGACTGGACGCGGCAGCCGAGCGCGCCGTGCGGTTCGGCACGACGGGTCGGCCTGACTCCCGGGGGTTCCTGTTCTCGTCAACCCGCGCAGCCATCGATGGGATGGGGTTCGCACTGGGAGCAAGACGACCTCGACCAGGCCGTGTGTATCGCACGGCAGTCTGATCCTCGGCGGGCACCCTTCCCTGCCTCCCGCGCCGAGCTACTGACGGCATAACTCAGTTCCCGTTTCCGGGAGGCCCCAATCGGGTGCGCGTAGCACGCTCTGTCGCGCACACCGGTCGGGGCGCGCCCTCGGACACGCGAAGGCCACCACCGTCTTGAAACACCTACGCGCACCTGTGGCCGACCGCGGAGGACCGGACTCGCACCGCAGCCGCTGGTCTGATGGCGGCAGGGATCGGCGGTGCTGCGGACACTGTGCGGACAAGCAAGGGGTGATGACGCTGTGACCAGCGCAAACACGCTCAGCTACACGTTGAAGCGGAACTCGACGACGTCGCCGTCGGCCATCACGTAGTCCTTGCCTTCCATCCGGACCCTTCCGGCGGCCCGGGCAGCGGCCATCGAGCCAGCCGTGACCAGGTCGTCGTAGGACACGATCTCGGCCTTGATGAAGCCGCGCTGGAAGTCGCTGTGGATTACCCCGGCGGCTTCGGGGGCGGTGGCCCCGGCCCGGATCGTCCATGCCCGGGCTTCCTTCGGTCCGGCGGTGAGGAAGGTTTGCAGGCCCAGGGTGTGGAACCCGGCGCGGGCCAGCGCGAGCAGCCCCGGTTCGGGCTGGCCGATCGACTCCAGCAACTCGCGCGCCGACTCGTCGTCCAGTTCGAGCAGCTCGGACTCCACCTTGGCGTCAAGGAACACTGCATCGGCCGGCGCGACCAGCTTGCGCAGCTCGGCTTGCCGCGCCGGATCGGTGAGCACGCCCTCGTCGACATTGAACACGTACAGGAACGGTTTGGTGGTGAGCAGGTTCAGCTCGGCCAGCAGGCCGAAATCCAGCGCCGAGCGGGCGGAGAACAGGGTGCGCCCGGCGTTGAGCACATCGCGCGCAGCCTGGGCAGCGGCCAGCGCGGCGCGGCGTTCCCGGGGGTGGGTGCGGGCCTCTTTCTCCAGCCGGGGCAGCGCCCGGTCCAGGGTCTGCAGGTCGGCCAGCACCAGCTCGGTCTCCAGGGTGGTGATGTCGTCGGCCGGGTCGACCCGGCCCTCGACGTGGATCACGTCCGGGTCGTTGAACACCCGCACGACGTGGCAGATCGCGTTGGCCTCGCGGATGTTGGCGAGGAACTTGTTACCCAGCCCAGCACCCTCGGAGGCGCCCGCAACCAGTCCCGCGATGTCGACGAAGGACACTGTGGCAGGTATCACCTTGGCGCTGCCGAAGATCTCGGCCAGGACCCCCAGCCGCTCGTCAGGCAGCGCCACTACCCCCACGTTCGGCTCGAGGGTGGCGAACGCGTAGTTCGCCGCCAGCACGTCGTTGCGGGTCAGCGCGTTGAACAGGGTGGACTTGCCGACGTTGGGCAGCCCGACGATGCCGAGGGTGAGGCTCACAGGACGTCGAGTCTAGGCGACGCTCCACCCACCGCAGATCGTAGGGACGCTCGCCACCTCGGCGGGAACAAACTTGACGGCCATGTTGTCAACTTATGTGCGCATCAATCTAGAAGCACAAGGAGAGTGAACCAGGATGCTCATGCGTACCGACCCCTTCGATCGCTTCGCGCAGCGGATCTGGGGTGCCACCGGGAGGCCGGCCATGCCCATGGACGCCTACCGGCACGGCGACCAGTTGGTCGTGCACTTCGACCTCCCGGGCATCGACGCCGACTCGGTCGAGCTGACCGTGGAGAAGAACGTGCTGGCCGTGCAGGGAACCCGGACCCGAAAGCAGATCGAGGACTCGCAGTGGCTGGTGTCCGAGCGGCCGCACGGCACCTTCTCCTGCCAGCTCTTCCTGGGTGACGGGCTGGACCTGGACAAGATCGAGGCCAGCTATGATCAGGGGGTGCTGACGATCACTGTCCCGGTGGCCGAGCAGGCCAAGAGCCGCCGGATCGAGGTCACCGCACGTGACGCCGCCCAGGGCATCGAAGCCGGAGTGACCGCTTAATCCACCCCGTCCGGCGGGACGGTCGCTGCCGTCCCGCCGGATCCGGCCATCGGCGGGCCTGTACCTAGTAGCCGCCGCCCGGCTGCTGGGTCGTGGGGCCCGTGCCGGGCGTGGGCGAGCTCTTGTTGCATCCGGTCAGCACGAGGGTGAATGCGGCCAGCACGGCCAGCACCGCGGCGCGCCACCGCTTGGCATTACTCATGCCGCCCGACCTTAGGGCCACGCTCGCCGCGCACGCTGCCCGCAGCCGGCCCATTCACCCGACTGCCCCCCTTCCATCGCGGTGTCCGATTCCCGCCAGATCGACCCCGGCCGAGGCTGGCACGATCGGACTGTGCTGCTCGACCACGACCGCTGCTACCGCGCCGTCGCCTCCCGCGACGCCCGGTTCGACGGCTGTTTCGTGGTCACCGTGCGGACCACCGGCATCTACTGCCGCCCGTCCTGCCCGGCGATGACACCCAAGCCGGGCAACGTCACGTTCCTGCCCACCGCGGCGGCCGCCCAACTGGCCGGCTACCGGGCCTGCCGGCGGTGCCTGCCCGACGCCGTGCCGGGATCCCCGGAGTGGAACCTGCGCGGCGACCTGGTGGCCCGGGCGGTCCGGCTGATCGGCGACGGGCTGGTGGAGCGCGCGGGCGTGCCGGGGCTGGCCGCCCGGCTGGGCTACTCCACCCGGCAACTGAACCGGGTGCTCACCGCCGAGCTGGGCGCCGGAGCTCTCGCCCTGGCCCGGGCGCATCGGGCCCAGGCCGCCCGGGTGCTGGTGCAGACCACCGCGCTGCCGCTGGCCGACGTCGCGTTCGCCGCCGGGTTCGCCTCGGTGCGCCAGTTCAACGCCACCATCCAGACGGTGTACGCCACTACCCCTTCCGAGCTACGCAGACAGGTCGGGGTCCGGCCGGTACCGGGGGCGGTCACGCTGCGGTTGGCGTTCCGTGCCCCGATGGACAGCGCCGGTCTGCTGGAGTTCCTCGCAGCGCGGGCGGTCCCCGGTGTCGAGTGCAGCACTGGCAATGGCGGCTACGCCCGGACGTTGCGGCTCCCGCACGGCTGCGGTAGCGCGACGCTGCGCGTGACCGCGGCGCACTGGGATGCCACGCTGCGCCTCGGTGATCTGCGAGACCTGCCGGTAGCAGTGAGCCGGCTGCGCAGGCTGCTCGACGCCGACGCCGACCCGTGCGCGGTCGACGAGGTACTCGGCGCGGACCCGGCGCTGGCCGCCGCCGTCAGCACCACACCCGGGATCCGGGTCCCCGGCACGGTGGACGGTGCTGAGACGGTGCTGCGCGCGGTGCTCGGCCAGCAGGTGAGCGTGGCCGCCGCGCGCACCGCCGCGGCCCGGCTGACCGCGGCGCTGGGCGAGCCGATCGACGGGCCGGAGGGGCTCAGCAGGCTGTTCCCCGCCCCGGCCGCGGTCGCCGAGCACGCCGCTGAAGTACTTACCGGTCCCCGCCGCCGGATCGAGGCGGTCCGGGCGGTTGCGGTCGCGCTGGCCAGCGGGGAGCTGGTTGTCGACGCCGGGCGCGCCCCCGACGAGCTGCGCACCGACCTGCAGGCGATCCCCGGGATCGGGCCGTGGACCGCAGGTTACGTCACGATGCGCGTGCTCGGGGCCACTGACCTGCTGCTGGACACTGACCTGGCGCTGCGCCGCGGCGCGGCCGCCCTCGGGCTGCCCACCGACGTTGCAGGGCTGCGGCGGCGGGCCCAGCGCTGGGCGCCCTGGCGCTCCTACGCCGGAATGCAGCTCTGGCGTGCCGCCGCCAATGCGCCACCGCACCGAACGGAGCAGACCGCATGAGCACTACCTGCACTCTGGACACACCCATCGGGCCTTTCACCGTGCTGGTGGACGGCGACGGCGCGGTGCTCGCCTCGGGCTGGACCGCCGAGCTGGACGAGCTGCTGCCGCTGGTGGCCTCCGCGCTACGGCCCACCGAGGTGCACCGACGCGCCGAGCTAGGCGCGGTGACCGGCGCGATGCTCGCCTACCACCGGGGTGAGCTCGCCGCGATCACCGATGTGCCGGTGCGCCAGCGTGGCGGGGAGTTCCTGGAACACACCTGGCAGGTCCTGCGGGCAGTGCCGGCCGGCGCCCCGGTCAGCTACGCCGAGCTGGCCGCCAAAGCGGGACGGCCGGCCGCGGTGCGGGCCGCCGCCGCCGCCTGCGCCCGCAACCCGGTGGCCCTGTTCGTGCCCTGCCACCGGGTGCTGCGCAGCGACGGCGCGCTGGGTGGCTTCCGCTGGGGCCTGCCGGCCAAGCGCTGGCTACTCAACCATGAGCAGCCCGTCCCGCAATGAGGTGTGCACATCCATCCCCCGGCCAGTGCACCCCAGGCCACTGCGAACCTGAACGACCATGGACGCGGTAATCCCGTCCCGGCCGCTTACTTGAGGAAGCCGCTGACGACGCTCGCCGCACCAGCGAGGGCACCGACCACGGCAACGCCGGTGGCGATCGCATCCTTGTGCCGGACGTACCAGGGCGAGAAGCGCACCTGGAGCTTCTCCATGAGCACCACCACGTTAAGCAGTGCTGCCTGGCGTTCCGACGACTCTTTGGCCTGCTCGTATTCGCGAATCATGGCAACCACGGTCATACCAAGGAACTTGGCGTCAAACGAATCGAGGTTTCGCACCACCTGGTCGACCTCGATCATCAAGGACCGGGTGAGCTCCTCGCGCTGGCCGGCGCCGAAGAGAACCGTAGCCGCTTTTCGTTCCGCCTCAGGTGCCCGGCTGGTCCAGCGGCGGCGGATCTGCTGCGCCCCGGCCAGGGCGAGCACGGCGATGACAACACCGGCACCGATACGCACCAGCCCGATACCGACATCGGGTGGACCGATCCCGGTACCGGGCGGACTGATACCGCCGACATCGGGCGGCGCGGTAGTGATGACGAACGACACGACCCCAGCGAGGACGACGGCGACCACCAGCACGACCCGCAGCACCCACGCCTTCCTGCGGCGCAGGGACAGCCGAGCGGAGGCAGGTGTCCGACCGGGGGGCGGGAGCTGGGATGGCGGGAGCGCCGCTTCAGGTCGGGGAGGCCCTGCCTGCCACCCCCCGGCCGCCCCATGGCCTTGCTGGTCAGGTGCAATCTGATCCAACGCGGACAGCACCTCGGTCGCTGAATGCGGACGCTGTGCCGGGTCGAGGGCCAGGCAACGTTCGAGCAGCCCCTGCAAAGGTGACGGCGGCACCCTGATCGGTGTCACCACCCGGCCGTAGGCTAGCTGCACGAACGAGCCTGCCGTCTCATCGGGGAGCTGGCCGTGCAGGCAGCGATACAGCAGGAGCCCGAGGCCGAACAGGTCGGAAGCCGCGGACTGCGGGGCCCCGGTGAGCTGCTCCGGTGACATGTACAGCGGTGTCCCGGCGATCTCGCCGGTCCTGGTCAGCGCGGTGTCCACCGAGAGCCGCCCGAACGCCCCGAAGTCAGCCAGCTTGTAGGTACCCTTGGCGGTGCGCAGCACATTGGAGGGCTTGATGTCGCGGTGCAGAATATTCTGCTGGTGCGCATAGGACAGCGCGGACGCCAAGTCGTGACCCAGTCGTACGGTCTGCTGGACATCGAGTTGACCGGCCGCGTCCAGCTCAGCAGCCAAGCTCCCGCCGTCGATCCATTCCTGGACCAGGCAGAGCCGCCCGTCGTGCTCGAAGACGTCGAACGTCGCGACGATGTTGGGGTGGTCGAGAGTGGCCACCGCGAGAGCGTCCCGCCGGCTCCGTTCGCTCGTCCCAGCCAGCAGCTTCAACGCGACGACCCGATCGTGCCGCTCGTCCCGCGCCCGGTAGACCTCGGCGAACGCCCCCTCGGCGCATACCTGCTCCAGCACCGTGTAATGGCCGATGGGCGCGCCCAGACTCAGCGTCACGCCTGCTCCTGCATATGATCATCCGAGCGGGCCCCCGACCTGCTTGCAGAGCATAGCGGTGCGCTTACCTGGATTTGCCGGCGAGTTGCGGCACCCTGTGCGCGTGCCTCGGGTCCTGCTGCACCTGCTGGTCGCCGCCGGGGCAGGCCGCCAGGAGATCAGCACCGCTTTCGACCCCGCCGCCCCGGTCTGGACGAAGGTCCACCTCAGCAACGCCGAGGCACTCGGCTGCGGCACACTGGGCTACGACCCCGAAACCGACCGGGTGCTGCCCCACGTCCATACCAGCCTCGGCCTCAAAGAGCGCTCCGCCCTCGGCCACACCAGCCATCTGCTGTCCGCCCGCGTGCAGTTCCTCGTCGAGATGCTGCTCGTCGAGATCGCAGCACCCACCATGCTCCGCACCCGGGAGCCGGCCCTGTACGACGTCCCCCTGCTCAGGTTCAACCCATGACGCAGGGGGCACCAGCCATCCACAGGTGAGGACAAGGTCGCCTTGCAGCGCTTCTCGCCGGGCGGCGGCCGGTACCGCGACCTCATCGTTGACTTCGGCGGCGTGCTCACCACCTCGAGGACGCGTAGATACGGGCACCTTGGCATTCGGGCATGGGACTAACCCAGTCGCCAGTTGTGGTCGCTGTCGGGGGTGTCCAGCCAGATCACCTGACGGTGTGGTGTGACGGTGAGGCCGAAGCGTTCGCGTCCCGGCGACTCCAGCGAGCACCAGGTTTGATGAATGGTCTCGATCTCGTCCCAGAGTCGGTGCGGCCCGGATTGAGTGACGTGGCCGCCGGGGGTGATGTGGGCGTATGACCCATCTGGGGCGCTGAGGATCAGGTTGTTCCGGTCGCCGCCGGGGTGGCCGTGACTGAGGCGGGGCATTGTGAGGTCGAGAAAGAAGCGGAAGTCGCTGTTGTAGTAGATGCTGGTGGGCAGCTTGGTGGTGCGCTGGGGCCAGCGTGGCTGATCCGGTACCGTCGTCTGCTCGCTTGCCAACCCGCCGTCCGGGAGCGCATCCGGGGCTGGGCGGTAGCGCATGAAATAGCCAGGCCCGATGAACGGTCCCTCGGCCCGGCCCTGACCGGAGCTGGTGAGCTTGACCAGGCCAGAAAATACCGGCGCCAGCACGATGCCCCCGGTTCGGGTCTGGTCAATCCAGGCGGGTGGGATGCTGGTCACGGCGAAGGTAACGATGATCCGATCGTAAGGGGCA
>DASTLT010000301.1:0-31491 GCA_035714625.1 Pseudonocardiaceae bacterium | reverse complement strand
CTGAACCAGGACCGTCCTGCCGTCGCCCGCCTGGGCACGACCGGGCTACGGAGTGGAGCCGGGCCGCGCACGGCGGTGCCGGTGGGAGAACACGGCCGCGACCTCCGGCGGCATCGTGGTGTCCCCGGTGCTCACCGCGTGCTCGGCCCACTCCGCCGCGGCCCGGACCCGCCGCACCCGGTCCAGCAGAAGCGCACGGTCGTCGCCGGACAACGGGATTCCGGCCAGCGTCGGGGCCAGGAGCGCGGCCTTGGTGGAGAAGCGGGTGGTCGCGTACAGAAGGCCCAGGATCTCCGATCGCGCCGAGGGCTCCACAGCGTTCCCTCCTCCTTCTCAACCGCGGCGGCGCCCGGGAAGTGCTCGATGACGTGGCGCAGCAGCGGCACCGCCTGGGCGGCGATCTTCGGGTCCCGGGTGACCGTGGCCAGCTCGTAGCGAGCCCAGCCCTGCCAGCCCTGCAACACGGACGGATCGACCGCCACCACCCAGGGCGGCGCGATGCCCGGCTCAGCAACCCCGAACCGCTCGACCACCTGCCCCTAGGGCGGGTACGAATCGCTGCACGCCCGCCCCGGCGTCGCCGAACTCCGCGACCCGCTGCTCACGCGGAGCGGCCAGTAGCACATCTCGGCAGTGCGGTGCCACCGCCCATGCGGCTATCGAGATGTGCCGTGGAACCGGTTAGTCCCGCGCGCTGTGATCAGGTCAAGCCCGGGGCGGCGGTGACGCGCCTCGTCGCGCCCTGGGCATCCACGACCTCACCACCCTCGCCTCCATCCTCGAACGCTGAAGCCCATCTACGAAAGGGTTCCCTGTGGTGCCTGCGGGCCAGGTTTATAGAGTCAAAGCTGGCAGGCACCGCGCGCCATGATTGGTTAGAGATGGGTCAGGTGGGCATTCCATCTGGTCCCATTATCTTGATGATTCTCACATCGGCCAGCGGCATGGTGGTGCGGACCGCGACCAGGCCAGTCGCATAATCAACGTCGATCACCTCTCCACGCCGGATGTCCACCTTCAGTTCCTGTGGCCGGTCATGCGGGCGCCGGTGGTTGCCGTACACGATTCGCCAGGTCTCCAGACCCCGGTGTTTCTTACTCTTGGTGCGTTTCACGGTGCGGTTCCTCGAAGAACGTTGGTGTGGAGAAAACGGGGCACCACGACGACCTGCTCGCACGAGGGACACGCGTCCAGGCTCGGCGCACCGCCCAGCCCGGCCGAGGCCATGGCGGGTGACATCACGGTGTGCGGTTCTCCATCGACGCTGGCCCTGCATCGTGGCCCGGTAGGTCTCCTCCGAGACCGGCCACCGGTCAACCGCGCTCACCACGCGGCCCGCCGGTGGGCACAGGCCCGGCACGGCCCACGTTCGGGGGTGATGAGGCTGGCGGCCAGCACCAGTTCACCGCAGACAGCGCGGTAGCACCCAGCGCGACGGCCCGCGCCCGCCGCGTCCTCGGTGATCAGATGTGCTCGACCGATGCGGGCATCGGTCATGGTGAGAAACGAACCCGCCTGATGAGCGCGGGCACCGTCACCGAGCAGCCCCCGCGCCGGGTACGGCGGTGCCTGCCGCGCGGAGCCGGTCCCCCCAGTGGTGCCTGCCGAGCGGAACGGTTCGCCCGGCCCGCCGCCAAGGCGGCGACGCGACCAGCGCGACACAGCCCAGCACGGCCAGATACACCAGGCAGATCGTCAGCAAGATGGTGAACACAGCAACCCCTTCTCAAATGATCCCGATGTGTGGAAACGCGGGTGGCGGCAAGCATCGGGGTGAGACGTGCCTGCAGCCACCCCCGCGCGGACGGACTGCTCCGTTTCCGAGCGCAGGACAGCGCTCCTCGGCACTCCATCACGATGGCCGACATCGGACAAACTCCTGGTCAGCCAGCCACGAGCGAACAGATGTTATTCGGTTTCGTGCTGTCGGGCTGCCCGGTGTGCAACGCTGACCAGGTCGTCGGACCGTCACGGCGCTTATCGGAACATGTCCGCGCGGTCGTCGGCAGATGACATTCGATGACATCTGCGGAGGCGCTGTGCCGCATGCGGTGACGGTCACCGGGTCCCGGCATACGGGGCACCGGGAGCCTGCTGAGTACGTCCTGCTGTTCGACGCCTACCTGCGGCCGTTCGCGGGTGCGGACTCGCAGGTGTATGTCGCGGTGCGGCAGGGATCGACACGCTCGCGTTGTCCTGGCTCACCGAGCACACCGCGGCCATGGTGACCGTTGCGGTGCCCGGCAGGTTGACCGACCAACCCGAGGACGCCAGGCACGCTGTGCTGACCGCGACTCTGCGTACTGCGCGGGTGTCACTGGTGGAACTCGGCGCACCGCGGCTGAGTGCGGAGGCATACCATGCCCGCAACCGCTGGATGGTAGACCGCAGCAATCTGGTCATCGGGTTCCCCTGCGGCGATGACCCACGCAGTGGGACGTGGTACACCATCCACTATGGAGCAGCACGCGGCAGACCCCGGCTGATCGTCCCGATCTGACGCCGATGACAAAACGACCGAGCTACCGCATCTCGGCTGCTGCGCCGACTCCGCGAGCAGCGGGGATGGTCCTGGGCCGAGCAGGCTCGTGCACTGCGCACCGTCGCCGACCGGCTGGGAGTTTCGGCGGTGACCAGCACCCAACTGACCAGCCTGCAGCGCACCATTGCGCGCTGGGAAAGCCCTGAGAGCCAGACCGTGCCGGGTGAACGCTATCAACTGTAGGCCATCCACAACTTCTGCTTCGTTGCTGAGGGACAGGAGTCATCATGACCGGCTTGGTGGAAAAGGCGCACCGGTTGCTTGCCCCCCGAATCGCATACCTGATAGGTACCCGCGATCACAAAGGTGCTCCCAACGTCATCCCCGTATCCAACGTAACCTCGGTGTCAACTGATCCACAGCAAGTTGCCCTGGCCATCCATAAGAAATGGCAGACTTACGAAATCCTGCTGAATACGGAAGGATTCACCCTCTCCGTCCCACTTATCGAGCATTTGAACGGCGTGTGGATACTCGGGGCCAGGTACTCTGGATATCCGGCGGTAGATCCAGGAGAAAAGCTCGCTGCCGCTGGTCTGTCTTTTGACTACGGTGCATCTTTGCACGGCCCTGTTCTCACGGATGGAATCGGATGGATGCAGTGTGTCATAATAGAGAGAATCGACCTGGGTGGAGATCATGGTCTTATCTTTGGGCAGGTGCAACGAGCCTGGCCTAATACGGTGTTTCTTGATTCCGAAGGAGTGCCCCATACGCAGACCATGCCGTTGATGCAGGTAACCGGTAATCGATTCACCACAACGACGCATTTACAGCAAGTTCCCTACTATGATCAAGATTAATGGAGGCGGGCCAGGTAGCTGGCAGTCGGGTAGCGGCTAAAGTTCGTCCTAGGGGGCTGGTGTACTCATGCACCAGTTCTTCTATACGATCGTCACTGGTGCATACAAAGAGGCGACATTCACGCTGGCTCCGAGCGCCCGTTCGCCAGCCAGTCGACCGTGACGGCAATCGCCTCGTCCTCCCGCTCGTCGGAGTCGAAGCCGTGATCGGAACCGGTCACCGTGTGGAAAGCACAGTTCGTGCGGGCCGACGCCGCGGTGCGCGCGATGTCGTGGGAGACATAGCTGTCCCGGTCGCCATGTACCACCAACGCGGGTACGGCGCTCCCCACGAAGTCATCCCACGGCCGGTAGTAGAGGAACTCCTCGAACAACACCCGCCCCATCTCGAACTCGCCATCCATCACCAGGAACCCTTGCGAGGCCAGCAGCTTCTGCTGATCAGGACCGAAGTTCTCCCTTCCCCAGGGGAGTTCCGGTGTCACAAAGGTCCGCTGCAGGTCCAGCACAGGATTCCATAACACCAGCCGATCCAACCGGACGTCCAGCCATGGCAGAGACAAAGACGCCGACACAGCCCCGAAGCTCGCCGCCACGATCGATAGAGGCGCCGGGAACCTGCCCCACACGTACTCGACCACCGCCTGCAAGTCCAGCATCTCCCCAGCGATCGTCACACCACGCTGTGTCCCGCCGCTGACGCCGTGCCCACGGAAGGAGAATCGCAGGACGGTGAAGTCCGCCTCGGCCAGCCGATCAGCAAGCCGAACAAACATCCCACCCTCATCCATGGTGGCGTTGATGCCGTGCGCTTGAATCACCGTTCCCTGCCACCTATGCGTCTGGGCTACGTGTAAGGCCGCTTCGAGCCTCACTCCATCGATCGACTCCAGCTCCAACTGCTGCATCCCTGAGACTCCCTGTTGCGTCCACGTATCAGGCTCCGACCAGCGGGTGGGGTCAGCCGGTCCGGGACTGGAGGTAGTCGGTGACCGAGGACAGGGCGTCCCGGGCCGGGCAGGCGGGCAGCACCACCAGCTCGGCGCGGGCGGCATCGGTGTAGGAACGCAACGTCTGCCGCGCCCGGTCCAGGCCCGGGGACCCGCGCAGCAGTGTCAGCGCCTCACTGACCAGGGCGTCGTCGGTCAGCGGGCCGGCCAGCAGCTCGCTGAGCCGGTTGACGTCGGGACCCGGCTCGGCCAGGGCGTAGAGCATCGGCAGGGTGCGCACCCCCTCGCGCAGGTCCGTGCCGGGGATCTTGCCCGACTCGTCCGACGGCGAGGCGATGTCGATGATGTCGTCGGAGATCTGGAATGCGGTGCCGATCGCCTTGCCGAACCGGCGCAACGCGTCGACCTGCTGCTGCGGGGCGCCGGAGAACATGGCGCCGTAGCGGCCCGCGGTGGCGATGAGCGAGCCGGTCTTCTCCGCGACCACCGCCAGGTAGTGCGCCACCGGGTCGGCGCCCTCCCCGGGACCCAGGGTCTCCCGCATCTGGCCGGTGACCAACTTGGCGAAGGTGCGGGCGATGATCCGCACCGCGTCCGGCCCCAGGTCGGCGACCAGCCGGGAGGCGTGCGCGAAGAGGAAGTCACCGGTGAGGATCGCGACCGTGTTGTCCCAGCGGGCGTTCGCGCTCACCGCGCCGCGGCGCATGGTGGCCTCATCCATCACATCGTCGTGGTAGAGCGTGGCAAGGTGGATCAGCTCGACGACGGCGGCCGCGCGTACCACATCCTCGACCCGCCCGGTGCCCTTCGCCAGCCCGAACTGGGCGGCGAGCAGGGTGAACAGCGGACGGAACCGCTTGCCCCCGGCGTCGACCAGGTGCAGGGAGGTCTCGGTGAGGAACCGGAACTCGCTCTGCACCTCCCGGTGCAGCAACTCCTCGACCTGCTGCAGGCCGCTCACCAGGGCGTCTCGCAACCCCTCGTCGGCCAGGTCCACCCCGGCCACCTGATCAGACGTCGAGCTGCTCATGGGGAGGTCACGAGGCGAACACCCCGAGCGCGGCCCAGTCCAGGGCGAAGGTGGGCAGCACGCCGAGCAGCAGGGTGACCATCACCCCGAGGGTGATCGCCGCGGTGGTGAACGGACCCGGCACGCTGACCGTCGGACCGTCCGGCGCGGGCTCGCTGAAGTACATCAGCACGACCACCCGCAGGTAGAAGAACGCGGCCACCGCGCTGACCACCAGCGCGATCACCACCAGCGGCGCCATGCCGTCCGCGATCGCCGCGCTGAACACCGCGAACTTGCCGGTGAACCCGCTGGTGAGCGGGATCCCGGCGAGCGCGAAGAGCAGGAAGGCGAAGACCGCGGCGGTCAGCGGCGAGCGCTTGGCGAGCCCGGCCCACTGGGACAGGTGGCTGGCCTCCCCGCCGGCGTCGCGCACCAAGGTGATCACCCCGAACGCGGCCAGCGTGGTGAACCCGTAGGCGAGCAGGTAGAACATCGTCCCGGACAGCCCTGCCGCGGTCAGCGCGATCGCCCCGACCAGCAGGAACCCGGCGTGCGCCACCGAGGAGTAGGCGATCATGCGCTTGATGTCGGTCTGGGTGAGGCCGAGCACCGCGCCGATCACCATCGAGGCGATCGCGACCCCCCACAGCACCCCGCGCCACTCCCATTGGGTGGCACCGAACGCCACCGTCAGCACCCGCAGGATGCCGCCGAACGCGGCGACCTTGGTGCAGGCCGCCATGAAAGCGGTCACCGGGGTCGGCGCGCCCTGGTAGACGTCCGGGGTCCAGGCGTGGAACGGGCCCACCGACCCCTTGAACAGCAGCCCGATCACCAGCAGCGCCAGGCCGGCGAACAGCAGGGTGTCCGAGCGGTCCGAGCCACCGGAAGCCTCGGCGATCTCGGACAGCTTCACCGAACCCGCATAGCCGTAGAGCAGCGCCACCCCGTAGAGGAAGAACGCCGACGCGAACGCCCCGAGCAGGAAGTACTTGACTGCCGCTTCCTGGGACAGCAGCCGGCGCCGCCGGGCCAGCCCGCACATCAGGTACAGCGGCAGGCTGAGCACCTCGAGCGCGATGAACATGGTGAGCAGGTCGTTCGCGGCGACGAAGGCCATCATCCCGCCGAGGGAGAACAGCAGCAGCGGGAACACCTCGGTCTGCATACCGCTGACGGTCGCGGTGCCCGCGTAGCCCTGCGAGCGCACCGCCCGGTTGATCTCCCGGTCGGCCGCGGTGCCCGCGCGCACCGCGGCGTCGGCGGTGAACGAGCCGCCCGGCTCGACCGTCCGGTCCGCGATGAGCAGCGCCGCCGCCAGGCCCAGCGCCAGCAGGGTGCCCCACAGGAACAGGGTGGGGCCGTCGACGACCACCGTCGCGGCCAGCGTGACGGCATCCCGCACGCCACCGGTGAACGAGTACAGGTGCGCGCCCAGCGCCGCCCCGGCGGCCAGCAGCGTGGCGAGCGTCAGCCCGACCTGGGCGGCCCACCGGCCCGGGTGCGCAACGAACGCTTCCACCAGCACCGACAGGCACGCCGCGCCGAGCACGATCAGCATCGGCGCGATCGCCGGGTAGTCGATGGCCGGCAGTTGCACCGACGGTGCGGGCGGGGCCTGAGCCAGCACTGCTGCGCCGAGCACGTCAGTTGCCTCCCTGCAGGACCGGATCGGACAGGCCGACCTCGTTCAGCGTCGCCCCGACCGACGGGTTGATCACGTCCAGTACCGGCTGCGGGTAGAAACCGAGCAGCAGGATCAGGACCACCAGCGGCGCCAGCACGGCGATCTCCCGGCCGGACAGGTCGGGGAACAGGTGGGCGCGCCGGTTCGCCGCGACCTCCGGGGCCAGCATGGTGCCCGGCCCACCCCCCAGGGCGCCGAGCACCGCCGTCCCCCGCACCGGGCCCTGCATGATCCGCTGGTAGACCCAGAGCACGTACAGCGCGGCCAGGATGATGCCGGCGGTGGCCAGCACCGTGTACGCCGGCTCGCGCGGGAACGACCCGATGAGCACCAGGAACTCGGAGACGAACGAGTTGGTGCCGGGCAGCGCCAGCGACGAGAGCCCGGCCAGCAGCATCATCCCGGCCAGCACCGGGGTCAGCGCCGCCACCCCGCCGTAGTCGGCGATCAGCCGGGAGTTGCCGCGGGCGATCAGCATGCCGATCACGAGGAACAGCATCCCGGTGGAGATGCCGTGGTTGACCATGTACAGCACCGCGCCGGCCATACCCTGGGTGGAGAAGGCGAAGACACCCAGGGCGATGAAGCCGAAGTGCGCCACCGAGGTGTAGGCCACGAACCGCTTCAGATCGGTCTGACCGACGGCGAGCAGCGCGGCGTACAGGATCCCGGCGACGGCCAGGGTGAGCACCAGCGGCGCCAGGGCCCGCGAGGCGTCGGGGAACAGCGGCAGGCAGTACCGCAGGAAACCGTAAATACCGACCTTGTCCAGCACGCCGACCAGCAGCACACCCGCGCCCACCGGGGCCTCCGCACCGGCATCGGGCAGCCAGGTGTGCAGCGGCACCAGCGGCGCCTTGATCGCGAAGGCCACGAAGAACCCGAGGAAGAGCCAGATCTGGGTCTGCTGGGGAATGCTGTCGGCGATGCGCACCAGGGTGGCCCATTCGAAGCTGCCCCGGCCCAGCACACCGGAGCTGACCACGAACACCCCGATCACGCTGGCCAGCATCACCAGCCCGCCGAGCAGCGAGTACAGGAAGAACTTCACCGCCGCGTACTGCCGCCGCGGCCCGCCGAACCGGCCGATGAGGAAGTACATCGGCACCAGCATGACCTCGAAGAACAGGTAGAACAGGAAGACGTCGGTGGCCGCGAAGACGCCGATCATCATTGCCTGCAGGGCCAGCAGCAGCGAGTAGAAGCCGGCCGCGGTGCGGCCCTCGGACAGCTTCTCCGCCCAGGACGCCCCCATTACGATCGGCACCAGCAAGGCGGTGAGCGCGATCATCACCAGCGCGATGCCGTCGACCCCGAGCGCGAAGCGGGCACCGAAGGCCGGGATCCACTCGGTGGACAGCCGCAACTGCAGCCGCTCCCCCCCCGGCTGGTACACCGACCAGGCCAGCGCGGCCAGCACCAGCTCGCCCAGCGCGAACACCAGCGCGGTGGTCTTGGCCGCCCCCGGGGCGGAGCGCATCGTGGCGACCAGGGCACTGCCCACCAGGGGCGCCAGCAGCAGCGCCAGCAGCAGCGCTCCGCCGTTGCTTGGGTTCATCACCTAACTCACCGCCAGCAGCATGGCGATCACCAGGACCGAGCCTCCCAGCATGCCGAGGGCATATCGGCGGACGAAACCGTTCTGCAGCCTGCGCACCCGCCCGGAGGTGCCGCCCAGCAGCGCCGCAGTGCCGTTGACCAATCCGTCGACCCCCTTGTTGTCCACGAACACCAGCGCCCGGGTGAGCCAGGTGCCCGGCCGGGCGATCAGCGCCTCGTTGATCGCGGTCGCGTACAGGTTGGCCCGGGCGGCGGCCACCGGCAGTGCGACCGGCTCGGGGCGGCGCACCGGCACCGGCCGCTGCCCGACGAGCAGCCAGGCCACCAGTGCCCCCGCCGCGGAGATCAGCACCGTGCACAGCGGGACCAGCTCGGCCGGGAACGGGGCGGCGTCGCTGTGCGCCAGCGGCCCCAGCGACGGCTCCAGCCAGTGCACCAGCCGCTCCCCGGAATGCAGGAAGAACCCGGCGCCGACCGAGCCGAGCGCCAGCGGCACCATCGGCAGCCACATCACCGGCGGGCACTCGTGCGGGTGGTAACTGCGGCCGTCGGGGGTGCGCAACTGCTGCCACCGCGACCCCCCGAAGAAGGTCATCAGCATCAGCCGGGTCATGTAGAAGGCGGTGATCCCGGCCGCCAGCAGGGCCCCGCCACCGAAGACCCAGCCCTGCCAGCCGCCGGCGCCGAACGCGGCCTCGATGATCGCGTCCTTGGAGAAGTAGCCGGACAGGAAGGGGAACCCGATCAGCGCCAGGTAACCGGTACTGAACAGGGCGAAGGTGATCGGCAGGTGCCGGGCGAGCCCACCCATCCGGCGCATGTCGACCTCGTCGTGCATGGCGTGCATCACCGAGCCGGCGCCGAGGAACAGCACCGCCTTGAAGAAGCCGTGGGTGAGCAGGTGCAGGATGCCCAGCGCGTAGCCGATCGGACCCAGCCCGACCGCGAGGATCATGTACCCGATCTGGCTGACCGTGGAGTAGGCCAGCACCTTCTTGATGTCGTCGTAGGCGCAGCCGATGATCGCCCCGATCAGCAGGGTGATCACCCCGACCGACGCGACCACCAGCCGCCCGGTCTCGCTCAGGTTGTACAGCGGGTTGCACCGGGCGATCAGGTAGACCCCCGCGGTCACCATCGTCGCGGCGTGGATCAGGGCCGACACCGGGGTCGGCCCTTCCATCGCATCGGGCAGCCAGTCCTGCAGCGGGAACTGGCCGGACTTGCCGCAGGCGCCGAGCAGCAGCAGCACCACGATCGCCAGCAGGCTGGTCCCGCCGATCTCCCCGACCCGGGCGAACACCTCGCTGAACCGCACCGTGCCCAGCTCCCGCCACAGCAGGAAGATCGCCAGGGCCAGGCCGACGTCGCCGACCCGGTTCATCAGGAAGGCTTTCTTGGCCGCGGTGGCCGCGCTCGGCCGGTCCTGGTACCAGCCGATCAGCAGGTAGGAGGCCAGGCCCACGCCCTCCCAGCCCAGGTAGAGGGTGACGAAGTTGTCCGCCAGCACCAGCACCAGCATCGCCGCGACGAACAGGTTCAGATACCCGAAGAACCGGCGCCGACCGGGGTCGTGGGCCATGTAGCCGATCGAGTAGATGTGGATCAGCCCACCGACACCGGTGATCAGCAGCACGAAGGTCAGCGACAGCGGATCCAGCCGAATGCCGTAGTCGACCTGCAGGGAGTTCACCGCGAACCAGGTACCCAGCGCCACCTCCCTGGTCCGCTCCTCGGCGGGCAGGGCGAGCCACTCGACGAACAGCGCGAGCCCGTACCCGAAGGCCGTGACCACGGTCGCGCAGCCCAGCAGGTGCCCCCAGGCATTGGTGCGCCGGCCACCGACCAGCAGCACCAGCGCACCGAAAGCCGGCAGCGCGACGAGCAGCCACGCATACTGTGCGGTCATCCCGGGCGCTCCCCTTAGTACTTCAGCAGGTTGGCGTCGTCGACCGAGGCCGACCGGCGGGTCTTGAAGATCGCCATGATGATGGCCAGGCCGACCACGACCTCAGCCGCAGCCACGACCATCACGAAGAAGGCCATGATCTGCCCGTCCAGCGTGCCGTTGATCCGGGAGAAGGTGACCAGGCTCAGGTTGACCGCGTTGAGCATCAGCTCGATGCACATGAACACCACCACGGCGTTGCGCCGCACCAGCACCCCGACCGCCCCGATGGTGAACAGCAGCGCGGACAGCAGCAGGTAGTAGGTCGGGGTCACCGGCCGGCCTCCTGAGCCGACCCGCCCGGCTCCCGATCCGCTCCACCCGGCGCCGGATTCGACTCACCCGGCGCCCGGTCGGCAGGACCGGGCGCGCTACCCGGCAGCGGAGCGCGCAGTGCGCGGGCGTCCGCGCCCGTTCCGGCCTTGGCGACGCTGCGCACATCGCGGTCCAGCCGCTCGCGGGCGGTGGACTCGATGATCTCGAACCTCGACTCCGCAGCCACCGAGCCGTCCGGCA
Organism: Pseudonocardiaceae bacterium; assembly: GCA_035714625.1. Taxonomy (GTDB): domain Bacteria; phylum Actinomycetota; class Actinomycetes; order Mycobacteriales; family Pseudonocardiaceae. Next base: position 20,473 of record DASTLT010000301.1, on the reverse strand, counting down.
GCAGGGCCGGGGTGGCCACCGAGTTGGTGGTGGCGAACACCCCCGGACCGGCCAGCGGCGAGGGATGCGGACCCCGGATCCGGGCCTCCACCCGCTGCCGCTGGCTCATCCTGCCCTCCTTGGTGTGCTCGGTGTGGGTCAGCACCATCGCCCCGACCGCAGCGGTGATCAGCAGCGCCGAGGTGAGCTCGAAGGGGAACAGATAGTCGGTGAACAGCATCCGGCCGAGGTTGGCGACGTTGCCGCCGCCGGCGTTCACCCCGACCAGCCCGGCCGCGATGACCCCCTGCAGCGCCCGGCCCAGGGTGGCCACCAGCAGCACGGAGAGCCCGACCCCGGCCAGCGCCGCGGCCACCCGTTGGCCGCGCAGCACCTCGACCACCGAATCGACACTGTCGCGGCCCACCAGCATGAGCACGAACAAGAACAGCATCATGATCGCGCCGGTGTAGACGATGATCTGCACGAAGCCCAGGAACGGTGCCTGCTGCACCATGTACAGCACGCCCAGGTTGAGCATGCTCAGTGCCAGCCACAGCGCCGAGTGCACCGCGTTGCGGGCGAACACCATGCCCAGCCCACCGGCCAGCGCCAGCGGGCCCAGGATCCAGAACGCGACGGCCTCGCCCGTGCCGATGGTGTCGGCGGGCACCGGTGCGCTGGGCACCTGGGCGAGCAGCAGGGCCAGCGTGCTCACCGCTCTTCCTCGCCTACCGTGCCGGAGCGCCGCTCCAGGGTCGGGCCCTGCACGTAGTAGTCCTGTTCGCGCTCGCCCAGCCGCATCGGGTGCGGCGGCGGCTCCATGCCGGGCAGCAGCGGCGCGAGCAGGTCCTCCTTGGTGTAGATCAGGTCCTGCCGGTTGTCGTCGGCCACCTCGTACTCGTTGGTCATGGTCAGCGCGCGGGTGGGGCAGGCCTCGATGCACAGCCCGCAGCCGATGCAGCGCAGGTAGTTGCTCTGGTAGATCTCCCCGAAGCGCTCCCCGGGCGAGTAGCGGGCCTCGTCGGTGTTGTCCCCACCCTCGACGTAGATCGCGTCCGCCGGGCAGGCCCAGGCACACAGCTCGCACCCGACGCACTTCTCCAGGCCGTCCGGATGCCGGTTGAGCTGGTGGCGGCCGTGGAACCGGGGTGCGGGGATCTTCTTGACCTCGGGATACTCCTCGGTCACCACCTTCTTGAACATCGTCGAGAAGGTGACCCCGAAACCCTTGACCGGATCAAGCAGTCCCATCGGAGTCCTCTCGGGTCGAGCCGTCACCGCCGACGCGCACCGCAGCGCGTCGCGGCGGCGGGGTCGGTGGCACCACCAGGTCCAGCGGGGGCAGCGGGTAGTCCGACCCCGCGGTGGGCGCCACCCCCTCGTCCTCCGGTGGGCGGCGGCTGGGCAGCAGGTAGGCGACGATCACCAGCGCGCCCAGCAGGACGCCACCGACCACCAGGATCTGGGTCCGGGTGACGTCGGCGTTGCGCAGCGCCCGGACCCCGGCGACCAGCACGATCCAGATCAGGCTGCCCGGCACCAGCACCTTCCAGCCCAGCGCCATGAACTGGTCGTAACGCAACCGGGGCAGGGTGCCGCGCAGCCAGATGAACACGAACAGGAACGCCAGCGTCTTGCCCAGGAACCAGAACAGCCCCCACCAGCCGCCGTCCAGTGCTCCACCGGCCAGCGGCCACGGCGCGTGCCAGCCACCGAGGAACAGCGTGGTCGCCATCGCCGAGACGGTGACGACATTGACGTACTCGGCGAGGAAGAACAGCGCGAACTTCAGCGAGGAGTACTCGGTGTGGAACCCGCCGACCAGCTCCGACTCCGCCTCGGGCAGGTCGAATGGGGCGCGGTTGGTCTCGCCCACCATGGCCACGCAGAACACCACGAAGCTGGGGATGAGCAGGAACGCGAACCAGCCCTGCTGCGCCTGGGCGGCGACGATGGCCGAGGTGGACAGCGAGCCGGAGTACAGGATCACCGCGACCACCGACATCCCGAGGGCGATCTCGTAGGAGATCACCTGGGCGGCCGAGCGCAGCGAACCCAGCAGCGGATACGGCGAGCCCGAGGCCCAGCCGGACAGCACGATCCCGTACACCCCCAGCGAGGAGGCGGCCAGCACCACGAGCACCCCGACCGGCAGGTCGGCGATCTGCAGCAGGGTCTGCTCACCGAAGATCGTCACCTGGCCGCCGAGCGGGACCACCGAGAACGCGGTGAACGCGGTGACCGTGGAGATCACCGGGGCCAGAATGTACACCCAGCGGTCGGCTTTCACCGGCTGGACGTCCTCCTTGAACGCCAGCTTGAGCCCGTCGGCCAGGGACTGCAGCAGCCCGAAGGGCCCCACCCGGTTCGGGCCGGGGCGGTGCTGCATGCGCCCCACCACCCGGCGTTCCATCCAGATCATGAACAGGGTCATCACCATGAGGAACGCGAAGACCACGACGACCTTGCCCACGGTGAGCCACAGCGGGTCGTCGGCGAGCACCGCAGCGGCAGGTGTCATGGCCGGCCTTCCGACGTGCTGTTGGCGGTGCTGTTGGCGGGGGACGCGCTGGTCACGCTGACCTCGGCGCCGTGCCCGGCACCGAGGCTGGTCCGGACGGTAGCGGGTCCGGAGTTGCCCGGCAGCCACACCACCCCGGGCAGCAGGTCCGCCGCGGCGACCGGCAGCGTCACCGACCCCCGGTCGGTGACCACCGTGACCTGCGCACCGATCCGCACCCCGAGCTCGTCCGCAGTGGTCTCGGACAGCAGCGCGACGGCCGGGCGGGCAGTGCCGGCCAGCGCCGGCTCACCGTCCTGCATCGACCCGTTGTCCAGCAACTGGCGCCAGGTGGCCAGCAGCACCTTCCCTGCCCCGGCCTGCGGGACCGGTGGCGCGGGCACCTGCGGGCCGGCAACCGGGGGCCGCACCACCAGCGGATCGGCAACCGGCGCTCCGGCATCCGGGTAGCGGCCGAGCCCGGCCAGGTCGGCCGCTGCCGCCGCCGGAGTCTGGGTGAACAGGTCGGCGTCCATCTCGATGGCCAAGGTGTCCAGCACCCGACAGTCCGGCATCGTCACGCCGGTGCCAGTCCCGCCGGTGCCCGAGGTGAGCGTGGTGAGCGTGGTGGCGAACCCCCGGCGGCGGCCCTCCCAGTTGAGGTAGCTGCCCGCCTTCTCGGGCGCGGCCGCGACCGGGAGCACCACGTCGGCGATCTCCGTCACCGCCGAGGTGCGCAACTCCAGGCTCAACACGAACTTGGCCTGGCGCAGCGCCTCCTCGGCCAGTTGGGGGTCCGGCAGGTCGGCGAGCTGCACCCCGGCGACGACCAGCCCATCCAGTTGCCCGGCCGCCGCGGCGGCCAGGATGGCGGCGGTGTCCCGGCCGGGCTCGGCTGGGACCGGAACCCCCCAGGCCCGTTCGATCTCCGCGCGCGCCCCGGGGTCGATCACCGGCCGCCCACCCGGCAGCAGCGTCGGCGCGGCCCCGGCCTCCAGGGCTCCCCGCTCCCCCGCCCGACGCGGAACCCAGCCGATCCGGGCACCGGTGCGGGCGGCCAGCCGGGCCACCGCGGAGTACAGCCCAGGGACCTCGGCCGCGCGCTCACCGACCAGCAGCACCGCCCCCGGCGCACAGATGGCCTCGTACGCCGGACCGTCCAGCGCGTCCAGGGCGGCGGGCTCGCCGCCGGGCAGCACCGGCAACAGCGTGCCGAAGGTCTTGCGCACCGCGGGGGTGGTGAACTGCCCGAGGTGCCAGACCTGCAGCCCGCGGTCCCGGGCGGCGCGGCGCAGCCGGAGGAAGACGATCGGTGACTCCTCCTCCGGTTCGAAGGCCACGCACAGCACGGCGGGGGCAGCGCTGAGGTCGCGGTAGGTCACCGCGCCGGTGTCCGGGCCGGCGCCGAGCACGTGCGCGGCGAGGAAGTCCAGTTCCTCGGCCGAATGCGGGCGGGCCCGGAAGTCCACGTCATTGCTGCCCAGCGCGACCCGGGCGAACTTGGCGTAGGCGTAGGCGTCCTCGACGGTCAGCCGGCCGCCGGTGAGCACCCCGACGCCGCGCTCCCGGACCGCGAGCAGCCCGTCGGCCGCGGTCCGCAGCGCCTCGGTCCACGACGCAACCCGCAACGCACCGCTGCCGTCGCGGACCAGTGGGCGGGTGATCCGGTCCGCGGCGCGGACGTAGGCGAACGCGAAGCGGCCCTTGTCGCAGTTCCACTCCTCGTTGACCTCGGGGTCGTTGCCCGCCAGCCGGCGCTGCACCACCCCGCGCCGCCAGTCGGTGCGCTGCGCGCAGCCCGACGCGCAGTGCTCGCACACCCCCGGGGTGGAGACCAGGTCGAAGGGCCGGGAGCGGAACCGGTAGGCGGCGCTGGTCAGCGCGCCCACCGGGCAGATCTGGATGGTATTGCCGGAGAAGTAGGACTGGAAGGGCACGTCGGCGGCCACCCCCACCTGCTGGTCCGGCCCACGCTCGAGCATCTCGATGAACGGGTCCCCGGCGATCTGCTCGGAGAAGCGGGTGCAGCGCTGGCAGAGCACGCAGCGCTCGCGGTCCAGCAGCACCTGGGTGGAGATCGCGATCGGCTTCGGGAAGGTGCGCTTGGGCTCGCGGAACCGGGAGTCCGCCCGGCCGCTGGACATCGCCTGGTTCTGCAGCGGGCACTCGCCACCCTTGTCGCAGATCGGGCAGTCCAGCGGATGGTTGATCAGCAGCAGCTCCATCACGCCCTGCTGCGCCTTGTCCGCCACCGGAGAGGTGTGCTGGGTCTTGACGATCATGCCGTCGGCGACCGTCAGCGTGCAACTGGCCTGCGGCTTGGGCATCGGCCGCCCACCCAGCTCCACCTCGACCAGGCACTGCCGGCAGGCGCCTGCCGGGTCGAGCAGCGGATGGTCGCAGAACCGCGGCACGATGATGCCCAGCCGCTCGCAGGCGCGGATCACCAGCTCGCCCTTGGGCGCGTGCACCTCGCGGCCGTCGATGGTCAGCCGGACGTACCCCTCCGGTACGGCGGGGCTGGGGGCCTGACCGTCGGCCTGCTTCGCCAGCGTCATCAATGCGCTCCTGCCAGCTTGGCGAGCGGCGCCGAGCCCGCGGCCGCGGGCTGCTCGGCGCACAGGTCCAGGAACTCCTGCCGGAAGTACTTGATGCCACTGATGATCGGGCTGGCCGCCCCGTCCCCGAGCGCGCAGAACGACCGGCCCAGGATGTTGTCACACACGTCGAGCATGGTGTCCACATCCTCGGGAGTGCCCTCATGGCGCAGCATCCGCTGCAGGATCTGGACCAGCCAGTAGGTGCCCTCCCGACACGGGGTGCACTTGCCGCAGGACTCGTGCTTGTAGAACTCGGTCCACTTCAGCACCGCCCACGGCACGCTCACCGTCTGGTTGAAGACCATGATCGCGGTGGTGCCCAGCATCGAGCCGACCGCCGCGGCACCCTCGAAGTCCAGCGGCACGTCCAGGTGCTCGGCGGTGAGCAGCGGGGTGGACGACCCGCCTGGAGTCCAGAACTTCAACCGACCGCCGGTCACCCCGCCCACCAGGTCCAGCAGCTCGCGCAGGGTGCTGCCCAGCGGGGCCTCGTACTGCCCCGGCCGCTGGACGTGACCGGAGATCGAGTAGATCTTCGGACCGGGCGATTTCTCGGTGCCCATCAGGCGGAACCAGTCCGCGCCACCGTTCACGATGTAGGGCACCGAGGCGATCGTCTCCACGTTGTTCACCACGGTGGGTGCGGCGTACAGCCCGGAGGTGGCCGGGAACGGGGGCTTGAGCCGGGGCTGGCCGCGGCGGCCCTCCAGCGAGTCGAGCAGCGCGGTCTCCTCACCACAGATGTAGGCGCCCGCCCCGGCGTGAATGATGATGTCGAGGTCGAAACCGGAGCCGAGAATGTCCCGGCCCAGATAACCCGCCTGGTACGCTTCGGTGACCGCCTGCTGCAACCTGCGGTTGCAGTGCAGCATCTCGCCGCGGACGTAGATGTAGCACTCGTGGGCCCGGATCGCGTAACTGGTGATGATGCATCCCTCGATCAGCGAGTGCGGATCGGCCATCATCAGCGGGACGTCCTTGCAGGTGCCCGGCTCCCCCTCGTCCGCGTTGAGCACCAGGTACTTCGGCTTGGCCGCGGCCCCTGCGGCCGGCTCCCCCTCCTTGGCCTGCGGGATGAAGCTCCACTTCAGCCCGGTGGGAAAGCCCGCCCCACCCCGCCCCCGCAGCCCGGAGTCCTTGATCAGTTGGATCACCTGGTCGGGGTGCGCGGCCAGCGCGGTGCGCAGCGCGGTGTAGCCCTCCAACTGGGTGTAGGTCTGCAGGGTCCAGGACTTGGGCGAGAGCCACCGGCGGGTCAGCACCGGGGTGAGCGTCCGCTCGGTCACCGCTGGTCCTCCTTGTCCGGCAGCGGGGGTGCCTGATCCGGCATCGGCGGTGCCTGCCAGCCGCGCTGCTCGGCCAGCTTGTTGCCGGCCAGCGTCTCCGGTGCCGCCGAAGGGGCGTCCACCGCGGCCCGCAGCTCCTCGGGCGCGCCGAAGAAACCGGCCAACTGCAGCTCGGCGCTGCGCCAGTCGGTCAGCGGAGCCCCCCGGGTCGGCGCCGGGCGCTCTCCCCGGCGCAGCGCGTCCACCAGGGCCACCGCCGACTCCGGGCTCTGGTTGTCGTAGAACTCGTAGTTCACCTGCAGCACCGGGGCCAGGTCGCAGGCGGCCAGGCACTCGGCGTGCTCCAGGGTGATCGAGCCCTTCGAGCCCGGCTGCCCTGCGGTCTCCTCGTGCCCCACCCCGAGCTGCTCACGCAGCGTCGCGTAGATCCTGTCCCCACCCAGCGCGGCGCACAGCGTGTTGGTGCACACACTGACCAGGTGCTCGCCGCCGGGCCTGCGCTTGTACATGGTGTAGAACGTGACCACCGCACTGACCTCGGCGGTGGTGATGGCCAACTGCTCGGCGCAGAACACGATACCGGCCTGGCTGACGTGCCCCTGCACGCTCTGCACCAGGTGCAGCAGGGGCAGCAGCGCCGAGCGGAGCTGCGGGTAGCGCGCGATGATCTGCGCCGCCCGCTCCCTGGTCTGCTCGTCGAACACGCTGGTGTCGACTCTCACCGGTCCACCCCTCCCATCACCGGGTCGATCGACGCCACCGCCGCGATGACGTCGGCCACCAGCCCGCCCTCACACATCGCGGGCATGGACTGCAGGTTGACGAAGCTGGGATCGCGCACATGCACCCGTAGCGGCCGGGTCCCGCCGTCGGAGACCAGGTGGTAGCCCAGCTCGCCGCGGGGGGACTCCACCGGGGCGTACACCTGGCCTGGTGGCACCCGGAAACCCTCGGTGACCAGCTTGAAGTGGTGGATCAGTGCCTCCATCGACTGTCCCATGATCTTGCGCACGTGCGCCAGGGAGTTGCCCATCCCGTCCGCGCCGATGGTGAGCTGCGCCGGCCAGGCGATCTTGGCGTCGGCCACCATCACCGGACCGGGCGCCAACTTGTCCAGTGCCTGCGCCACCAGCTTCAGGGACTGGTGGATCTCCGCCACCCGCAGCAGGTAGCGGGCGTAGCAGTCGGCCTCGGTGGTGGTGGGCACCTCGAAGTCGTATTCCTCGTAGCCGCAGTAAGGCTCGATCTTGCGCAGGTCCCACTCCAACCCCGCGGCGCGCAGGATCGGGCCGGTGACGCCCAGTTGCAGGCAGCCGTCCAGCGGCAGGTATCCCACGCCCTGCAGGCGCTTCTTCCAGATCGGCTGGCCGGTGAGCAGCTTGTCGTAGTCCGGCAGCCTCCGGTCCATGACCTTGAGGAAGTCGCGGATCTTCTCGTCGGAGCCCTCCGGCAGGTCCTGCGCGACACCGCCCGGCCGGATGAAGGCGTGGTTCATCCGCAGCCCGGTGAGGAACTCCAGCAGGTGCAGCACCTCCTCGCGCTCCCGGAACCCGGCGGTCATCCCGGTGAGCGCCCCGAGCTCCATCCCGCCGGTGGCCAGCGCGACCAGGTGCGAGCCGACCCGGTTGAGCTCCATCAGCAGCACCCGGATCACCTGCGCCCGCCGCGGCACGGTGATCCCGAGCAGCTTCTCGGTGGCCAGGCAGTAGGCGGTCTCGTTGAACAGCGGAGCCAGGTAATCCATCCGAGTGACGAAGGTGACGCCCTGGGTCCAGTTCCGGTACTCGCAGTTCTTCTCGATGCCGGTGTGCAGGTAGCCGATCACCGACCGGGCCTGGGTGACGACCTCGCCCTCCAGCTCCAGCACCAGCCGCAGCACGCCGTGCGTGGACGGATGCTGCGGCCCCATGTTGATCACGATGCGGTCGTCGGGCAGGACGTCGTCGACCAGGGTGTCCCAGTCACCGCCGGTGACGGTGTACACCCGGCCCTCGGTGGTCTCCCGGGCCGCGGCGTAGGGGTCCGGCTCGCCGGACCCGGCACTGGTCTGGCGTTGCATGGTCGGGTCGCTGGTCGTCCCGCTCGCCACCGTGTGTGCCGTCTCAGCGGGCCCGGCTTCGGTGGGCCCGGCTTCGGTATGCACGGTCTCGGTCTCGCTGCTCATGAGTACGCCCTGCGCTGGTCGGGCGGGGGGATCTCGGCACCCTTGTACTCCACCGGTATCCCGCCCAGCGGGTAGTCCTTGCGCTGCGGGTGGCCGTCCCAGTCGTCCGGCATGAGGATGCGGGTCAACCCCGGGTGGCCGTCGTAGACGATGCCGAACATGTCCCAGACCTCCCGCTCGTGCCAGTTGGCGGTCGGGTAGACCACCACCACGCTGGGCACGTGGGCGTCGTCGACGTCGCAGGCAACCTCCAACCGGATCCGGCGCCGGTAGGTCATCGACGTGAGGTGGTAGACCGAGTGCAGCCGCTGCGCCACCTCGGGACCGTAGTCCACCGCGGAGACCGAGCTGCACAGCTCGAACCGCAGCGCCGGATCGTCGCGCAGCGTCCGGCACATGGCCAGCAGATGTTCCCGGCGCACGTAGTAGGTGATCTCCCCACGATCGACGGTGACCTGCTGGATCGCCTCGGCGGGCACCCCGCGCTCGGCCATCGCGGCGAGCAGCTCGTCGGTCAGCTCGTCGAACCAGCCACCGTAGGGCCGCCGGGCCGGGGCCGGGGAGTAGGCGGGCAGCTTCAGCCCCCCGAATCCGGAGGTGTCCCCGGCGTCGCCGACGCCGAACATACCCTGCCGGGCCCGGCCCGCGAGCACCCCGCCGCGGCCCTCGTGCTCGGCCTGCGTGTCGGCGTCCATCGCGGCCGAAGGGGGCCGGCCGGGGGCCAGGTCGGGGTGCTTGGTCTGATCCTGCTCCGCCATGGCGCTCACTGCTTCCGGGCCTCGATGACCTGGGACCGGCCACTGCCCGAAGGGCGCGGCTCGCGCTGCGGGCCATAACGCACCGAGGAGGGGATCATGTCGGTGCGCTGACCCTGCTGCGCCTTGAGCGCGGCCCGCTTGGGTCCCAGCGGCTCATCCATGATCTTGGCGTGCAGCTTGAGGATCGCGTCGATGAGCATCTCCGGCCGGGGCGGGCAGCCGGGCAGGTACATGTCTACCGGGACCACGTGGTCCACGCCCTGCACGATCGCGTAGTTGTTGAACATCCCCCCGCTGGAGGCGCAGACTCCCATCGCGAGCACCCAGCGGGGCTCGGGCATCTGGTCGTAGATCTGGCGCAGCACCGGGGCCATCTTGTTGCTCACCCGGCCCGCAACGATCATCAGATCGGCCTGCCGAGGGGAGGCCCGGAAGACCTCCATCCCGAAGCGGGCCAGGTCATAGCGCGGGGCTCCGGTGGTCATCATCTCGATCGCGCAGCAGGCCAGCCCGAAGGTGGCCGGCCACAGTGACGACTTGCGGGTCCAGTTGACCAGTTTCTCCACGCTGGTCAGCAGGATTCCGCTGGGCAGCTTCTCCTCGAGTCCCATGATCAGTTCCAGTCCAGCCCGCCGCGCCGCCACACGTAGGCGTAGGCGAAGCCGAGCGTCACGACGAACAGGGCAACTTCCACCAGGCCGAACAACCCCAACACGTCAGCGGCGACCGCGAACGGGTAGAAGAACACCATCTCGATGTCGAACAGGATGAACAGCATCGCGGTCAGGTAGTAGGCCACCGGCATCCGGCCGGCACCGACCACCGGCTGGGGCGACGGCTCGATACCGCACTCGTATGCATCGAGCTTGGCCCGGTTGTACCGACGGGGCCCTATGTAGGGGGCGGCGGCCACGGAGAACACCGCGAATCCGGCCGCCAGCAGAAACATCAGCACCAAGGGGACGTAGGGCTGCAGCACTCGCGTCCCTTCCTTCCCGTCTCATCTCGACGTCCGCCCTAACCCTATGCGCGAGCCGGTCATGCGCTGCACTAAGGCTAACCTAAAGCGCACCGCAGCGGCGCGCTGTGATGATCATGGGGTCTACGGTCACCCCGGCGGTCATGCGCTGGGCGCCAGCCGGGTCATCGCACTGATCACCCGATCCATCGCATCGCCCTCCCGGCTGTCATAGAGGTTGGCCAGCAACTTCAGCACGAAACGCATCAACGTAGTGCGTGGCATGCCGTATCGGGTGGCCGTGCGCATGACCACCGGGTGCCCGATCAGGCGGCTGAACAGGTTGCCGATCCGGAAATACCCGCCCAGCTCGTCCCGGAGCACCATCGGGTAACGCCGCAGCGCCTGCTCCCGCCCGGACCCCGCCGGCCGGGCCATCGCCTGAACCGTGCATTCTGCCGCCAACCGGGCGGACTGCATGGCGTAGGCGATGCCCTCGCCGTTGAACGGGTTGACCATCCCACCCGCGTCGCCGACCAGCAGCAGGCCCTCGCGATAGTGCGGGGTACGGTTGAAGCCCATCGGCAGCGCGGCCCCGCCGACCTTGCCGACGGCATTGCCCTCCCGCAAGCCCCACTCCGCTGGGGTGCCGTCCAGCCAGGACCGCAGCAGCGCCCGGTAGTCGGTGTTCCCGTACGCCTGGGAGGTGGACAGGATGCCAAGGCCGACGTTGGACGTCCCGTCGCCCATGCCGAAGATCCAGCCGTAACCGGGTAGCAGCTTCGGCGCTCCCGGGTTGCTGCGGTCCCACAGCTCCAGGTGACTCTCCAGGAAGTCGTCGTTGGTCCGGGGGCTGGTGTAGTAGCGGCGCACCGCGACCCCCATCGGGCGGTCGGCGCGCTTGTCCATCCCCAGGCTCAGCGCGAGCCGGGCACTCACCCCGTCACAGGCCAGCGTGAGCGGCGCCCGGTAGGCCACCGGCCGCTTGTCCGGCCCCAGCCTGCCGCGCACGCCGACCACCCGCCCGGTGCGCTCTTCGGTGATCGCCTCAGTGACCGTGGTGCGCTCCTGCAACCGGGCGCCGGCCTTTTCCGCGTGCCGGACCAGCATCTCGTCCATGTCCTGCCGCGGCCGTACCGCGCCGTAGGGCGGGAAGCTGGCCAGCTCGGGCCACGGCAGCTCCAACCGCACCCCACCACCCACCACCCGCAGGCCCCGGTTGTGCAGCCAGCCAGCTTGCGTGCTGGTGTCGATACCCAGATCGATCAACTGCTTGACCCCGCGTGGGGTCAGCCCGTCCCCGCACACCTTGTCCCGGGGAAAGGTGGACTTCTCCAGCAGCAGCACGTCCAACCCAGCCCGCGCCAGGTATGCGGCAGCCGTCGAGCCTGCCGGGCCTGCCCCGACGACGATCACGTCCGCCTCGTTACCGTTGGCAGACGCCGCACCCGACCGCCTGGCCATCCCGGCTCCTCACGCCGCTGCACTGATCATGGAGGTCCTCGGCCCGAGTGTAGGCGCCGAGCCGGTCGACCCCCTCCCCCGCATAGGGGTCGCGGCGGGTTAGCTCTGCTGCTGGACAGCCCGCTACTGCTGGACAGCCCGCTACTGCTTGACAGCCCGGTGCAGCGCGACGATGCCGCCGCTCAGATCGCGCCACTCGACATCGGCCCAGCCGGCGGCGGTGATCCGCGCGGCCAGCGCGGGCTGGTCGGGCCAGGCTCGGATGGACTCGGCGAGATAGACGTACGCCTCGGGGTTGCTGCTCACCCGGCGGGCGACCGCGGGCAGCGCCCGCATCAGGTACTCCAGATACACCGTGCGGAACACCCGCCAGGTGGGGGTGGAGAACTCGCAGACGACCAACCGCCCGCCGGGCTTGGTGACCCGGGCCAGCTCGGTCAGGGCGACATCCGGATCCGCCACATTGCGCAGCCCGAAGGAGATGGTCACCGCGTCGAACACCTCGTCGGAGAACGGCAGGCGTAGCGCGTCCGCCCCCACCAGGGGGACCTTGCGGCGCCGGCCAACGCGGAGCATGCCCAGCGAGAAGTCGGCCGCGACACACCACGCGCCGTCAGCCGCCAGCTCCACAGTGGAGACCGCGGTGCCTGCCGCGAGGTCGAGCACCCGCTCACCTGGTGCGGCCCGCACCGCGATCCGGGTCCGCCGCCGCCACCGCCGGTCCTGACCGAACGAGAGCACCGTGTTGGTCAGGTCGTAGCGAAGGGCCACCCCGTCGAACATCGCCGCGACATCCCGCGGGTCCTTGTCCAGCCCAGCTCTCGACACGCCGCCCACCTTACGAGTTGGTGGCCCTGCAAGGACGGCCCACTCCCCGTGGCGGGGTCGTCAAGGATCACCCATTCAGCGCGCCGTGGCGTTCGGGCTGCGCCGCGAGCGCAGCCACCAGCCCGCCGGCGGCACCAGCGCCCAGAGCAGGACCACCGCCACCACCGCCGGCAGCAGCCCCATCACCCAGGTCCGGCCGGCGACCCGCACCAGCTCGGGGTTGGCGGTGTCGTACTCCACCCGAACCAGTTGCCCCACCTGCAGCCCGGACGGGTAGGCAAGCCCCTCCGGTGGGCTGTACACCTGGCCGCCGGGCCCGGCGAACTGCACCACCGTGCGGGTCGCGGTCACCGCCAGCACCTCCGCGGTGGCCCGGCCGGTCCGGGCCTCGATCGCGGCGTCATCGCGGGCCGCTCCGGCCAGCGCCAGCACGACCAGCAGGGTGAGCACCCCGGGTGCGGCGAGCAGCCAGCTCCGCGACATTGGGCCGAGCATAATCCGAAGCCGGCGCCGCGCGGGGGCTGCCCGTGCGGCGCCCGCAACGCTCATCACCCGCCAGCACACCGGCCCTAATACGCTGGCGGCGTGACCACCGCCCCGCTGGCCGACCGGCTGGTCGTGCGTTCGTATCTGGTGCAGGGGGGCGGCGCACTGATCGATCTGCTGCCCTCCCCCCGCGGCGTGCTGTGCTGGGTGCGGGACGGCGAGGGACTGGCAGCCTGGGGGGAGGTGGCCCGGGTGTGCACCACCGGGCCGGACCGGTTCGAACGCGCCGAGACCTGGTGGCGGTCGTTCTCCGCCCAGTTGGACGTCGACGACGAGGTGAGCCTGCCCGGCAGCGGCCCGGTCGCGTTCGCCAGCCTCGCCTTCAACGACTCCCCCGGCAGCTCGGTGCTGGTGGTGCCCAGGGTCGTGGTGGGCAGGCGGGACGGCCTGACCTGGGTGACCGAGGTCGAGACCGACACCACCCCGGAGCGGGTGGTTCCGGTGCGCCAGCCGCGCGGCCTGCGCTACTCCGATGGCGAGTTGCCGGTGACCGCGTGGCGGGAGGCGGTGGCGCGCGCGGTGTCCCGGATGCGCGAGGGGACGGCTCCGGTGAAGGTGGTGCTGGCGCACGACCTGCTGGCGGTCGCCGATGAGCCGCTGGACCCCCGGTTCCTGTTGCACGGGCTGGCCACCCGGTACCCGTCCTGCTGGACGTTCGCGGTGGACGGGCTGGTCGGCGCGACCCCGGAGCTGCTGTTGTGCCGGCGGGGCAGCGAGGTGCTCTCCCAGGTGTTGGCCGGCACCACCTGGCCGCATCCGGGTGCGGACGCCGCGGCGCTGGCCGCCGAGCTGCTCGCCTCGGAAAAGGACCGCGACGAGCACCGTTACGCGGTGGACTCGCTGGCCGACACGCTGCGGCCGTTCTGCACCGAGCTGACGGTCCCCGTGGCGCCCACCGTGCTGCACCTGCGCAACGTGCTGCACCTGGCCACCGAGGTCCGCGGGGTGCTGCGGCCGCCGGGCACCCCGCTGCTCACGCTGGCCGACGCGGTGCACCCGACCGCGGCCGTCGGGGGCACGCCCACCTGCGATGCGGTGGCCGCGATCGGCGAGCTGGAGGCGATGGACCGCGGCCGCTACGCGGGACCGGTGGGCTGGATCGACGCCACCGGCAACGGTGAGCTGGGCCTCGCGCTGCGATGTGCCCAGGTCAGCGGCCGGGCTGCCCGGCTGTTCGCCGGATGCGGCATCGTCGCCGGCTCCGACCCCGACACCGAGGTCGCCGAGGCCGCCGCCAAGCTGGTCCCGATCCGCGATGCCCTGGAGGGGTCGTGAGTGCGTGACGGTGCGCTGGCAGCAAGCGCCACTCAGGGGGCTCTTCCCGGCCGCTCCGGCCGGAACAGCCACATCGCGGCGACGTCGCCGACCTGCTTGCCGGAGACCCGCTCGACGACGGCGAGGAACTCCTCCACGGTGCCGTTACCGCCGCGCCGCTCGGCGGCCCAGGCCCGCAGCGCGGCGAAGAACGCCTCGTCCCCGACGGCGCCGCGCAGGGCCTGCAGGGCCATCGCGCCCCGCACGTAGACCGGCCCGTCGAGCACCCCAGCGGCACCGGGATCACCCGGGGGGATCCGCCAGAAGTCGGCGTCGGCCGGGATTTCCCGATAGCGCCCGGTGGCGATCTGCGCCGTGCTGGGGCCCCCGTGGCGTTCTGAGTAGAGCCATTCGGCGTAGGTGGCGAACCCCTCGTTGAGCCAGATGTCCCGCCAGCGCTGCACCGAGACGCTGTCCCCGAACCACTGGTGGGCCAGCTCGTGCACCACCACCGAGATCTCCGCACCGCCCTCGAAGAAGATCGGCCCATACACCGGGCGGGTCTGGTTCTCCAGCGCGAAGTACATCTCAGGGGCATCCGGCACCACCCCCCCGAGCTGGCTGAACGGGTAGGAGCCGAAGAGTCCGGAGAGGAACCCGACGATCTCCGGTGTCCGCTCCACCGCGGCCCGGGCCCCGCGGGCCACCTGCGGGTCGAGTCCCTGGGCGTAGGCGGCCAGGTAGGGGCCGGCCGGGGTGTCCCTGCGGACCAGCTCGTACTGGCCGATCGCGACGAACGCCAGGTACGGCGCCATCGGCTCGGCGGCCCGCCAGCGCCACCGCTGCCAGCCCGGCTCGACCGGTTCCGGTCCGCCGAGCAGAGCGCCGTTGGAGATCGCCTCCACCCCGGCGGGTACCGTCGCGGTGACCGTCATCAGCGCCTTGTCCGAGGGATGGTCGTTGGACGGGTACCACCAGGCGGCGATGTCCGGCTGGCCGACGGCAACCGCGCCGTCCGGGGTGCGCGTCCACGGCCGGGCCGGACCGGTGCCCCCCGCGATGCTGGAGGGCACCCCCGCGTAGTCCACGCGCACCACCATCGTGCGTCCGGCCGGCAGCGGCCCGGCCGGCGTGACCTGCAGCTCACCCCCGTGCTGGCGGATCGCCGCCGGGTGGCCGTCCACCTCGGCCGCGGTCGCGGGCAGCATCAGGTCCAGGTTGAACCGGGAGAGGTCGATGGTGGTCCGGGCGGTGACGGTGGTGCGGCCGACGAGCTTGTCGGTGGCCGGGTCGTAGCGCAGCGTGATGTCGTAGCCGGTGACGTCGTAGCCACCGTTGCCGGCCCGCGGGAAATACGGGTCGCCGATGCCCTCGGCACCGGGTACCGGGTGCAGTGCCGCCGACCGGGGCGGTCCCGCTGACCGGGGTGGCGCCGGGTCGGCCGACCGGGAGGACGCCGGTGCGGCACCGGGCTGGCCGGGACCCGCGGCGCGCCACGGGACGGCCACGATGGCCACCACCGCGAGCAGAGCCAGGGTCAGCCCGATCAGCACCCGCTTAAGCATGATTCACCTCACCCGTCCGACCATAAAAGGACCGCCCGGGGGATCCACCGCAGGTGCCCCCCGGAGTTGTCACCGCCGCAGCTACCGCGGCCCGGAGCCGCTCGTGCAGGGCCCGCAGCCCGGTCCGCGCGACGCGCACCTCCAGGACCCGCAGGCCCGGCGCCGGGGGCAGCGCGTCGGCCAGCTCGGCTGGGGACACCCGAGCGTGCGGCACCCGGTAGGCCGCGCACAGGGCGGCCAGGTCGGCGCCGTGCGGGGTGCCGAAGACCCGTTCGAAGGCGTGCGCGTGCTCCGGCGCACCCTGCTCCAGCAACCCGAAGATGCCCCCACCGTCGTCGTTGGCGACCACGATGGTCAGGTCAGGACGGATCTCGCTGGGGCCCGCCAGCAGCCCGTTCGCATCGTGCAGGAACGTCAGGTCACCCACCAGCGCGTAGGCCGGCCCGCGGTGCGCCAAGGCGGCCCCGGTAGCGGTGCCGATGGCGCCGTCGATGCCGGCCACCCCCCGGTTGGCCAGCACGGTCAGCCCAGGCCGGGGCCGGGCGGCCAGCGCCACATCCCGGATCGGATTGGACGAGCCGAGCAGCAGCAGTGCACCGTCTGGCAGTGCGGGCACCAGCAGCCGGGCCACCTGCAGGCCGGTGGCCTCGACGCAGCCCGCCACCAGGGCAGCGACCGCGTCCGCGGCGGCGGCGTCGGCCCGCTGCCAGCACCGCAGCCACTCCGGATCCGGCGCGCCGGTGCCGCGCAGTGCGGTGCCCACCGCGACCGCGCTGCCCGCCACGTCCGTCCATTCCGGACGCTCGGCAAGCACGGTGACCGCCAGCCCCGGGTCGGCCAGCAGGCGCTGCACCGCCCGGTGCAGCGTGGGGCGCCCGAGCACCAGCACCTGCTCCGGGCGGCACCGCTGCAGCAGCGGCGAGCCGAGCAGCCACGCTCCGGCCACCAACCCGTCCGGCCAGCCCGGCGCGGTGGGCTCGGCCACCACCGGCAGGCCAGGTGGTGCCAGGCCCGCCCCGTGCCCGGCGATGACCAGGGTGGGCCGGGACAGGTCCAGCTCCACCTCGGCGCGCAGCGGCGCCGCCGGAGCCACCACCGTCCAGGCCGCGCCGCCCGCCCGGCCCCCGGCTGGCACGGCCCACCCGTCAGACGCCGGCTGGTCCGGGGTGGGATCGGGCACCAGCGGCTCGGCGAACGGCACGTTGAGGTGCACTGGGCCGGGTGCCCCGCCCAGCGCGCCGCGGGCGGCAGCCACCGCCCGGGCCACCGTGGAGCGCCAGCGCGCCGGCTCAGCGTTCCGCTCCGGGACGGCCAGCGACGGCGCCGCGCGGACCGCGGTGCCGAAGAGCCCGGCCTGGTGCACGGTCTGGTTGGCCCCGGTGCCCACCAGCTCGGCCGGGCGGTCGGCGGTCACCGCGAGCAGCGGCACCCCGGCGTGGTGTGCCTCCAGCACCGCAGGGTGCAGGTTCGCCGCTGCGGTGCCCGATGTGCACACCACCGGCACCGGCAGCCCGGAGCGCAGGGCCAGTCCCAGGGCCAGGAAGGCCGCCGAGCGCTCGTCGATCCGGACGTGCAGCGCCAGCTTTCCGGCCACCTCCGCCGCGTGCAGCGCGAAGGACAGCGGCGCGTTGCGCGATCCCGGGCACAGCACGGCGTGCCGCACGCCACACCGCACCAGCTCGTCAACCAGCACGGTGGCCAGCACGGTGGACGGGTTCACAACGATCAGCATGCCGTGCGCGGCTCGTGAGTGCGTAACGGTGTTCGGCGCACCGAACGCCACTCACGAGCAGCCGTAGGCTGCCACCCATGGTCTCCGAGCTGTTCGATCCCTCCGCCTGGCGGGTCGTCGAGGGCTTCGACCTCGCCGACATCACCTACCACCGGGCGGTCGACTCCGGGACGGTCCGGATCGCCTTCGACCGGCCCGCGGTGCGCAACGCCTTCCGTCCGGCGACGGTCGACGAGCTGTACCGGGCGCTGGACCATGCCCGGATGACCCCGGACGTGGGGTGCGTGCTGCTGACCGGCAACGGCCCCTCGCCACGCGACGGTGGCTGGGCTTTCTGCTCCGGCGGTGACCAACGGATCCGGGGCCGGACGGGCTACCAGTACACGCTGCCGGAGGCAGCCACGGGCCGGGCCGGTGAGACGGCGGACACCGTGGACCCGACCCGCGCCGGGCGGCTGCACATCCTGGAGTGCCAGCGGCTGATCCGGTTCATGCCCAAGGTGGTCATCGCGGTGGTGCCCGGCTGGGCGGCCGGCGGCGGGCACTCCCTGCACGTGGTCTGTGACCTGACCCTGGCCTCGGCCGAGCACGCCCGGTTCAAGCAGACCGACGCCGACGTGGGCTCCTTCGACGGCGGGTTCGGCTCGGCCTACCTCGCCCGGCAGGTGGGCCAGAAGCTCGCCCGGGAGATCTTCTTCCTCGGCCGGGCCTACAGCGCTGCGGAAGCGCAGCGGATGGGCATGGTCAACGCGGTGGTGCCGCACGCCGCATTGGAGCAGACCGCGCTGGACTGGGCCCGGACGATCAACGGCAAGTCGCCCACCGCTCAGCGGATGCTCAAGTACGCCTTCAACCTGATTGACGACGGCCTGGTCGGCCAGCAGCTCTTCGCCGGGGAGGCGACCCGGCTGGCGTATATGACCGACGAAGCCGTTGAGGGCCGGGACGCCTTTCTCCACAAACGCCCCCCCAACTGGTCAGCCTTCCCCTGGTACTACTAATTGCTGTCCGACCTCGTGGCCCTGGCGAAGGCACTGGAGGTCGCCCCGAGTGACCTGCTGCGGTTGCCGGTACCCGCACCGGGCCAACGGGCACACCGACGCCCCCACCGAAGCGGTCTGATACCCCAGGCGGCCCGGTGTGCATCCAGCCAGACAGTATGCAACTGCTGATCACTACCACCGCACTGGCCGGTGAGTTGAGCGCCCGGTGATCTGGCCAGAGCAGTCCGGCTACTGGAGTTTGCTGCTGTCGGGTGCTGAACGGGACGTGGCGAAGGGAGGAGGTAGCTCTACGGCACTTCGGGCGGCAAAGATACGCCTCGTTCTCTGGGGCTGGTGGGACGCATGTGAGTTCTGTGGTTATCGGGGTGGTTGAGACCCATGGAGTAACCATCCCCTCTCGCCAGCCGCTCTAAGCGCCCGGATGGAGTATCAGGGCAGCTTCTCGATGGTCTAATGGGAGTAGGGCGGCGGACCCGAGAACTGTGCTGGCTTGCGGGTCGACTCGACGGCGATCACCGCACGCTTCGGTGCTGAGCAGGGGCAGGTGACCTCTCCTACCCGCAGTCGCCCCCTTGGCCGCCGGGGGAGGACACTAGGTATCGGGGGTGGAGCAGTGCGTAATGAGGGGTGCGGATGCCGGGGCTGTTGCACCGGAAGGACGTGGCACCTTGAGCATGGATGAGCCATTGAGTATGGATGAGACAGGCGGCCCCACGCAGTGCGCGCAGTGCGGCCGTGATATGGGCTCTTCGCCCTCCGGCGACTGGTGCTCGGAGAGCTGCATGCGGCGATGGCTGCGGGCGAGCACCCGGGCGCCGGAGGCCGTGCTCGGGGCAGCCGCCGAGGCAGCGGCCGACCGGATGGCGCGCAGGTACACCTATCTGGTGGCGACGACGGGCAGTTGGCCGGAGGCGTGGCGCGTCTATCCCGCCTGACAGGGGATACGGTCCCCGCTGGCTGGGGTACGGTCGCCAGAGCCGACCTGGCACCACGGGAAAGGGGACCTTGGCGCGTGGGGGGCATGCGGGTGGTCCGCTGCGACGGCTCGCCTGAGGCCGTCAGCGAGCTGGACGCCGCCCTGCGTATTGCGCTGGACGGCGGCGCGGCACTCGCCCCGGTTGCTCCCGGGCAGGCGCCCCCGTTCCGGGATCCAGGTCCCGGACAGGTCGCGCTGACCACGTCAGGGGCGACTGGGCAGCCCAAGTGGGTGCAACTGCGTGCTGAGGCCCTGCACGCCTCGGCCGTCGCCACGCACGCCCGGCTCGGCGGTCCCGGCCGGTGGCTGCTGGCGCTGCCCGCGCAGCACAGTGCCGGGCTGCAGGTGCTGGTGCGGGCCGCGCTGGCCGGCACCCAGGCGGCGGTGCTCGATCTGCGCGGCGGGTTCGACCCGGGCCGGTTCGGCGCTGCCGCGCGCCGGCTGGCTGGCCAGCGCTGCTACACCGCGCTGGTGCCCACCCAGTTGGCCCGTCTGCTCGACGCCGACCCCGGCGCGCTCGCCGGCTTCGACGCGGTGCTGCTGGGCGGCGCCGCCGCACCGGACACGCTGGTGCGGCGCGCCCAGGCAGCCGGGGTGGCGGTGCTGACCACCTATGGCATGACAGAGACCGCAGGCGGCTGCGTCTATGCGGGGTGGCCGCTGGACGGGGCACGGGTGCGGCTCGACACCGCTGAGGTCACCGGGACTGGGCGGATCGAGATTGCCGGGCCAATGCTGGCCACCGGGTACCTCGACGACCCGGGGCAGACCGCCGCGGTGTTCCGGGACGGCTGGTTCCTCACCTCCGACCTCGGCCGCCTGGACCCCGACGGCCGACTGCAGGTGCTCGGCCGGG
>DASTLT010000300.1:0-24685 GCA_035714625.1 Pseudonocardiaceae bacterium | reverse complement strand
GCCGACACCGCACCTATCCCCGCGTCGTCAAACGAGCCCGCCACAACTCCTACCCTGTCAAACGAGCCACCGATACCGGAACCAAACACGACGGACCACCGACGGTGAACCTGCGCCAGATCGCTTAACTTAGCGGCATTGCATCCTGGCTCCAGCCATGGGCGTAGCGGAAGGCCAGCCGGGGATTGATCTGGTAGGACTCCCTGAGTGCTTCAGCTACCTCCACCCAGGACGAGCCTGAGGAGCGCAATGCCCGTACTAGCTGCGCACGCTCCTGCTTCTGACTGCGGACTCCCCCGCTCATAGCACGGGCACCTTCCTTTGATGGTCGTGCGCGGCTCCTTACGGAGCCCTACCTGCACGCATCTGTCGCTCCCGGTAGGTGGACGCTACCCACTGGATGGGAACCACCCAACTGAGCACCGGAACTTCCCATGGCGCTGGAAGAACTTTCCCATGGCTTTGGAAGATGCGAGGACAAGCGGTGATCATAAAAACTGGCTGCTGCCCCGGAGGGTGCCAACCAGGGTGAAGGGGCACCGTACTGCCAAGGCCCCAGGGCCGGGACGGACGAGGTCACCAGGGACGTGGCACGGCACGGTGTCTGGCTGGTTCTCTCCCGTCCTCCCCTGAGCGTGAGGGACATACCGGCGGGCACGGCTGTAGTAGCCGCGCTGCCCTGCTGATGCTCGCCCCGGTCCTGGGTGCCGTCCACGGACGAGCACGAGCTTGGGGGAGTAGACCAAGTGGAGAAGACGGACGACCAGGAACCATGTGACGGCACTCGTGAGGTAGCCCGTGACGCGGACGGCTGTCGTCATAGTGACGGCCTACGCCTGGGTGGCCTCACCCACAGCATCCGGCCGGGCGTGCCCTGTCCGGCCACGGTGCTGGTGGTGGGCTTCAGTACTGGCAGCTATCTACTCGTGGGTATCCGGATGGGGAACCGGCGGCCTTGGTCATTGCTGAGGATGCCGGGCTCTTGCGGCAGGGGTTTGCCGAAGCGTTCGGACATACCGAAAGCAATGGCACACCTGTTGTGATGACGGCTGTGGGCTCGGTGCTGGAGAGGCCCGGTCGTGAGTGAGACGTGTGAGCGGTGTTGGGCAGAGGCTTGTCGGGTGGTGGGGATGCGGAGGTGAGGGTGATATGTTCGGGCTGGTTTGTGATACGCGGGAACGAAAGCATGAACGTGCCTGCCGTTGATGCGTTTCGTCCCAGAGCTTCCCCGTAGCACGGACACCCGACCTGAGGTGGCCCCGGCCACCAGGAAGGATGTCGCTATGCCCGCACCTCACCCTCCCGAGTTCCGTCGGCGTGCTGTGGAGGTGGCCCGTCAGGGCGACAAACCGATCGCTGCGTTGGCGAAGGATCTGCGGATCAGCAGTCGTGCCTGCGGAACTGGATGACCCAGGCCGACGTTGATGAGTCCGGCAGCGAGACGCGACTGACCAGCGCGGAGAAGAAAGAGCTTGCCCAGCTCCGCCGGGACAAGCGCCGACTGGAGCTCCGTGACCGAATGGAAGACCGCACCATCGGTCAGCCTGGCCCGCAGCGGCCGTCCTGGTGCTACGGAACCCGTGGCCTGCCCGCGCCCAGCAACTGGCCGCGCTGGCGCTGGGTGACCCGCAGCGGCAGTGGCAAGCCGAGAACGTCCTGGCTAGGTGCATCGCGGACGAGGAGCAACTGCTCCAGCTCGGGGACGCCTCCCTCTGCCACGGCTGGGCTGGGCTCGTCCACTCCCTCGCCGGCTACGCCCGCTGGCTCGGCCTGAGCCTGTGCGAGGGAGCAGGCCATGCGCAGGCACCATCCGGGGTCTGTCTGGTTGCCGGCCACTGCGCGACTCCCAGCGGAGGACTGACGTTGAGAATCCTCGCCGCAGTGATCGTTTTAGCGGCCACGACGACCATCAGTCAGTGCGGCACTGCCCCGGCGTGCGGTGTCTCCCTGCGGGGCTTGACGATCGAGAAAGGGCTGGTCACCGATGTGCTGACAGTCACCTGTAACCCCCGGCCGCAGGAACACCTCCTGCAGTACTGGCTTGACTACAAAGGCCCTGGTGACGAGTACAGCCGCCGCACTCCCCGTGCTCTGAGCGAGTACCGGATTCCTGGACCGAAGGGCTTCTCGCGCACCGTGAGCGCCCCGTGTGTGAAGGGTTACTACCGCACCCACTACACCGCGACCGGCACCGGGCCAGATGGCATTCCGTTCGACTTCGAGGATACTGGCTGGCCCAAGTTCTTCGACGTCGACGACTGCGACAGATGAGGGGCGAACGGATGACACAGCAGCGCACCTACGCCACCTGGGTCCGTCCACGAGGGCTAGCCAGGCTCTGGTGGACACTGCAGCGTCGGACGTGGGCAGTGTTTCATCACCTCCGGGCGCTGTACCGCCGCCGCTACCCGCCCCCGGAGAAGTCGCACGACATCGGTCTGACCGCGAAAGTGGTCCAGGAAAACCGTCTGTTACCGCCTGTCGGATCGGTCGGCACCGTCGCCAGGTCCGAGGTGCGCGACGGTGCTCGTGTCTACCTGATCGAATTCGAGGACATGACCCTGATCACCGGTCTGCCAGCACCCCGCATCCTCGAACTGGTCCCACCCCGGTAAGCACTGCAGAAGGCGTTCCTCGCCGTGCTCCGGTGCCGTTCGGCGACAGAACTGGTGCCGTGGGCCGGGAGAGGCCGGGCTGGTTCGCAACATGGGTGGTATTCGAACAACGGCATCCCTGGGACGCATTGGTTTCTATACGCCCTTCGGCGTGAGGTGGTTCGGAACCCTACCCTGCCGGGCGGGCCGTTGATCAGCATCTTTGGAAGGCTGCTGCCCGCGAGGCTTGCCGGGGGCAGCTCTCAATCTTGAAAGTATGATCGAAAGTGGTGTTTGGGCAGGTAGCGGGCTCGCACCCGAGACGGGATGTCGATCTTCAAGCACTCCCCGAATGGAGTAATGGCGCTCGCTGTCGGTAGTCGTAGGGCCGGCCAGCAGGGCGCCAGCAGGGCGCCAGCAGGGCGCCAAGCAGGGCTGGTCTGCGGTTGCGAGGGCTGGCCGGCGGACATTGGTCGTCAGCCGTGGGCCAGAACTCTGCATGGCAGAGGTGCGCCGCGAAGGGCGGGAGTCCCTACGGCGCGGGCAGACGTTCAACGTCCTGGGCATGTCGAGGGTCGGCCAGCTTGGTGAGCAGTTGGTCGACTGAGGCGGGTAGCGGAGTTCCCGGGCGCAGGGTGGTGGCGGGCTGCGGGGTGCCCGCCACGGTGTGCAGCGGCAGCACGCCCGCCCACACCGCGCTGCCGCGCTCCGCGTCGTCGGAGGGGTCGCCGCGACGGACCTTCACCGAGCATTCGTCCAGCGGCAGCGCGAGCACCCCGGTGGCGGCCAGCTCGCGCTTGGTCGGGGCGCGCACCTCGTCCCACCGTCCGGGCATCAGGTGCTCAGACAAGATCTGCAGCGCGGCCAGCTTCTCCGGACCCTGCAGGACCTGGGCGCGGCCGTAGGCGACCAGCGAGCGGTAGTTCATCGAACTGGAAAACAGCGAGCGGGCGTAGACCAGCCCGTCGAGCAGCGTGACGGCCACCGCCAGCGGGGCACCGGCCGAGGCCAGGCGCACCAGCCGGGAGCCGGTGGAGCCGTGCAGCAGCAGCCGTTCCCCGTCCGGCGCACAGGCCATCGGCAATACCACCGGACGGCTGGCGACACAGCAGGCCACGTGCGCCACATAGGCCTGGCTCAGCAGCGCGTCCCGCTCGGCCCGGTCGGTGCTCTGCCGCTCGGCATGGCGGCGGACCTGCGTGGCGGCGGTTGTCGGCAGTGATCCCATGACAGCAGGTTCACCCCTAAAGTGGTGTGGGGCCAGAGCCACTCCGGCCCCAGTTGTGCGGACCACTCGTGGATCGAGGTGCCGGGAGATGCGACCCCCCGCCGAGCTCGAGTTCCCGGTCTCGCTCGACCCGGCCGCCGAGCGCCCCCTGCACCGCCAGCTCGCCGACCAGATCCGCGACGCCGTGCACCGCGGCGAGTTGCGGCCCGGTCAGCGCCTGCCGGCCAGCCGCACCCTGGCCGCGCGGCTTGCCGTGTCGCGCACGGTCACCCTGGCCGCCTACGCCGAGCTCAGCGGCGAGGGCTACCTCGACGGACAGCACGGCTCCGGCACCTATGTCTGCCCCGACCTGCGGCCCCCGCGCACGTCCCCCCGATCGCCTCCGGTGGGCCCGGCAGCCGCCGACCCGACCCCGCCGAGGCCCCTGATCGACCTGCGGCCGGGCCGGGCGGACACCAGCACGCTGGCCGGGCCGGACTGGCGACGGGCCTGGCGGGCCGCCGCCGACCACCCACCGCCCACCGACCCGGGCCCGGCAGTTGGGCACCCGGCACTGCGCCACGAGATCGCGGCCCACCTGCAACGCTTCCGCGGGCTGGCATGTACCGCCGACGAGATCCTGGTCACCGCCGGCACCCGGGACGGCCTGGAGCTGCTCACCGCGGTCCGCGGGGATCGCCTGGTGGGCGTCGAGGACCCGGGCTACCCCGCCGCGCACCGGATCGTCCGCTCGCTCGGCGCCCGGGTCCACTCGCTGCCCGTGGACGACGCTGGCCTGCGCACGGAGCTGCTGCCCGCCGGGCTGGCCCCGACCGCGGTCTATGTGACTCCCGCGCACCAGTATCCCCTGGGTGGGCGGCTGCCGGCAGCCCGGCGACTCGACCTGCTGCGCTGGGCCCGCCGCCACGACGCACTAGTCATCGAGGACGACTACGACAGCGAGTTCCGCTTCGACGTCCCCCCGCTTCCGGCGCTGGCCGCGCTCGACCGGGACCAGGTCGCCTACCTGGGCACCCTGTCCAAGGTGCTCAGCCCCTCCTTGCGGGTCGGCTACCTGGTGCCGCCGCCGCACCTGCACCACCAGCTCGTCCGCCGGCGAGCAGCCGACGACTGCCGGGTGCCGCACATCGTCCAGGTCGCGCTGGCCCGCTACCTCGCCGACGGGGCACTGGCCCGGCACATCGCACGGATGCGCCGCAGCTACGCGGCCAAGCGCCACCTGCTGCTGCAGCTCCTCAGGCCCACCGCACTGACCCTGCGTGGTCTGGACGCCGGGCTGCACGGCGTCGTGCCGCTTCCCCCCGGGACCGGTGAGGCGGGCGTCGTTGGCCGGCTCGCCGGGGTGGGCATCCTGCTCGCCGGGCTGGGGGAGTACCACCACCGGGCCGAGCACCACGAGCCGGGCCTCGTCCTCGGCTACGGGGCCGCTTCCCCGGCCGACCTGAGCCACGCAGTCACCGCCCTCACCGGGGTTCTCTCGGCCCGCTAGCTGCCGGAGCCGGTGAATGGGCTCCGCCTGCCGTGCGTATCAACGCCGACGCGTGTCCAACGCCGACGTGTATCAGCGCTGCTGCTGAAAGCTCATCATCTACGACGCGCCGGCTCGTTATTTCTGGTAACCGGATGATCGTGTCGGGATTTTTTGTTTCCACTGACATGGAGGGAAGAACGTGCAGGCGTCCGAGCGGTCAGAGCGGGACGCTCGGGTGATGCCGAGTCGCAATAACCGGCAGCGCTTGATCGTCGTCGGCGCCGGGCCCAAGGGGGTGGGGATTGCCGCGAAGCATGCTGTGCTGGGGGCGCTGGGCTGGCAGGTGCCCGAGGTGGTGGTGGTGGACGAGATCGGGGTGGGGGCCAACTGGACCGGGCAGAACGGCTACACCGACGGGCGGCAGCTCCTGGGCACGCTTCCGGAGAAGGACGTGGGCTTTCCGTACCGGTCGGATCAGTGGGGTTCGGCGAACCAGGCCGTGAACCAGCGGATGCTGCAGCTTTCCTGGGATGCCCACCTGATGGCCGGGGCGGGCGAAGGCGCGATGACGTACGCGAGCTGGATCGACCGCGGCCGACCACAGCCCTCCCATCGGCAGTGGGCTGACTACCTGCGGTGGGTCGCCGATCAGGTGGGCCTCGACCTGCGCATCGGGCGGGTGACGAGAATTGATCTGCTCGGTGGCCGCTGGCGGCTGACCTGCGAGCGGGACGGCCGGCCGGACTGGGTGGAAGGGGACGGTCTGGTGATCACCGGGCCGGGCAAGCCGCGGGGGGATATCCCGGGCTACCCGTCCGCCCTGCCGCCGCTGACCGACGGACAGCAGCTCTGGCGCGAGCGGCACCGCTTTCGCGACGTCGAGCGGCCGATGCGGATCTGTGTGGTGGGCAGTGGCGAGACCGCCGCCGCCGCAGTCGTGGGGCTGCTCGAGGTGTTGCCCGCGGGCTCGTCGATAGACATTTGCAGTAGGCAGGGCGTGGCGTATTCGCGGGGTGAGAGCTTCGAAGAGAACCACCTCTATTCCAACCCAGGTGAATGGGCGTCGCTCACTGCCGAGCATCGGTCGGAATTCGTGCGACGGACCGATCGGGGAGTGTTCTCGGTGCACGCCAACAGCGTGCTCGCGCAGGCCCAGAACGTGCGGACCATGGCGGGTGAGGTGGTCCGGCTCGACGCCGAGTCCGATCAGGTCGAGGTCCACGTCGAGTACAGCGGCCGCCGCCGGGTGCTGCGCTACGACTACGTGGTCGTGGCCACCGGCTTCGATCCGCTCTGGTTCGAGCCGCTGCTGACCGACCGGGCCCGGGTCGAGTTGGCCGCTGCCCTCGGCGGAACCGGCGAGCTGGCCATCAAGCACTCGATCGAGCACGATCTGGCGGTACACGGCCTGCACCCGCGGCTGCACCTGCCGATGCTGGCCGGCCTGGAGCAAGGTCCCGGCTTTCCGAACCTGAGCTGCCTGGGCCTGCTCTCCGACCGGATCCTGCGCCCGTACTGCCGCCCACCCCAGGTGGCCCGGCCGCCCTTCAGGGCCCGCAGCGGCTTGGCCCCGCTCGACGTGCCCAAGAACGGGCAGCCAGCCGGCGAAGCCACCACCGCGGCGGTCACCGCGTGATCAGGAACCGAGGTAGGCGGTGAGCGCGGCAGCCACCCGGCGGCCGATGCCCAGCGCCATCTTGAACCCACCGCCGTTGCCTCCGGTGGCCACGAACAACCCCTCGACCTGGTCGTGGAACTCCAGCAGGGCATGCCCGTCCGGGGTGTAGGCATCGAAGCCGCTGACCCCGCCGGTGGCCCGGGCGCCGGTTAGCCACGGCACCCGCTGCAGCGCGGCGTCGTGAATGGCCGCGCTCGTCGCCGGGTTCGCCGCCGCCGGTTGCACCGGGACATCCCACTCATCGAGCGCCATACCGATCAGCGAGGTGCCCGGTTCGTGTGGGCGTCCGTAGATGCCGGTGGTGTCATCGATGAAGGCGGGATGCCGGGGGGCGGCGGAGGCCAGGAAGAAGTTGTACTGGATGCGTTTGGTGCGCAGCGGCGCCGCCAGCCCCAGTGCGGTCAGCAGGTCATGGCTCCAGGCGCCGGCGGCCAGCACCACGATGTCGGCGGCGAACGACGACGCCGCAAGGCGCACGCCGGTGACCCGACCCCGGTGCGTCTCGATCTCGAGCACCGGGGTCCGCTCGGCCACCACCGCCCCCCGGGCGGCGGCCAGGCTCAGCAACGCGGTGGTGATCTGGCGGGGGTTGGCGTAACCGGCCAGCTTCTCGTAGACCGCGGCGCCGACTCCCGCCCACTCGAACTCCGGAAAGCGCGCCTGGCCCTCGCCGGGAAGCAGCACCCGCAGCGGCCAGTCGCAGCGTCCGCGCAGCCGCTCGACCTCGGCCAGCAGGTCCGGCACCCGGTGGTCGGGCTCCAGGTACAGCGAACCGGCCTGGACATACCCGCCCGGCGCCAGGGCCCGGCCCAGCTTGCGCAGCGCGGGCACGCTCTGCACCGCCAGGTCGGACAGGAACGGGTCGGTGTGGTAGATGCGCATGAGCCCACCGGAGAGCCCGGTGGCGCCGGTCCCGGCGGCTGCCTGCTCGAACAGCGCGGGTCGGCCGAGGCCGGCTCGGGTCAGCGCCTCCAGGATGGCGGCGCCGCCGACGCCGCCCCCGACGATGGCGATCCGCGGGTTCATGATCTCATGGTCGGCTGTGCGCCGGTTGGCGGAAATAGCCGCCGTCGATGGTCGGGACCGCAGCGGCCGGCACCACCTCGACCGGCTCCGGCCACCCGTGGTCGACGACGCTGCCTGCACACCCCAGGTCGCGCCACAGTTGGTCGGCGAACCCCGGCATGATCGGATAGGCCAGGCTGGCCAGCGTCCTGGCCGCGGTGTACTCCAGGACCCGCGCGGTTTGACGGTCAGCGGCGCAGCGCGGCGCGCCACGGGTGTGGTCCCAGGAGCGCCCGAAGTCCCGGCTGGTGCGAGCGAGCTCGTTCAGCAACCGCACCGTGCGATCCGGGGCGAACCGGGCCGGCTCCAGGGTGTCGGCGACTGCCGCTACCGTCTGCTGCAGAAACCGCAGGAAGTGGTCGTGGTCGCGGCGCCAGCCGCCGAGGGCCGGGCCGGGCTCGCCGAGCTCGTCAGCCAGCCGCTGGCCCAGCTCGTCGAGCCACTCCTGCCAGGTTCCGGCCAGCTCCCGGCGCACCACCTCGTGGTATCCGCGCAGGGTGAAGTTGGTCCGGGTCACCGCGGGACGGTCGTAGCAGAGGTAGTAGCGCACCGCGTCGGCGGGCTCGGTCGCCAGGAAGTCCTTGGCCCAGATGGCGTGCCTGCGGCTGGTGGAGAACTTGGCGCCGTCCAACCGGTAGAACTCGTTGATGACGAAGACGTCCGGCAGCTTGACCTCACCCAGGGCCATGAAGACCGCGGGGTACAGCGCGGTGTGGAAGAAGCCGTTGTCGTAGCCGAAACACTGGACCACCTCGTGCGCGCCCAGGATGTTCCAGGCCTCGGCGATGTGCGCGGCCCCGGAGACCGGCCAGCCACGGCAGTCGGCCGCGCTGGCCAGGTAGCCGGGCGCCATCTCGAACCACGGGTTGATCCGCTGCTCGTGGTATCCCTCGACCGGCACCGGCAGGCCCCACGAGCCGGGATGGGTGACCGCGATGTTCGGCAGCCCCGCGTCGGCCGCGGTCTCGCACAGCGCCCGCACGTGCGGTGGCATCGAGATCTCGTCCCAGTACCGGCGCAGCCGTCCGGTGAACCGGGAAAGCGGAAAGAACAGCCGCCGCAGCGGACGGAACACCGGGGTCTGGCCGCACCGTTTGCACACCGGGTCCACCAGGTCGGAGCCACCGTTGGGCTGGCCGCACTGCTCGCAGACATTTCCGTCGGCGCGCGATCCGCAGTGCGGGCAACCGCCGCTGACGAACGTCTCACTCAAATAGTCGCGGCAGTGCTCGCAGTACGGCGCGGGAGCTTCCCGCTCGAGGAGGACAGCGCTGTGGTAGAGCTGGCGCACCGTTTCCTGGGCACACCAGGTGTGGTGCGGGGAACGCAGCGGCCGGACGTAATGATCGAGCTCGATCATCGCGGCGTCGAGGGTGTGCTCGATCGTGTCCCCATAGTCAGCGGCCACGGCTGCGGGGGTGCTGCCGTCCTGAACCGCTTTGAGCGGGACGTAGCTTTGGTGGTCGTCGGTGCCGACGACGTAACGAGCCTGCGCCCCGCGCAGTCTCTGGTACCGGGCCAGCACGTCGGCGCCGAGGTAGGGGCCGGACAGGTGGCCGAGGTGCAGGTCGCCGTTCGGCGTCGGTGGGGAGGCCGTCACAAAGACGCGGCGCTGGGGTGTCGACATCGTTTATTCACTTCCAGTGGTGGCATTCGAGCGCGGGTCGATGAACCAGTAGACGCTCAGCAGGACCAAAGGCCGGTCCGGGCACGGGTTGTGGACGGTGTGCCGGGCCTGGGGTGGCAGGTGCACGACGGTGCCGGGAACGGCGTGCAGCACCGCACCATCATCGGTAGTGAGCACCGCCTCACCGGCCACCACCACGACCATCTCGGCCTGTTCATGCTGGTCGGGATCGGAGGAGGAACCGGGCTCGAGCACACACCACATTGATTTGAAAGGGGCCTTGATGGAAGGTGCGGTCAACGTCAGCGGCTGGCATAGGATCCCGCACTCCTGCACGCATTCGGACCGTTCCAGCCGCTGCATCAACATTGCGCTCTCCTCGGATTCCTGGTGGCGTCAAACGCCGGAGTAACAGGTCGCTACTTCACAGAGGACGAAGTTTCTTCGCAGATACGCCTGCGCAGTGCCGCCGCCACCTGCTGCACCGCAGGCGGCTCGAGCAGCGTGTAGTGGTCGCCGGGCACCTGCACGACGGTGCACTCACCGCTCACCGTGGCCGCCCAGGCCGCGGTGTGGTCGGGGGAGCCGACGGCGCTGCTCACCCGCGTCGGCACCCGGACGGCCACCGGCCGGTACCCCCCGACGGCGGCCACGTTGGCCTTGAACACGGCGAAGCGCCGCGCCATCTCCGGCTGGCCATCGTGGCCGGGTGCGGCCAGGCCCAGATGGTCGGCCATCCAGTGCAGTTGGTCGGCCACCGGCCAGGAGCTGAAGCCCGGCGGCGGAGCGAACGCCAACCCCAGGCCGGCCGCCGCGTCGGCTGCGTAGAGAGTGGCCAGCCCCCCGTCGGAGATCGGTGGATGCGGGGCCCCGGGGAAGGCGGTGTCCAGCAGCGTGAGCAGCGCCACCTGCTCCCCAGCGGCCTCCAGGCGGTGCGCGATCTCGAAGGCCACCAGCCCACCCATCGACCATCCGCCCAGCCGGTAGGGGCCGTGCGGCTGCACCCGCCGGATCGCCGGCAGGTAGGCCAGGGCCATGTCCTCGACCGACGCGTGCGGCACCCAGCCAGATCCGCCAGCTTGCAGCCCGCCAGCTTGCAGCCCGCCCGCTTCGATGCCGTACACGGTGTGGGTGCCGGCCAGGTGAGCGGCCAACGCAGCGTAGGCGTGCACGGTCCCACTCACCGGGTGCACCAGGAACAGCGGATCCGGCTCGGCCCCCGGGGTCATGGGTGTGGTGGGCCCGGGCGTCAGGCGCACGAGCCGGCCCGCGGGGGAGGGCTCGGCCCGGGTGGCCGTCGTGCCCTGGGGCAGGGCCGCGACGGTGGCAGCCAGCGCGGCGGGGGTGGGGGCTTGGAAGATGTCGACGACGTCCACCTCGACGCCGAGGGTGCCGTGCAGGCGGGACACCAACTGCAGGGCCTGCAGCGAGTTGCCGCCCAGCTCGAAGAAGCCGTCGTCCACCCCCACCGCGCCGACACCGAGTACCTCGGCGAACAGCTCAGTGACCGCCGACTCCACCGCCGTGCGCGGAGCCGGCCGCTCCTCCCGGTCGTCCCGCTCGCGGTCGTCCCCGAGGGCAGGAGCCGGCAGCGCTGCCCGGTCCAGCTTGCCCGACGGGGTCAACGGCAGCGTGTCCAGCACCATCACCTGCGCCGGCACCATGTATCCGGGCAAGCGCCCGGCAAGCTGGCGGCGTAGCTCCGTGGGGCTCACCCGGCCCGCCGCCGGCTCGACCGTGACGTACCCGACCAGGTGGCGCTGCGCACCGAGGTCGTCGCGCGCGACCACCACCGCCTGCCGCACCCCGGAGCAGGCCCGCAGCACCGTCTCGATCTCGCCCAGCTCCACCCGGAACCCGCGGATCTTGACCTGGTCGTCCACCCGGCCCAGGAACACCAGATTCCCGTCCGGCAGGTACCGCACCAGATCACCGGTCGCATATACCCGCTCGCCGGCCACGAAGGGGTGTGGGATGAACCGGGCGGCGGTCAGCGCGGGCCGGTTCAGGTACCCCCGGGCCAGCCCCACCCCACCCAGATACAACTGCCCGGCCACCCCCACCGGCACCGGGCCCCGCTGCCCATCCAGCACGTACACCTGCTGGTTGGGCATCGGCCGGCCGATTGGCGGGGTCGGCTCATCACCCCGGCACTGGGCTAGGGTCACCGCCACCGTGGCCTCGGTGGGGCCGTAGCCGTTGAAGAACCGCCGCCCCGGACGCAGCCAGGCGCGCACCAGCTCAGCGGTGCACGCCTCCCCGCCCACGATGACGACCCGCAGCTCGGGCAGCCGGTCCGCCTCGCCGGCCAGCAGGCTCGCCACCGGCGGCGGCAGCAGCGCCAGGCTGATCCGCTGGTCGCGCAGCAGGGCAGCCAGCTTCGCCGGTGAGCCCAGCGCCTGCTCGGTCGCCAGGCACAACGTGGCCCCCGCGGTCAGCGTGACGAACATCTCGAACACCGACACGTCGAAACTCAGCGACGCGAGCTGCAGCACCCGGTCGTCGGGCCGCACCCCGAATATCGTGACTTGGGAGGCGACATAGTTGACCACCGAGCGGTGCTCGATCAGCACCCCCTTGGGCCGGCCCGTCGACCCCGACGTGTACATCACATACGCCAGGTTGCGTGCGGTGACCCGAGCGGGCGCGACCGTGTCGCTGCCGCTGCTCACCTGCTCCCATCCGGTGTCCAGGCACACCACCGGCGTCGCCAGCTCCCCCAGCGCGCTGACCGTGGCCTGCTCGGCCAGCACCATCGCGGCTGAGGCATCGGAGATCATGAACCCCAACCGCTCGGCCGGATGCGCCGGATCCAGCGGCAGGTACGCCCCACCGGCCTTGAGCACCCCGAGCACCGCGGCCAGCCGGCGCAGCGAGCGGCGCAGGCACACCCCGACCAGCACCTCCGGCCCCACCCCTGCTTCCCGCAGGTAGCCGGCCACCTGATCGGCCTGGCGGTTCAACTCTCCGTAAGTGACGTACTCCCCGTCCGCCATGGCGGCGACCGCCTCCGGCAGCGCCGCGGCCTGCGCCTCGAACAGCTCGTGCACGCACCCGGGCGGCACCGCGACCGCCGTCGCATTCCAGTCCACCAGCAACTGCTGGCGTTCCTCCGCGGGCAGCAGCGGCAACTGCGACACCGGTGCCTGCGGGTCGGCCACCGCCCCGGCCAGCAGCACCCGGAAGTGCCCGAGCATCCGCCGCACCGTCGCCGCGTCGAACAGCGCCGACGCGTACTGCATCCCGAGGTGGAGCCGGTCGGGCAGCTCCTGGGCGAACAGGCCCAGGTCGAATTTCGACGTGGTGACCGGCGGCTGGCCGGCCAGCTCCGGCGCGTCGATAACCAGCCCGCCGAACCGGGGGCGGGCCCCGGACGGCGGGGGCGTGGTGAGCGAGAAGGTGGTCGCAAACAGCGGGGAGCGGCTGGGATCCCGCTCGAGCCGCAGCACCTCCACGATCTTGGCGAACGGCAGGTCCTGGTGCGCGTACCCGCCCACGGTCGCCGCCTTGACCCGTCCGAGCAGCTCACGGAAGCTGGGATCGCCGGACAGGTCCAGCCGCACCGGCAGCATGTTCACGAAATAACCGATCAAAGGCTCGATCTCGGAGCGGTTCCGGTTCGCGTTGGGCGTCCCGATCACCACGTCGTGCTGCCCGCTGTATCGGGACAGCAGCACCCCGAATGCGGCCAGCAGGGCCATGAACATGGTCACCGACTGGGTATGGCACAGCTCCCGCAGCGCGGTCACCGTCGGCCCGCCGATCTCCACTGACTCACCTGCCCCGGCGAAGGACTGCACCGCCGGACGGGGACGGTCGGTCGGCAGCTCCAGCACCGGCGCCCCCTGCAGGGTGCGCTGCCAGTAGTCGACTAGCTGGTCCAGCTTCGGGCCGCGCAACCACTCCCGCTGCCACACCGCGAAATCGGCGTACTGCAGCGCGGGCTCGGCCAGACCCGCCGCCCGCCCAGTCACCGCCTGGTCGTACAACGCGGTCAGCTCGGTCAGGAAGATCCCCGCCGACCAGCCGTCGAAGACGAGGTGATGCACCGTGACCAGCAGCACGTGAGTCGTCTCGGTCAGCTTCACCAGCAGCGCCCGCAGCAGGGTGCCCTGCTCCAACCGGAAGGGACGGGACAGTTCCGCAGCGCTCACCCGGGCCAGCTCGCTCGCCCGCTCGGGCGCCCTGAGCCCACTGCAGTCGACCACGCCGAGGCGCACCGGGTGCGGCTCGGCGATCACCTGCCACGGGCGGCCGTCGACGGTGGTGAAGCTGGTCCGCAGGCTCTCATGCCGGGCGAGGACCCCGCTCAGCGCCTGTTCCAGCGCGGTCACGTCCAACCGGCCCTGCAGTTGCCAGGCCAGCGGAATGTGGTAGGCCGAGCTGCCGGGCGCCAACTGCGCCACGAACCACAACTGCTCCTGGGCCAGCGACAGCGCCACCCGTTCCGGTGGCGCCCCCCGATCTGCTGGGGCCGTCCGGCGGGGAATCGTCTCCCGCCGAGCCGCCGCTGCCTGGGTGAGCAGGCGCCGGACGCGCCGCGCCCGGGACATCTCACTCATCAAATCCCTCACCCGACAGTTTCGCCAGCTCGGCCAGCCATTCGTCGTCCAGGTTCTCGTCGAGCAGGCCGTGCTCGGTCCGCAGCAACTCGGCCATGGTGGCGACGGTCGGGGTGCGAAACACTACGGTGACGTCGGCGTCGACGGCGAGGGTGTCGCGCAGCCGGGCCAGCAGCCGCATGGCCTGCAACGAGTTGCCGCCCAACTCGAAGAAGTCATCGGCCACGCCGACCGCAGGCACGCCCAGCACCTCCGCGAACACGTCGGCGAGCAGGGCCTCCACCACGGTGCGCGGAAGCTGCGCGCCATCCGGCGCGGTCGGGGTGGGGGCGGGCAACCGGTTGCGGTCGAGCTTGCCGCTGGCGGTCAGCGGGAAGGCGTCGAGCACCACCAACTGGGCGGGCACCAGATAGCCGGGCAACGTGGCCTCCAGATGGCGGCGCAGCTCGAGCGGGTCCACCGCCTGGCCTGCCGCAGCGGTGACGTAGCCGACCAACTGCTTGTGCCCGGTCCCGTCCTCGCGAGCCGTCACCACGGCCTGGGCCACCCCGGGGTGCGCGGCCAGCACGGTCTCGATCTCGCCCAGCTCCACCCGGTAGCCGCGGATCTTGACCTGGTGGTCGGTCCGGCCCAGCAGCACCAGCTTGCCGTCGGGCAGCCAGCGGGCCAGGTCACCGGTGGCGTAGAGGCGGGCGTCCGGGTCGTCGGCGAACGGGTGGGTGACGAACCGCTCGGCGGTCAGCTCCGGGCGGTTCAGGTAACCCCGGGCCAGGCCCAGCCCGCCCAGGTACAGCTCGCCGGTCACCCCCACCGGCACCGGGTTGAGCGCCCGGTCCAGGACATAGACCTGCTGGTTGGGCAGCGGCCGGCCGATCGGCGGGGTGGGCTCATCCCCCCGGCAGTCGCCGACCACCACGGCCACCGTGGTCTCGGTCGGCCCGTAGCCGTTGACCACCCGCCGGCCCGGACCGGCCCACGCCCGCACCAGCTCCGAGGAGAACGCCTCCCCCCCGATGACGATCACCCGCAGGTCGGGGAACGTGCCGGCGTCGGGTGCCAGCACCGCCGCCACCCCGGGGGTGAGCAGGACCACGGTGATCCGCTGCGCGCGCAGCAACCGGGCCAGCTTCCCGGCTGAGCGCAGCGTCTCCTCTTCGGCAAGGCACACGGTCGCGCCGCTGGTCAGCGCGGCGAACATCTCGAACACCGAGGCGTCGAAGCTCAGCGAGGCGAACTGCAGGATCCGCTCGCCCGGCCCCACCCCGAACTCCCGGGCGGCGGCCACCACATAGTTCGCCACCGAACGGTGCTCGATCAGCACCCCCTTCGGCCGGCCGGTGGACCCCGAGGTGTAGATCACATATGCCAGCTCGGACCCACCCGCCAAGCTGGGCGGCGCGGTGTCGTCGCAGGCGGTGATCGCCGCCCAGGCGGTGTCCAGGGACACCACCCTCGTCCGCTGGCCGGCCACCGCGCCCGCCGTGGCCGACTCGGCCAGCACCACCGCGACCGCGCTGTCCTCCAGCATGAACGCCAACCGCTCGGCGGGGTAGCTGGGGTCCAGTGGCAGGTAGGCGCCACCCGCCTTGAGTACCCCCAGGATCCCGGCCAGGCGGCGCAGCGAGCGCGGCGCGCAGACGCCCACCAACACGTCCGGGCCCACCCCGAGGTGCTGCAGGTAGCGGGCCACCTGGTTGGCCTGCCGGTCCAGCTCCCGGTAGGAGACGGACTGGTCGCCCAGCACTGCCGCGGTCGCTTCCGGGGTGGCCGCGGCCTGCGCCGCGAACAGCTCGTGCACCAACTGGGTGGGCACCGCGGCGGCGGTGTCGTTCCACTCCACGAGCTGGCGCCGGCGCTCCTGGGCGGTGAGCAACGGCAACTGCGACAGCCGCCGCCCCGGATCCGCCACCACGCCTTCCAGCAACACCCGCAGGTGGGTCAGCATCCGCTGCACGGTCGCCGGGTCGAACAGCCCGACGGCGTACTCCATCCCGAGGCCGAGCCGGTCTGCGGACTCGGTGACGAACAGGCTGAGGTCGGTCTTGGCGGTCGCGGTGGGCACGTCGTCCACGTCGACGCGCAGCGTGGAGCTGAACGCGCCGTCCTGGCTGTCCTGCACGGTGAAGCCGGTCTGGAACACCGGGGACCGGCTGGGGTCGCGCTCCAGGCGCAGCGCGTCGACCAGCGTGGTGAACGGCAGGTCCTGGTGGACGTAGGCGCCCATGGTGGC
Source organism: Pseudonocardiaceae bacterium (assembly GCA_035714625.1). GTDB lineage: Bacteria > Actinomycetota > Actinomycetes > Mycobacteriales > Pseudonocardiaceae. Next base: position 8,230 of record DASTLT010000300.1, on the reverse strand, counting down.
CTGCCGCACCCGGTCGAGCAGCTCGAGGAAGCTGGGGTCCCCGGACAGGTCGATGCGCAGCGCCAGCATGGTGACGAAGTAGCCGATGACCGGTTCGAGCTCGGTGCGGGTGCGGTTGGCGGCGGGGGTGCCGACCACGATGTCGTCCTGGCCGCTGTAGCGGGACAGCAGCACCGCGTAGCCCGCGAGCAGGGTCATGAACAGCGTGGCGCCGTGCGCGCGGCTCAGCTCCCGCAGCGCACCCGCCAGTGGCCCGGGGATCTCGAGTGACTCGTTGGTGCCGGCGAAGGACTGGACGGCCGGTCGGGGCCGGTCGGTCGGCAGCTCCAAGGTCGGGGCGTCGGCCAGGGTGGCGGTCCAGTACTCCAGCAGTTGGGCGAGCCGGTCACCGGTCAGTTGCTCGCGTTGCCAGAGGGCGTAGTCGGCGTACTGCAGGGCGGGCTCGGCCAGTCCTGCCTCGGCTCCGGTGGTGAACTGGTCATAGAGGGCGCCCAGCTCGCGCAGGAACACCCCGGAGGACCATCCGTCGTAGACGATGTGGTGCACGGTCAGCACCAGCACATGGCTGGTCTCGCCGAGGCGCACCAGGTGGGTCCGCAGCAGCGGGCCCTGGTCGAGGGCGAAGGGACGCCGGGCCTGAGTGGTCGCCACCCGGGTCAGCTCGGCACCGCGCTGCCCGGCGGGCAGCCCGGACAGGTCGGTCAGGCCCAGCTCCACCGCTGCCGGGGGGCCGATCACCTGCCACGGGCGGCCGTCGACGCTGGGAAAGGTGGTCCGCAGGCTCTCGTGGCGGGCCACCATCGCCTGCAGGGCCCGCTGCAGGGCGGTGCGGTCACAGGGACCGTCCAGGCGCAGCGCGAGCGGGACGTTGTAGGTGGGGGCCTGCGGCGCCAGTTGGGTCAGGAACCACAACTGCTCCTGGGCGAACGACAGCGGAACCCGGTCCATCCCGGCCGGCCGGCGGTGGATTTCCGGCTGGCCCGGCCGGCCCGCCCTGGTCCGGCGCAACTGCCGGGCCAACACGGCTCGCCGCGATTCGGACGTTCCCGCAGCGGGCGCTGGCACACTGTTCATGCCGTTCGTCACTCCTCATTGTCGACACCAGTTGCGCTGGTCGTCTTTTGCACGCTCACCTGACCAGACACGAATAGCGATCCGCTGATACACCCGTCACCCGTCACCTGGTCCGGCTCCGGTCAGCGGCCTCGGCAGCTCGCGCAGCAAACGGATCGGTGCGCGAATCAGCCAGAGAAATGCACCGGCCAGGCCCACGACGCCGATCGCGAGCGCGGCCCGCAGCCCCACCTCACCGCCCAGCGCACCCCCGAGGAGTGCCCCGACCGGGACCGATCCGTAGATCAGCAACCGGTAACTCGCATGCATTCGCCCCTGCAGGTGGTGCGGCGTGACGGACTGGCGAAACGTGACCGCCAGAATGTTCGTCACGGCCAGCCCGACCCCGTGGGTGAAAAATGCCAGGGCCAGCACCGCCAGATAGCCGCCGCCACCCCCGGTGACGAGGAGCAGCAGGCCAGGCGCACCGCAGCCGAGAGCAGCCGCCGCGAGCAAGGCCGGGCCGAAATCGAGCCGCTGCCGCAACCGGGCGGCGAACAGCGAGCCGGTGAAGGCACCGACGGCCATGGTGCTCAGCACGATGGCGAGCCAGAAGGGGCTCAGCCCCAGCGTGGTGAGGGCGTAGTACTGAAAGACGGTGATGATGACGGTCTGGAACAGGTTGAAGGTGCCCGCCTGCCCGGCGAGGGCGCGCAGGTTGCGGTCACCGAATACCAGTTTCAGGCCCGCCCGGATATCGCTGAGGCCCTGTCGTGGGGTGCGTCGCCGCGCTGGCCTGGACGGGGTGGGCTCCCGCTGGTCGATCGCCGCCAGGCTGGCCGCGGAGCACAGATAGGAGACCGCGTCGACAACCAGCGCGAAGGGTGCGCTCAGCAGCTCGATGAGCAGCCCCGCCAGCGGCCTGCCGCCGATATCGGCCAGTGTTGCGCTGGTCACAAGCCTGCTGTTGGCTGCGACGAGCTGCCTGCGCTCGACGAGCGAAGGGAGGTAGGACAGGTAGGCGAGGTCGAACGGCACCGTCAGCAGGCCCATGAGGAAGGCGACGACGTAGAGATACGGCATGCCCAGCACGCCAAGCAGGGCCGCCAGCGGCACCATCCCGATGATCACCGCCCGTCCCAGGTTGGTCCCGATCAAGATCGGTAGGCGGCGGTGCCGGTCCACCCAGACGCCGAAGAACAGCGAGAGCAGGAACGGCGCTGACCAGGCCGCGGTCACCAGCCCGACCTCGAACGGCCGGGCGTGCAGCACCTGGATCGCGACCACCGGCAGGGCCAGGCCGGTGACCGCGGAGCCGAGCACCGAGATGGTCTGGCCACTCCAGAGCTTGACGAAGTCGCCGCTGCGCCACAGGCCCGCCGGGGGGCCCTGCGCTACCGCGGCCGGATGGTCGTCGCGCCGGTCGACGGCACTGTCGGTCATATCTGAGGGAGCGTCGCTCCGACCGGCTGATACGTGATCTGGCCGGCCGAGCGCGCTGGCCGCAGGGTGTATCACCCTCGCGGGTAGTGGCCTCCATTTGGTGACGCCGAGCAGCGGAAATGCCGGTTTTCCATGAAATCATCCAGGGAGAGAACCCAATGTCAATGCCGACACCACCCAAGGAACGTGTCTACGCGCTCACCAATGCCGCGGACGGCAACGCCGTCGCGGTTTTCGTCCGTCAGGAGAGCGGAAATCTGATTCCGCTGACCTCCCCACCCCCGCCCGGCCTCCCCGGGCCCTTGACCGCGGATGGAGTGGTCCGCCCGCTGCCCGCCTTCCGCACCGGGGGATTGGGCGCCGGCGGGCCCCTGGTCTCGCAGAGCGCAGTGACGCTGAGTCAGGATCGGAATTTTCTGTTCGCGGTGAACCCCGGCAGCAATGAGCTCACCTCGTTCCTGGTGACCCCCAGCGGGCTGCAGTTCGCGAGCAAAGTGCCGTCAGGTGGCGTGTTGCCGGTGAGCGTCACGACCTTCGGCAACCTGGTGTACGTGGTGAACGCGGTGAACAACCTGGTCGGCAGCGTCGGGCTGGACGGTCCCGGCACCGGCCAGATCGCTGGGTTCACCATTGACCGCAATGGTGTCCTGACCCCGCTGGAGGACTCCGGCCGGGCGCTGAGCTCGCCTTTCTCCGGTCCGGCGCAGGTCGCCTTCAACCCGGACGGCACCCTGCTGGTCGTCACCGAGCTCGCCGCCAACCGGATCACGGTCTTCCAGGTCGAGGAGGACGGCCGTCCGGGGGCCGTGATGGAGAACAATTCGGCCGGCCGCGGGCCGTTCGGGTTCGCGTTCAACGCCCAGGGCCATCTCATTGTGTCCGAGTTGGGGAACCTGTCCATGCAGAACAGCTCGGTGTCGTCCTATGCGGTCAGTCCGGACGGTGAGCTGACCGTCATCAGCGCAGCGGTGCCGACGAAACAGGGCACCGCCTGCTGGATCGCCAACACCCCGGATGGCCGCTTCTCCTACAGCGCCAACACGCTGAGCGGCTCGGTCTCCGGGTTCAGCGTCAAGGCCAGTGGTGAGCTGACTCTGCTCACTGACGATGGCCGCACCGGCGTCACCGGCGACACCAGCCTGCCGATCGACATGGTGATCGGGGCGCAGGGCCGGTACCTGGACGTGCTGACCCAGGGCACGCAGACGATCATGACGTTCCGGATCAACAGCACCGGCTGCCTGACCCCGCTGGCAAGCGTCGGCAACCTCCCGCCGGTGGCCGTGGGCCTCGCCATCGGGTGAGTGCGGTGACCCTCGACGTGCATCCCGTTCCGCGAGCCGGCCAGGGCGCTGCCCTAGAAAGGCCCTGGCCGGCCGGCCGGCACCACGACCGAGCGCAGCACCTCACCCCGAGCCATCCTGGTGAACGCCTGCTCCACCTGGTCCAGGGCGATGGTCTCGGACACGAAGGCATCCAGGTCGAGCCTGCCCCGCAGGTAGCGGTCGATCAGCACCGGGAAGTCCCGCGCGGGCAGGCAGTCGCCGTACAGCGAGGGCCGCAGCGCCCCGCCCCGGTCGAACAGCTCCTGCAGCGGCAGCTCGATGCTCATCGTCGGGTCGGGGTAGCCGGCCTGCACCAGCGTGCCGCCCAGATCGCGGGCCAGCAGCGCCTGCCGGTAGGTCTCCGGACGACCGACCGCCTCGATCACCACATCGGCTCCGTGCCCGCCGGTGAGCAGCCGGATCTGCGCCACCGGGTCGGTCTCGGCCGCGTTCACCGTATGGGTGGCTCCGAAGCGGCGGGCCCACTCCAGCTTGCCGGGGTGGATGTCGACCGCGATCACCATCCGCGCTCCGGCCAGGTCGGCGCCGGCCACCGCGGCGGCGCCCACGCCACCGCAGCCGATCACCGCCACCGTGTCGCCCGGCACCACCCCGCCGGTGTGCACGGCGGCACCGTAGCCGGTCACCACCGCACAGCCGATCAGGCAGGCGACCTCCGGCCGGGCCGCGCGGTCGACCGGCACGGCCTGGCCCGCCGCCACCAAGGTGAGCTCGGCGAAGCCGCCGACGCCCAGCGCCGGGCGCAGCGCGGTGCCGTCGGCCAGCCGCATGCGCTGCCCGGCGGTGTAACTGGCGGAGCAGTGCCAGGGCCGGCCGCGCAGGCACGAGCGGCACTGGCCGCAGGGCGCCCGCCAGGCCAGCACCACGTAATCGCCGGGTGCCAGGCCGGTGATCCCGGCCCCCACCGCCTCGACCGTCCCGGCCGCCTCGTGACCCAGCAGGAACGGGAACTCGTTGTTGATCGCACCCTCGCGGTAGTGCAGGTCGGTGTGGCACACCCCGCAGGCCTGCACCCGAACCAGGGCCTCGCCGGGTCCCGGATCGGGGACCTGGATCGCCTGCAGCGACACCGGCGCGCCCTGCTCCAGGGCCACCACACCTCGAACCTGGTGGGTCATCCGGCTCCCTTCTCCCACCGCGGACCGCGGCGCGGCGCCAGCCCGCCGCGACGACCATTGTGCTGCTTGCCGGCATCGGAGAGGCACGGATCGTGCATAAGATGAGTTCGGCATGGCCGCTACGTGGCGTCACCTTGGCCGACACCGGCCGGGTCGGCCGGAAGGCAGCCGCGTTGGGGGAGCTGCTCGCCGCCGGCTTTCCGGTGCCCGACGGGTTCGTGCTCCCCACCGACACCGAGGACGTGGCCGGGGCGCTGGCCGCCATCACCGCGGCGATGGGTGCGCAGGCGCTGGCGGTCCGCTCCTCCGGGGTGGACGAGGACCTGGCCGGCGCCTCCTACGCCGGCCAGTACACCACCGTGCTGGACGTCCGGGGCAGCGCGGCGCTGCTGGCCGCGGTCCGGGCCTGCCGGGCCTCGGCCGGTTCCGAGCAGGTCAGCGCCTACCGGCGGGCCCGTGGCCTGGGCGGCGGGCCGCCGATGGCGGTGCTGGTGCAGCGGATGGTGCCGGCGCAGGCCGCGGGGGTGGCCTTCAGCGCCAACCCGGTCACCGGGGACCGCGCCGAGACCATGGTGAGCGCGGTGCGCGGGCTCGGTGACCGGTTGGCCGCCGGCCAGGTGACGCCGGATGAGTGGGTGGTTCGCGGCGGGGTGCCGACCCGCCGCTCTGGCCGCGCCGACGCCATCACCGCCGAGCAGGCCCGAGCGGTCGCCGAGCTGGCCGGGCGGGTGGCAGCGCACCTCGGTGCGCCGCAGGACATCGAGTGGGCACTGGCCGGCGGGCAGCTCTGGCTGCTGCAGGCCCGCCCGATCACCGCGCTGCCGGTACTGGCCGCCGTCCCGGTCGAGGTGCCGCCCGGGTTCTGGCAGCGCGACGGGTACTGCCCCCGGCCGTGGTCGCCGATGCACCGCTCGCTGGCGCTGCCTGCCCTGCAGGCCGCGCTCACCCACCTGTTCGCCTACGGCGTGGCGGACGGGCTTGAGTTCGCCGAGATCGGCGGGTGGATGTACACCCGGGTGGTGGCCCCGGACACTCCTGAGCAGGTGCAGGCCCGCATCCAGCAGATCGTGGCCGCGGTCCGCGCCGATGAGCCGGGCCAGACCGTCCGGCGCTGGCACGAGGAATGGGCGCCAGCACTGACGGCCCGGGTCGCGCAGCACCGCGACGTCGATCTCACCAGCCTGACCGACACCGGGCTGGCCGAGCACCTGCAGGCGGTCCAGGCGCTGGTCGAGCACATCCAGGACGCGCACTGCCGGGTTGGTGCCGCGGGCGCGTTCCTGCTCGGCGAGCTGGGGGTGGCCGCCCGGGATCTGCTCCACTGGGACGTCCGCCGGGTGCTGCAACTGCTGACCGGCCTGCCGGGCAAGACCACCGAGCCCGCCTTCGCCTTGGCCGACCTCGCCCAGCGCGCCCGGGCCACTTCGGGCGTGGCGCGCCTGCTGGAGCGCGTTGGCGCGGACACCGCGCTGCTGCTGGCCGGCGTCGACGCCGGGTTCGCCCGCGCCTTCGCCGGCTACCAGCGCGAGTACGGCCACCGCGCGATGAGCCCCGACCTGATCGATCCCACCCTGGCCGAGCGGCCCACCCTCATGTTGAGCCTCATCCGAGACCAGATGGTCCGGCCCCTCACCCCCGCCGCCCACGTCGCCGCGCTGCAGCAGGAGCGGTCCGCCGCGGTGGCCGAGGCGCAGGCGAAGCTCGCCGCGCGCCCCGCCGCCCACCGGGATCGGTTCGAGCGCGCCCTGGCCCGCGCCCAGCAGGCATATCCGGTGCGGGAGGACAGCATGTTCCACTGGAGCGCGGCCCGGGCGCTGCTCCGCTATGCGGTGCTGGAGCTGGGCCGCCGCCTCACCGACCGCGGCCAGCTCGCCCGGGCCCCGGACGTGTTCTTCCTGACCTCGGACGAGGCAGCCGCCGCGCTGCGGGACCGGACGGGTCGCCGCGACGTGGTGGCCCACCGCGCGGCGGAGCGCGCCTGGGCGCAGGCCCATCCCGGCCCAGCGAGCTACGGCATGCCGAGCTACGGCAGGGCGGCACTGGTGGCAGGTGCCGGGGGCGCCGCCCTGCCCCCCGAGGCCCGTCATGCCCTGGACGTGGCGGGGTGGGCCTGGGCCGCGACCGGCGAGCACCCCGGCCGGCCAGGCACTGACCAGCCCGGCCTTGACCGGCCCGCCGGCCTGGCGCTGCGCGGCGTCGCCGCCTGTGCTGGCCGCTACACCGGACCCGCCTGCGTGATCACTGATGAGACCGGGTTCGGCAAGCTCCGACCCGGCGATGTGCTGATCTGCCCGGAGACCACCGCTGCCTGGTCCATCCTCTTCCCCAGTGTCGGCGCCCTGGTCACCGACACCGGCGGCCTGCTCTCCCATCCGGCGATCATCGCCCGCGAGTACCGGGTGCCCGCGGTGCTGGCCACCGGCAACGCCACCAAGCTGCTGCGGGATGGCCAGATCGTCACCGTCGACGGCTGCACCGGCGAGGTGCGGGTGGAGACTGGTGCTCAGGACGGGTCGGTGACCCGGGCCAGGAAGTAGACCGCGCCGGTGCGGGAGTGCCGGACCAGCAGCAGGAACGGCCGGTCCACCTCGACGAGCAGTGGCTCGGCGGGCCGGGTGACCAGCGCCCGCAGCGCGACCACCAGCGCGGTGGCCGCTGCGCCCTCCAGCCCCTGCTCGTCGATCCGCAGCACGGCCTGGTGCACCACTGCGTCCACCCAGGCCGGGCGGGTCGGGGTCAGCCCGGTCAGGTCGGCGCGCTCCGGGTCGAACATCGCCGCCGCGCCGAGCGCGGCGAGGGGCTCGCGCAACCCGGCGCTCCACTCCAGCTTCAGCCGGGGCAGCCGCAGCTTCACCCGCCGCGGCCGGGTCGGGTCCAGCGCACCGTCCCAGCCAGCCGCGGCCTCGGCCGGGCCCAGCGGGCCGTGCGGCAGCAGGATCACCGCCGCCACGCCACCCCTGGCGGGCAGCGTGACCACCTGCCAGTGCTCGGTCCTGGCGTAGCCCAGCTCGGCGACCAGTTCCATGGTGGGTACCTCGACCGGCCCCGATGGTGTGCTGAACCGGCGCGGCTGGGTGGCACCCTGATCGAACGGGTGGGTCCAGGCCGCCTTCAGGTACAGCGCGGAGACCAGCACCGCGACGGTCTGCGGCCCGAGCACCCCCGCGCCGAGCAGTTCGGGGATCAGCCCACGGGTGGTCTCGGCGACGTCGGTGTTGATCCGGCGCCGGGCCTGCTGCAGGTCGGCGCCGAACCTGCGCAGCACCCCGG
>DASTLT010000299.1:0-37698 GCA_035714625.1 Pseudonocardiaceae bacterium | reverse complement strand
CACCTCCCGGTACCGGCCGAGCAGGCCGGAGCCGGTCATAGTTCCAGGTCCGGGCCCAGGTTCGAGTCCGAGCTCAGGTCCACCCGCAGCCCGTGCGCGGCGGCGACCAGGGCGCCGGCACGTTGCTTCACCCGGGAGCCTCGTCACCGCGACCCGCTCATCGGAAGTCCCGGGAGGGCGAGCGTATCCGGAGATTCAGCGGTGCGGCCTGCTCGGCCAGCACGGCCGTCACCCCGTCGGCGAGTTGCAGCCTGCCGCGCAGCAGCAGCGCCGCGCAGGACCGGACCACCGTGCGGTACCGGACCCAGAAGCCGGGTGAGCAGATCACGTTCACCATGCCGGTCTCGTCCTCCAGGTTGAGGAAGGTGACTCCACCCGCGGTGGCCGGGCGCTGCCGGTGGGTCACCGCACCCGCGACCAGCACCCGCTCCCCGTCCACCCGCCCCGACAGCTCAGCGGCGGGCAACACCCCGAGGGCGTCCAGGTCGGCCCGGAGGAACTGGGTAGGGAAGCTGCCCGGCGAGACTCCGGTGGCCCACACGTCGGCCGCGGCCAGCTCCAGTGGACTCATCTCGGGCAGTTCAGGTGCGCTGACCCCCACCCCGATGCCAGGCAGCCGGTCCGGGCGCTGGGCAGCGACCGCACCTGCGGACCAGAGCGCCTGCCGGCGTCCGGGACTCAGCTCGTCGAATGCCCCACCGGTGGCCAGCGCCTCGGCCTGGGCGGTGCTCAGCGCCACCCGGTTCGCGACGTCGGCAATACTGCGGTACCAGCCGTGCGCGGTGCGCTCGTTCACCAGTTGGGTAGCCAGCGGCTCGCCCACCGTGCGCACGCCGGCCAGTCCCAGCCGCAGCGCCTGTTCCGGTGCCCCCTCAGCAGCCGGCTCCAGCCCGGCATGCACCCCACTGAAGTTGATGTCCGGGCCCCGGACGGTGACGCCATGCCGCCGGGCATCGGCGATCAGCGACTGCGGCGAGTAGAAGCCCATTGGCTGGGCGCGCAGCAGGGCCGCGCAGAACGCCGCCGGATAGTAGTGCTTGAACCAGGCGCTGTAGTAGACCAGCGAAGCGAAGCTGATCGAATGGCTCTCCGGGAACCCGAAGTCGGCGAAGGCCAGCAGCTTGGCGTAGATTCGCTCGGCCAGCTCACCGGTGATCCCGTGCCGGGCCAGGCCCGCAAACAGCCGCCCGCGCAGCTTCGCCATCCGCTCGGTGGAACGTTTGGCGCCCATCGCCCGGCGCAGCTCGTCGGCCTCGGCGGCAGAGAAGCCGGCCACGTCGATGGCCATCTGCATGAGCTGTTCCTGGAACAGCGGCACCCCCAGCGTCTTGCGCAGCGCGTTCGCCAGCAGCGGATGGTCGTAGTCCCATTCCTCCCGACCGTTCCGGCGCCGGAGATAAGGGTGCACCGAGCCGCCCTGGATCGGGCCGGGGCGGATCAGCGCCACCTGGACCACCAGGTCGTAGAAGCAGCGCGGTTTGAGCCGGGGCAGGGTAGCCATCTGCGCGCGGGACTCCACCTGGAACACCCCGACCGAGTCGGCCCGGGCGAGCATCGCATAAACGGCGGGATCGGTGGGCTGCAGATCGGAGAGCTGCACGCGGTGCCGGTAGTGCCGCGCCACCAGATCGACCGCGTAGTGCAGCGCGGAGAGCATCCCGAGTCCGAGCAGATCGAACTTGACCAGCCCGGCGGCCGCGCAGTCATCCTTGTCCCACTGCACCACTGAGCGGTTCGCCATCCGTGCCCACTCCACCGGGCAGACCTCGGCTACCGGACGGGAACAGATCACCATGCCCCCGGGGTGGATACCCAGGTGCCGGGGGAACCCCACCAGCTCGGCGGCCAGGGCCAGCACCGGCTCGGGGATCTCGGTCTCCTCGGCTGCCCGCTCCAGTGGGTCGCACCGGTCGATCTGCTTGCTCCAGGCGGCCTGAGTGCCGGTCGAGTAGCCGAGCGCCTTGGCCACGTCCCGCACCGCTGAGCGGGCCCGGTAGGTGATCACGTTGGCGACCTGGGCGGCGCGGTCGCGGCCGTATCGTCGGTAGACGTACTGGATGGCTTCCTCCCGGCGGTCGGACTCGATATCGAGGTCGATGTCGGGGTAGCCGTCCCGGTCCGGGGCGAGGAACCGCTCGAAAAGCAGGTCCATAGCCACCGCGTCGACGCTGGTGATGCCCAGCGCGTAGCAGACCGCGGAGTTGGCCGCCGAGCCACGGCCCTGGCAGAAGATGCCGGCCCGGCGGCAGAACCCCACAATGTCGCGGACGATGAGGAAGTAACCGGGGAAGTTCTTCTCCTCGATGACGGCCAGCTCGTGCTCGATCTGATGATAGGCGACGGGGCGCTCGTCGTAGCTGCCGTAGCGGGTGGCCGCGCCGAGCCAGGTGAGCTCGCGCAGCCAGCTCGCCTCGGTATGACCGGCCGGGACGTCGAACGGCGGCAGGTCCGGCGCCACCAGGTGCAGGTCGAAGGCGCACTCCCGGCCCAGCGCGGTGGCCCGCTCGACGGCGCCGGGCCAGCGGGCGAACCGGTGCGCCATCTCCGCGCCGGAGCGCAGGTGCACCGTGCCTGCGGCGGGCAGCCAGCCGTCCATGTCGTGCAGGCTGCGCCGGGCCCTGATCGCGGCGAGTGCGGTGGCCAGCCGGTGCCGGGAGGGGGTGGCGTAGTGCGCGGCAGTGGTGGCGACGATGGCAAGCCCTTCCGCCTCGGCCAGCGCGGCGAGGCCGTCATTGCGCTCGGTGTCGTCCGGGAGACCGTGCACGGTAAGCTCGACGACGACGTGCTGCGCACCGAACAGAGCCGCCAGTCGGCGGAGCTGCACAGCCGCGGCCGCCGGTCCTTCGCGCGCCAGCGCCCGGCGCACCGCCCCCTTGCGGCAGCCGGTGAGCACCACCCAGTGCCCGCCGGCAGCCGCGGCCACCGCATTCAGGTCGTAAACCGGCTTACCTTTCTCCTTCCCGGCGAGCTGCGCGTCGCTGATTACCCGGGAGAGGCGGCGGTATCCCTCGGGATCGCGGGCCAGCACCAGCAGGTGCTCACCCTCCGGGTCGGGCACCCCGCTGCGGGGCGCGGGCAGGCCGAGGGTGAGCTCGGCCCCGAATACGGTCTTGACGCCCAGCTCGCGGGCCGCCTCGGCGAAGCGCACCACGCCGTACATGCCGTCATGATCGGTGAGCGCGATCGCGTCCAGGCCGAGCCGGGCGGCCTGCTCAACCAGCTCCTCGGGGTGGCTGGCCCCATCCAGGAAACTGAAGTTGGAGTGACAGTGCAGCTCGGCGTAGGGAATGGGCTGCACCCCGGGGGTGGCTCCGGTCTGCTCCGGTCCGGACAGCGTGCGCTCCCGATCCGACCACCGGACCAGCGGGTTGTTCCAGCCCATCACGCGACTCCCAGGCCAGAAAACTCCCTCATCAGATCAGAACGGAGCAGGCGGGTCGAGAGCCACCTCGAGCAATTCTTCGAACATGCGTTCGATTATATCGGGCTCAGGGTCCTCTCGGTGCTGACGCGACCCGCTGGACCGGACCGGACAACCAGCTCTGGACCTCACGGCGGCTGCGGAGCCGCACCACCATGGGGCACTCCGGGGCGGCGAGCACGTCGCGCATCCGGTCGCGAGTCCGCGAGTGCGCCTGCCATGCCCACCGCAGGATGTGATCGTGATCGGTGATCAGTGTCCACAAGGGTGGCTCCACGTTTCCGTTCCACAGCTCGATACGACGCAGACGACGGACGACGGTCCGGGCCACGAGCTGGCTCATCACGCGCCATCGCGGCAGGTCCAACCACACGATGAGGTCGGCCCGGGCCAGCAGGATGGGCCGGACCGCGGAATACTGCCATTCGGTCACCCACCGCTCGTTGGCTGCAACCGCAATGACGTCGGCGATGAACTGCGGCCGAGGCACCCACTGGGGGCCGTGGTAGAGCGCGTCGAGTTCGTGGTAGGGCACGGACAGCGACGCCGAGAGTGCCCGCGACAGCGTGCTCTTGCCCGAACCGCTGGCCCCCGAGATGAGTATCCGCCGAGGCCGGTGCGGTAGCGGGTCCTCCCAGCCCAGCGGTTCCACTCGCGCCAGTCTCGCAGATGCGGTGCCGCGTCAACCCATCAGGGCGACCCCCTGCTCGCTGATCAGATCTGCTCAAGCTGGATTTCCTCGGGGAGAAGGAGAGATAGTTCGAACATCCGTTCGACCATACCCGAACCCCCCTCCGGTCGCCAGCCACGCATGGCCCGGCGACCGGGGAGACAGCTCAGCAGGGAACAGCGGGACGTGGCCGCACGTCACTCGGCCACCGCATAGGCCGCCGCCGTGACGAGACCGTAGACGCCGTGCGGCACAAGGTCGGCAAGCCAGTCGCTGCCACTCCAGGACCGGGGGTCGGTGACGCCCAGCAGCACCATGGGACCGTTGGTGGCGGCCAGCACCGTCGCCGTGATCGCGACCGCGCCGACGCCGGTCGGCAGGCGCAACCCGAGCCCGCGCGCGAAGCCGTACAGCGCCCCCACCCCGACTCCAGCCCCGATGCCCAGCAGCGCACCGAGGGCGGACAACCTGGCCGGGCGCTGTTCCGGCGCGCCGGGCACCTCCACCCCGATCCGGGCGGTCAGGTGCTGCACGGTGAGCTCGGGTGTCTTACTGGCCGGCCGGCCCCGTACCACCATGTCCAGGTAAGTCACGGCGTTGATGGCGGTGGTGCCCACAGCCCCCGCCGCCGCACCGATCAGTAGCTGACGAAACATGTCAAGGGAGTACCCGGCATCGGCAAATGCGAACCTCAGGTCACTGCGCCGCGTGCCGCTGGTCGGTCAGCCGCTGCAGCCGCTGCTGCGCCTCGTCGCGCGCCCGCGCTGCGGAACGGGCGCGGTGCTGGGCGTCCGCGCACTCCCGCTCGGCCTGCTCCCGGTCGCGCTGCGCCGCGATCAGCCTGCGCTCGGCCTGCGCGGCACGCTCGGCGGCTTCCCGCGCCTGCTGCTCGGCAGCCTCGGTGCGCTGCCTGGCCGCGGACAGCTCCTGGCGGGCCTGCTCCAGATCGCGCGTCAGGCGCTCGTTACGCTCCCCGCGCCGACGCGCCGTCTCCTCAACTGTCGAGGGCGAGGGCCGGGTTGGCGGGACGGGCCGGGGCTCGGCGGGGCGGGCCGCCAGGGCAGCGGTCGACGGTTCCGGTCCGAGGCCGACGTGCTGCAGCGGCCGGGCAAGTTGCCCGGCGCGCACCGCCTCCGCCGCCGCGGGGTCCACCAGCGCCGCCGCGAGGGTCTGCTCCACCTCGACCGAGGCCGGCGCGCCCAGCGGGTGTCCAGCGTCGGCGGCAAGCTGCCGGGCCCGCTGCGCCAATGCCCCGAGCAGCTCTCGCCGCCGCTGGTTGAGCTGCCGTAGCTGGTCACCCTGCAACTGCTGCTGGGCCGCTCGCAACGCCTCGCCCAGTGCCAGCAATTCGGCCACGTCAACACCTGCGGCGCGGACCAGCAGGTTGACCGCCCAGGCCGAGCTGGTAGGTCGCCGCAGCCGCCCGATTGCGCTGGCCAGGGCGCGATCACCAGCCGTGCGGGCCTGCCGGGCAGCCGCGGTGCGGGCCGCCACGAACGCCGCGGGATTCATCGAATAGAGCTCGCTGGCCACTCCGGAAACACCCTGATCCGCCCTCACCGTCGCCTGCCTCTCACCCACCGGTGTCGAGGCCGGCTGGCCTACCACCGGCCAGCCGACTCCAGTAGCTCGATGCTCTCGGTGACAGCCTCCGTCACGGGGATATCAGTGAGGAAGGAGCAACGGTGCGGGCAGCCGTTTCCGGGGCGGTGTGGGTACAGGTCGCGGGTGCAGTCCGCGCCGCACACCGGGCAGTGCAGGGTCCAGCTCAGCAGAACCCGGTGCGCGCCGCGGGTGGCCGGGCCCGCGTTGATCGCATTACCGCACCAGAAGAGCCCCACCGTGGGGGTACCGACGGCCTCGGCGAGGTGCCGCGGGCCAGTGTCGTTGCTGACCACCAGCGCGCACCGCTGGTACAACGCGGCGAGCCCCCCCACGTCCAGTTTCCCGACCAGCGGAACAGCCGGAGCGCGCATGCCCTCAACGACGGTGCTCACCAGGACCGCCTCCGGCTCCGTGCCGGTGACCAGCACGGTGGCGCCGCCCTCGGCCAGGGCGTCCCCCAGTGCGGCGAAGCGCTGCGCGGGCCAGCGGCGCCGTTCATCGGTCGCGCCGGGGTGCAACGCTACCAGCGGGGCGTTCCCAGCGGGTAACTGCGGCTCGGCCTGCGCCCGGTCAGCCGCGGTGACCGCGAAGAACACCGGGTCCTGCGGAACCCGGCCCCCGACCAGCGCCACCACTTCCAGCGCGCGCGACACTTCCGGCTGGTAGAAGCAGTAGGGCACGCAGCGGTCCAGTGGCGGTGCGTCCGCCGCCCGCAGGCCCACGGTCAGGCCGGCACCAAACCGGCGGACCAGCGGATTGGAGGCGCTCCCGCCGCCGTGCAACTGCACCGCAAGATCGAACCGCCGCCGCCGCACCTGGTCGAGGAACCCGGGCAACTGCTCAACCGGCGGGGCGTCCGGTGCCAGCCCGGCCAGCCCGGGGACCGAGGGCAGCACCAGCACCTCGTCAACCGGCGCCGGCCTGCCGCTCAGCGTGCGGGCGTGCCAAGGCGCCCCGACGAGCACTATCCAAGCCTGCGGGTAGGCCTCCCGCAGGCTCTGCAGGGCAGGCAGCGCGAGCAGATAGTCGCCGAGCGCATTGGCCCGCAGCACCACGAGGTCCCCGGCACCCGCCAGCACGTCCATTAAAGCCGGAGCAGGCGGGTCAGCGTTTCGGGTCGTTGCCGGTGACGCGCCGGTAGCCCTTCGCCGCCGCCCGATCCATCGCTGCCTTGATCAGCCCGAACACCGCACCCTGCAGCGCCGCGGCGACCAGCACCTCGCGGGTGCGATGATCCAGCGCGGTGGGCTCGGGAGCCTCGTCACTGTCGGCGACAACCCGCCAGATCCTGGTGAAAAGCGCCCCCGCCACCAAGCCGCTGAGCACACTGCCCACCAGGCTCAGCGACTTGTAGGACACCTTGCCCAGCACGCTCATCGAGCCCCCGCCTTGCGCACGGCAGCGAGCAGAGCGATCAGCGCGAGCCCCACCGCGGCCAGGGTCAGCCACTTGCTCTTCGGCGTCTGGCGCGCTGCCTTACGGGCCCGCTCGGCGGCGTCCGCTGCCCGGTCCCGCAGCTCCCCAGCCCGCTCCACCGCCTGGTCACGCAGCTCACTGCCACGCGCCACGGCCTGGTCGCGCAGCTCGCTGCCCCGCGCCACGGCTTGGTCCCGCAGCTCCGCAGCCCGCTCCACCGCCTGGTCACGCAGCTCGCTGCCGCGATCGACGGCCTGGTCGCGCAGCTCGCTGCCGCGCGCCACCACCTCGTCCTTCAGCTCATCCACCCGCTCCTTGGCGCGGGCAGGCACGTCAACCTTGTGCACCAGGGCCTCCACGGTCTGGCCGAGCTCACCGCGCAGATCCTCGATCTCACCCTGCAGTCGCTCCTGCTCGCTGCTCATCGGTGGATACTCTCCTTCACTGTCTTGATATCCTGTTTCGTGCTCTGCATCGCCTGCTCGGGCACCGGAGGGGTGGCGCTACGAACCTGCCCGATTCCGGCCAGGGCCAACACCCCGGCCAGCACTATCAGTACCAGTCCCACGATGAGCGCGGCCAGCCAGGGAGCCAGCACATTCGCCAGCCCCAGTACCGCCGCCGCAGTCAGCGAACCGAGCCCGAGCAATGCCAGGACCCCGCCTGCACCGCCGATCCCGATTCCGACCCCGACCTGGGTGCTCTTGCGCCTCATCTCAGCAGTGGCCAGCGCCATCTCGTCGCGCACCAGCGCGGTGATCTGAGCGGACATCCGCTCCACCAATTGCGCCACGGAGCTGTCAGCGCCACTGACCGGCGGCTGCTCGCGCGTCGTCATGACCGTCCTCCTCATAACTCGAGTCGCCGCAGACATACCCGTTTGTCGAGGCGAATACACACCGTGATGCGCCTCATCTGGTCAGCCGCCGAGCGGCGTCCACCCGGCGCTCGGGAACAGTGGTGGGGGATTCCAGGTGGTAGGCCCCGCTGGGCAGCAGACCGGCGCCGCCGCACCGGGCCATCACCCGCTGCTGGGCCAGCACGTCCTCGCCACAGTGCCCGATGGGTAGTTCCCGCCAGAAGTCGAACCCGCCGACGTCGGCCAGCACCTGGCGGTCGTACAGCACGCAACCACCCACCCAGGCCACCTTGTAAGCCCGCCACTCACCCGGCGGGACCCGCTCGGCGAGGTGGGTGGGGTTGGCGGCATTGTGCAGAGTCCAGCGCTGCCAGGCGGGCGAGCCGGGTTCGATCCGCTCGGGCACCGGGGGGTGCGGCCACTCCTGATAGGGCTCCAGCTCGTGCGGGCGGCGATCGTCGAGATAGGAAAGGCCCTGCACGGCGGCACCGACAAAGCCGCAGCGCAGCTCGGTGATCGCGGTGTGCAACCGGGCCAGTGCACCCGGCTCCAGCCACACATCGTCGTCGAGAAACAGCACGTAGTCGGTGAGTGCCTGGGCCAGCAGGAACGCTCGATGCTCGGCCATCCCGCGGCGCGGCAGGTGCCGTCCGACCCGGACCTGGCGGCCCTGGTGGCGCAGCACCCGCAGCATGGTCTGCCCGGCCGGGGTGTCGAATGACGCCTGCCGGGTGGACTGATCGCTCACCACCAGCCGAAACGGCAGCTCTGGCTGACCGGCCAGCCCGGCCAGCGTGGTGGCCAGCTCCACGGGCCGGTCCCGGGTGGGCACCAGCACGTCCAGCTCCGCGGCTTCAGCCCCGCCTGCGTCAGCCACTGGTGCCCGCCCGGATCCGGTTCACGATGCGGGTGGTGGAGCGGTCCGGCAGGTAATCCAGCACATGCACCTGCCCACCGAGGCTGCGCACCAGCGGTGTCTCGGGCAGCATCTCCGGGGTGTAGTCGCCGCCCTTGGCGTAGGCATCCGGCCGGACCAGCTTGATCAGCCGGGCCGGGGTGTCCTCGGTGAACACTGCCACATGGTCGACACAGGACAGCGCGGCAAGCACCGCAACCCGGTCCAGCACGGGGTTCACCGGGCGGGACTCGCCCTTGAGCCGGCGCACGCTGGCATCGTCATTGACCGCGACGATGAGCACGTCGCCGAGCTGCTTGGCCTGGCTGAGGTAGGCGACGTGGCCGCGGTGCAGCACATCGAAGCAGCCGTTGGTGAACACGATCCGCCGTCCGGCGTCGCGGTGCTCGGCGACCAGCCGGGCCAGCTCGCGGTCGTCCAGCAGGGCCGCTCGGTGGCTGCGCAGCCGGTCGGCCAGCGCTGCGGAGGTGCATACCGAGGTGCCGGGCCTGCGCACCGCCACGTCTGCAGCGGCCTGGGCCAACTCGATCGCTGAGGCGGGCTCCAGCCCGGTCACGGTGCCCAGGGTCAACGCCGCGACGAAGGCATCTCCGGCTCCGGCGGCTTGCAGCTCCGGGGCGGGCTCGGCCCAGGTCCGGTGCACCACCCCGGCTGAGCCGGTGAGCAGCAGGGCACCGTCCCGGTCTGCGGTGAGGGCGACGGACTCGGCACCGGTGGCGGCGAGCAGCGCCTCGCGGCGGGCAGCGAACCGGGTGATCCGGTCTCCGCCGCCGGGTGCCAGGCTCAGCGGCGGGGAGTCCAGCAGCACGGCGGCCTCGGCGACGTTCGGGGTGACCAGGTCCGGCCGCAGCGGCGCCCACCCCCCGAGCTCGTGCGCGTCCACCACCAGCAACGCCAGCTCGGCCCGGCGGCGGCTCAACTCCTCGGCCAGGGCGGGCACCAGGGTGCCAAGGCCGTAGTCGACGACCACCACGGCGGTCGCCGGGTCGGCCCGCAGCGCGGCATCGAAGGCGGTCACCGTGGCCTGCGCCGCTGCCCGGCCGGGCGGGCGCTGCGGGGTGGTGTCGTACCGGGCCACCAGGGCGTCCCCGGCGACCAGCCGCTGCTTGACCGGGGTCCGCCAGCCGGGGTCGACGACCAGGCCGGTGCTGCGCACCCCGGCCGCGCTGAGCAGCCGCCGCAGCAGCCCGGCCTCCTGGTCATCGCCGAGCACCGCCACCAGCGTGACGTCCGCGCCCAGCGCGGCGAAGTTCACCGCGGTGTTTGCCGCACCGCCGGGTGCGCTGTGCCGGCAGTTCACGTCGATCACCGGCACCGGGGCCTCCCGGCACAGCCGGCGGGACTCCCCGGTCAGCCACACGTCGAGCAGGGCATCGCCGAGCACGAGCACGGAGGGCGAGCTCGCCGCGATGCGGGCCGGCAGATCGGCGGTCAGCGCGCTGCGACCGGCGGGCTGGGAGGGGGACACATCGACTCCTCGGGGTCCGGGTGCACGGCTGGCACAGCGGGGGTCCGGGCCAGTTGCAGGGCTGCCTCGGCCAGCTTGGCCGGCTCCAAATCCAGGCATTCCTGGTGGTAAGGGCAGCGGAACTGGTGGCATGGGGAGCACGGCACCGGCGTGGTGAGCACCGCCGAGGCCACCGTCCGGGGGGCCATCTCCTCGACCCGCTCAGTGCCGGACCAGACCACCGCCACCGGCGTGCCCAGCGCATCGGCGAGGTGCATCCCACCGGAGTTGTTGGTCACCGCCACCGCAGCCGCGGCCACTACCGCAGCCAGCGCGGGAAGGTCCAGCACCGGCAACGCCTGCACCAGGCGATGCGCCGCGCCCTCGACCACCCGTGCCACCAGCGGCTGCTCCCTGGCGGTACCGGTGACCAGCACCGGCAGGCCGGCCTGGGCCAGGGTGGCTGCCACCGTGGCGAACCGCTCGGCCGGGTACCGGCGGGCGGAGCAGGACGCCCCTGGGGCGAGCAACGCGAACGGGGAGTTCGGTAGCAGACCCGTCACCTGGTCCGCAGCACCGGCCGGCAGGTGCAGCGCCAACTGGGGCCCGGCTGACGCGATGCCCACTGCGTTCAGCAGATGCAGGCAGCGGTCCACCTGATGGGTGAGCTCGGGGGGTGGGCTCACCCAGTGGGTGGCCAGCGCGCCGGCGAACTCCGCCGACTGGCCCACCCGGACCGGTACCCCGGCGAGCAGCGCGACATGCAGCGGCGGCCATGGGGACTGGGTCGGGCTGGTGAACGCCAGCACCGCGTCGTAGCCCCGGGCGGCGATCACCCCGACCAGGGCCTGCTCGGTGACGGCGAGGCGGTCCGCCGGGGGTGGCGGGCCGGCCTGCTGCCAGCTCGGGGAGACCGTGAGCAGGCCGTCGACGTCGGGCAGCAAGGGCCGCAGCGCCGCGCCTGCCGGCGAGGCCAGCAGATCCAGTCGTGCGCTGGGTGCGGCGCGACGCAGGGCCCGCAGCGCCGGGGTCAACATGATCACGTCCCCCAGGTTGTCCGGGCGCACCGCCAGTACCCGCCGCAGTCCTGCCCACTCGGGTGATGCGGCGCGGTCCGCGGCGGGGTGCCCCAGCGGAGGGTAGCGGTGCAACCCACTCACCTCCTCCCGCTCCACGGGGGTATCGCGGCCCGCCACGGCGGACTCGTTGCCGCTAGAGTTGGTGCCCGGCGTCGTAGCAGTTAAACCCCGCCTTGGGGGCACAGTTGTGGGCTGCCCGGCTTTGGTGGAAGCCTGGTAACGGGCATCCACCGCCCTGATCCAGGGTGCCCCCGCGTCGGGCCCGGTGCGCGCTGGTCCGCCACGTCAAGGAGGAACGATGCCCCAGCACACCGACCCACCGGCGGGCATGGACGCCCGCATCGACCAGTTGATCTCCCTCGAGACGCAGCAGGTCGAGGGAAGCTGTCTGGTCACGGTGGCCGGCGAGGTCGACATGGTGACCACCCCGCACCTGCGCTCCTACCTGCAGCAGCAGGTCGAGCAGGCGGACTCCAGGTTGGTCGTCGATCTGCGCGGGGTCGCCTTCCTCGGATCCAGTGGCCTGGCCGTGCTCGTCGAGATCCTGGACTGGACCCGTGAGCGCGACATCGCGCTGCGGCTGGTGTGCGACTCCCGTGAGGTGCTGCGGCCCCTGGAGGCGACCGGCCTGACCGAGCTGTTCGAGATCCACGCCGACCCTGCGGCCGCCCTCGCCGCCTCCTGACTGGTCACCCTGGCAGTGTGCAGAGCCGTGCCGGCGGGTACTCCGAGCAGGAGGTGACCGTCAGCACAGGAGGTGAGGCCGCAGATGCCCGCCAACGACGAGATGCCCAGCACGCTGCAGCGTTCCTCGGAGAAGGCGCAGCGCACGTGGGCCAAGGCGCACGACTCCGCGGTGCAGACCTACGGCGAGGGCGAGCGGGCGCACCGCACTGCCTATTCCGCGCTCAAGCACACCCATCACAAGGTGGGCGACCACTGGGAGGCCAAGGACGAGCCGGGCCCTTCGGATTCCCGCGCCACGCACGGCGGCCCGAATCCCGGCGGTGAGACCGCCGGGGGGGTGGACGCGAATGCCAGCAAGAGCGAGCTCTACGAGCAGGCGCGCCGGCTCGGGGTACGCGGCCGCTCCTCGATGACGAAGGACGAGCTCGTCGATGCGCTACGCAAGGCGTCGGACCGCAAGACCCGCCAGGCCCGCGAGAACTGAGCCGTGGCCCCCGATCAGCGGCCGAGGAGAGTACGGCGGCGGGCGAGGGATGAGCACGGTGGCAGTGCGCACCGGCATCGACCACGCGGTCGCGGCCGGGCAGTGGGCCAGCCGCACCGGCACACGGGGTTGGTGGCCTACATTTTCGACGCGGCAGCGCGGGCTCACGCCGCCGACGGGCAACGTGACGCCTGCCTGAATGCACTCGACACCGCCCACGCCGCCCTCCCGGCAGCCGGTCACGACACGGCGGGATCTGTTGTCCTCAATGACGAAACGACACTCACTGCCACTCGTGGTTTGTGCCACCTTGCACTGCATGATCCTAAACAGGCTGTCGACTATGCTCAGCAGGCGCTCAGCGGGGGGATCCCTCTTTTGTTCGGACCACGGCCCTCAATACCGTGTACCTGAGCATGGCGTATATCCAGCTCACGGAGATCGAGGAGGCGGCCCGCCTGCTCGGCGACGCCGGTGAGCTCGCGGCGGCAAACAGCTCCGCCCGGTTGACCGAGCGACTGCACCAAGCCCGCGCCCAGTTACACCCCTGGCAGGGCACCAAAGCTGTCCGCGAACTCCACGACCACCTCACCACCTAGGGCCTGGCCTGACCTGACGCAGGAAATCAACCGCTGGCGAAAGGCGGGCGGACACCGGTCTGCACCCCCACTCTCCGCTACCCTGCCCATCGCACCGCTACGCTAAGTCGTTGGCTTCTACCGGTATGATCACACATCGCCAGCCTGGGGAGGCATACGGGGAACTCGCGGCGTTCCAACGCGCAGCACAGGAGACCAGCCGCCTGAAGCTCGGCGGCCCGCAAGCCGCCATCGCACCGATGCTGGGCCTCGCCAGTGAAACCGGCTCCATCCTCAACGTCTACCGCAAGTACCTTCGGGACGGCTTCGACCTGACCGCCAACCGGGAGTTTCTGCGCGAGGAGCTGGGCGACCTGCTGTGGTACGTGGCGGCCGTGGCGACGGCCTTCAACCTTGACCTGGAGGACATCGCCGCCGCGAACCTGCAACGCACGCGCGACCGCTACCTGGTACAGCCGCCAGAGCGAGCGCTAGATGATCTGCGAGTCTTCGATGCCAACTACCCACCGCAGGAACGCTTCCCAAGACATCTCGTGATCGCCTTTAGTGAGCAGACCATGCCATCCGGCCGCACGGCGGCCGCGCTGACCTTGGTTTCAGCCGAGCCTAACGCCTTCCCAAATGGACCGGTTCAAGCTGATGGCGGCAAAGTCATCGGCTACCAGGTCGGCGGCCCGATCGGTGATCTGTTGACGGACAACTCGCGACGTACCGATGCCTACCGTTACCACGACGCCATCCACTTGGGCTTCATGGCGGTCTTGAACTGGTCGCACAACACGCGGTCGCTGCTGCGGGTGAAGCGGAAGTCCAACCCCATAACCGACGAGTGCGAGGACGGCGCACGGGCCATCTTCGCCGAGGAAGGCTTGGCCGCCATGCTTTCCCGGCTGGCCATTCGCCGCACAGCCTTCCAGAGTGAGACCAGCGTGGACGGCGAGGTAATCGACGTTGCCAAGACCGCAACGGTTGACCTGGAAGTCGAGGCGTTGCCGGTGTGGCTGTGGCGGCGGGCGATCCAGCACGGTTTCCGTGCGCTGCACCAGCTCGCCGCGAACGAAGGCGGCTACCTCGTAGCCGATCTGGACGACCGCACGTTGACGTATCAGAAGGTGCTCGCGTGACCGAAGTCGCCGCGTTCAAGACGGCCGTGCGCCGCCTGCACGCCGAGAAGGACGCGGCCTACGGCCCGGCCTGGAAACGGCGCGGTGAGCTGATTTCCGTGCTGGCCAACCTCGCCCGCAAGGTGGATCGACTGGAACAAGTCGCGGCCGGTGCGCCGGTAACGCGGGATGAAAACGTGCTCGACACTGCGGTGGATCTGCTGGTCTACGCCTTGAAGTACCAGACCTACCTCGCCGACCAGGACACCGAAGTCGCAGCCTACCTGGTCGGCACCGTCCAACCGCCCTACAGCGACGGCCGCAGCGGATTCGAGGCGCTGCTTGATGCGCTCGACCTAACCGAGCTGGATGATGCGCAGACGGCGCCGGGCGTCACGAAGGCCAGCGCTGGTGTAGTCGCCGCGTTCAACGAGCTGGAGCGCTGCTTTGCCGAGCCGCACGCGCCCACGCCCGCCGGAGAGCGCTTGAAGCGCGCCATCACCCTAACCGCCGCCGCAACCCAAGTCGTCGCGGCGCTATGCCGCGAAACGCCCGCGTTGTACCGTGACTTCCTCGCCGCCTGGGGAAGGGACACCTGATGCGCGCCGACGACTTCGCCAAGCTGCGCGAGGACTTGGAACGGGAGCTGTTCAACGGCGCGCACCACGTCGGCATCCTGGGCTTAACTGATGTGGCGCTGCGCCTGCTGGACAGCCTCGCCGTGTCCGGGTTCATCGACGCCATAGAGGGCATCTTCACCATGTCGGCCGTGGAGCTGCCGGTTACGCTGCGGGTGCCGGTTGCGCCGATGGAGCGCTTGCAGTACGCCAGGCCTGATGTGTTGGTGGTCGCATCCGATGAGGACAAGCAAGACGTCTTGCTTGCGGCACTGTCGTATGTCAAGGCGCACCAAAGGTGATCGTCGCCGGATATGGACACCTGGACTTCCGCGACCGTGTGTACAACGAGGAACGAGCGCAACTGCTGGTGCCCAGCCTCGCCAACGGCTACCCGAACAGCCTGCCGCATCTGTACCAGTGCCTCGTGAACGCGGCCCGGCTGGGCCTGCGTGGTGTGGTGGCCGAGTTCGGCATGTTTAAGGGTGGCACGACCATGTTCCTGTCACGCGTGGTCGAGCACCTGGGCGTGGACTGGCCGGTGATCGGCTTCGACAGCTTCGCCGGGTTCCCGCCGCGCCGAAGCCCGCTGGATATGTACGACCATCCCGATTGCGTGTTCACTGACCTGGAAGCGGTACGGCGCTACCTTGCTGGCCGTAACGTCGAGGTTGTTGCCGGTGACATCGTGGAGACGGCCACGCGCCTGCAACGTGAGGATGTGGTGCTCAGCTTCGTGGACAGTGACAACTACAGTTCGGCCCGCGCGGCGCTTGGCGTCGTCCAAGAGCGCACCGTGGTCGGCGGAGCCATCGTGTTTGACCACTTCACCGGTGTTAATCGGTTCCGCTACACCATCGGGGAGCGCATCGCGGGGTTGCCGCTGCTGGACGATGCGCGTTACTTCCACCTGCACGGCACGGGCGTGTTCTACCGTCAGCGGTAGCGACCTGGCCGAAAGATCACAAAACCTTACGAGAGGGAAGCGATGCGGCTGCGACCACCCACACCACGAGAGCAGATATACGACTACTATTGGTATTTTGCGTCCGAGCGGCAGGCCGTGTTTGAACGCCGCGTAGCGGGTCTTCCTGCGCCGTGGACCGACGATGCCATTTTGCAGACCTTCAAGTTCTGCAACGTCTTTCGGGCGGCCGACCGGGTGAGCCAATACATGATTCGTGACGTGTGCTACCACGACGAACCGTGCACCCCGGAAGACCGGATCTTTCAGATCGTGGTGTTCCGCACGTTCAGCAAGATTGAGACGTGGCGCAGCGTCCGTGCCTTCCTCGGCCGATACCCCACGCTGGACGACCTGGGCGACGGCTCGTTGACCAGGGCGCTCGACCAAGCCCGGCGAGAAAACGGCGGTCTCTATACTGGTGCGTTCATTCTCTGTGCCACCGACGCCTACGGCCAAGGCCGGAAGCACCTGAACCACGTCGAATTGTTTCGGCATATGTTCCTGGCCGACTCTCTTGGTGTCAAGCTATTGGCGGCTAAGTCGCTGCGCGAGGTGTACGACCTCTTGCACGCCTACCCGCTCATGGGTGACTTCATGTCGTACCAGACCACCATCGACCTGAATTACTCCGAACTCATCAACTTCTCCGAAAACGAGTTCACCCAGGCCGGGCCTGGCGCGCTGCGTGGCATCAAGAAGTGCTTTGAACGCCTCGGCGACTATCAGCCCACCGACGTCATCGGGTGGATGGTGGACAACCAAGAGAAGGAAATGGAGCAGCTCGGTCTGCCGTTCAATGGCCTATGGGGTCGTCCGCTGCACGCCATCGACTGCCAAGGGCTGTTTTGCGAAACCGACAAATATTGCCGCGAGGCAGCGCCAGAACTGGCCAGCGCACGCAAGCGTATCAAGGCCAGGTTCGACCCGTCGGCTGAACCCATCGAGCTTTTCTTCCCGCCCAAGTGGGGCATCAATCACAAGCTTCCGAAAGGTGCCGTGATCGGAACGAGCACGGCACGAGCACGGCCGGACGCACAAGACACGTTATTCTAGCCAGGGTTGCCTGGCATACTTTGGCCGACCTGCTTGAACCCGCAGCCCGCAGGTGAACTGTCCCACTGACCTGAGCCCTGACGAGGAAACCCGGGCCCGGCTCACCGAGCTTGCCGAGCAGTTCACCGCGAGGGGCGTGCTGCGCACCCCGGTGTGGCGAGAGGTGTTCGAGCGGACCTGGCGGCACCCATATGTGCCGGGCTACTACCCCGAGCTGCGGTCCGCCACCGGAACGATCTACACCAGCTCTCCACCGCCCCGTCGCTGGTGGTGCAGATGCTGGAGGACCTCGACCTCACCGACGGAAACCGGATCCTGGAGATCGGCACCGGTAGCGGTTACAACGCGGCGCTGCCGTGCGCGCGGCTGGGCAGCACCCAGCTCACCGGTGTCGACATCGACCCCGAACTGATTGACCCTGCCAGCGCGAGATCACGCCTCGTTGCGGGCAGCCTGCAGCAGGGTGCGCTGCCCCGTGCTCAGGTTCGGGCGGCCCGCGAACAGGCGCCTCGGCACATTGACTGCCACCGCCAGCCGCTCGTGCGCGGGCAACTCGACGCTCCGGGCGTAGCTGACCGTCTGGACCACTTCCTCCCACGCCCGCACCTGCGCCTGATAGGCGCGCGGGCAGGTAATCATCGGCGGCAGGCTCGGGTTGAGCTCACCCACCCGCACGGCGGATTCCGCTGACACGGCGGGTTGCGCCGGTTCGAAGCTCTCCATGGCGTCACTCCCCCGTAGGCTGTGCCGATGCGGAGCTGACGGTAGCCACCTGCTGCTACGCAGCGGGTCTGATGGCTGGTTTTGTCAGTTGCTGGCCAGACAATTCATCTCTGCATTACCCGGCCACGTGCCCGGCGGGATGAAGCAGCCGGCTCATCTCAAGGCCACGAGGGCTCGGTGGAGGCGCACAGCACCATCTCGCGCACCTCGCTGCCCGCGGGTCGGCTGAGCGCGAACAGCACCGCCTCGGCCACCTCGCGCGGGGGGTTGAGCTGAGCGTCCGGCCCGGGGCGGTACTGCTCCGGGCGGTCGTCGAAGAATGCGGTGGCCATCCCACCGGGCACCAGCAGGGTCACCCCCACCTCGCCGGCGGTCTCCGCGGCCAAGGCCCGGGTGAAGCCGACGACGCCGAATTTCGAGGCGCAGTAGGCGGTGGCGTGCGGCAGCGCCCGCAGTCCCAGGGTGGAGGCGACGGTGACCACCTTGCCCCGGCGGCGGCGCAGGTGCGGCAGCGCGGCGCGCACCACGGCAGCGGTGCCGAGCAGGTTGACCCGGATCACCCGTTCCCAGTCGTCAAGCCCGACCCCGTCCAGGGGGCCGCACCGGTCGATGCCGGCCGAGGTGACCACGGCATCGAGCCCCGCGCAGCGCTCGGCGGCCTGGTCCACCGCACGGCACGCGGCGCCGGTGTCGGCCAGATCGACCAGCAGATGCTCACCCTCGGGGTGCGGCGGCGGTTGCCGGTCCAGCACGACTGGACGCCCCCCCGCCCCGGCCACCGCTGCCGCGATGGCGGCACCCAACCCGGACGACCCGCCGGTGATCAGCACGGTGCCCGGCCAGGCTGTATCCAGGATCTGTGCCGCACCCGCGGCTGCTGCTGCCGTCATGCCTGCCTCCTTCGCGCACACCCGTCGGTCGTGAGTGGCAATCGGTGCGCTGGCACCGCTTGCCACTCATGAGCTTCGTCGCCGCCCACGGCGGCGACGAAGCAGCTCGCCTCCCGCACCGCAACCCGCACCGCGGCCAGCGGCGACCGTCCGGCACGCAGCGCGAGCGCCGCGGACACGGCAAAGCGGTCCCCCGCCCCGCACGGGTCACCGGCTGCCACCGGTGGCGCGGGGACCAGCCGGGACTGGGCAGCGCCAGGGCGCAGGGCACCGCTGTGCAGCAGGGCGCCGTCCGCACCGAGGGTCACCGCCACGCCGAGGACGCCCCAGCGCACCCGCAGCCGGGCCGCGGCCCGCGCCGGATCGAGCACCCCGGCTGCCCGCCGGGCCTCAGCCAGGTTGGGGGTGGCCAGCGCGCAGCCACGCGCCGGGGGGCCACCGCGGGGATGCGGGTCCCAGACCACGGGCACCTGGGCGGCCAGTTGGGTCAGCCGCCGTCGCAGCAGCGGATCGGCTGCCAGGCCTCGCCCGTAGTCGGCAACCAGCACCGCACCGGCCCCGTCCATGGCCTCGGCGAGCACCGGGGTGGCCGGAGCGGCCCGTCCGCTGCCGCGGTCCACCCGGGCCAGCGTCCTGCCGTCCGCACGCAGCCGGCATTTCACCACGGTGCTGCCGCGGGCCTCCCCGGTGACCAGCTCGACGTGCGGCTGCAGCAGCCCGCGTAGCAGCTCGGCGTCCTGGTCGTCGGCTAGGGCGGTAACCAGCCGCACCGGCACGCCGTCGGCTGCGGCGAGCAGGGCCGCCAGCCCGGCACCCCCGGGCCGGTGCCGCTGAGCCAGGAAGTCCAGCACGGGAGCCGCCGGGGCGTCCGGGCACTGCCGGTGCACCTCGCCGAGCAGGTCGACGTCGAGCAACGCGTCGCCGAGCACCACCAGCGGCCCCACCTGCCGCGGGACGGACCGGATCACGACAGCTCCGGGGCGAGCCGGGGGACTCGGGCCGGCCGGTTGCGGGCCCCGAACGCCGTCTCGAACAGGCTGCACAGCAGGTGCACCCCGACCAGGTGCGCCTCCTGCACGGTTGCGGCGGCGCCGGGCAGGCACAGCGCGTCATCACAGGCCAGGGCCAGCGGGTTGGGGGCGGGGCCGGTCAGTGCCCAGGACAGCGCACCGGCCTCACGGGCGGCGTCCGCGGCGGCGAGCAGGTTCGGGCTGCGGCCGGTGGTGGACAGCAGCACCAGCACGTCCCCGGGTCGGGCGTGCGCCCGGACCTGCCGGGCGAACACCTCCCGGTAGCCGTAGTCGTTACCGATCGCGGTGAGGCTGGAGGTCTCGGCGTGCAGGGCGAGCG
Organism: Pseudonocardiaceae bacterium; assembly: GCA_035714625.1. GTDB lineage: Bacteria > Actinomycetota > Actinomycetes > Mycobacteriales > Pseudonocardiaceae. The sequence continues at coordinate 17,812 of DASTLT010000299.1, read as the reverse complement.
CGGCGAAGGGCCGGCGGTCGTCGCGGAAACGCCCGACCAGCTCGGCGGTGAGGTGCTGGGCCTCCGCGGCGCTGCCCCCGTTGCCCGCGGCGAGCAGCCGGGCGCCCGCGGGCAGCCGGGCGGCGAGCAGCGCTGCCCACCGGTGCAGCCGCTCGGACTCGGCGGTCAGGGCCTGCAGCGCAGGTCCCAGCGCCGCCACATGGCGGGCGGTGGGATCCGCCGCTGGGAAGGCCGCGTCCGCCGGCCTCACCGCGGCGCCCCGGCCGCCGGGACCAGCGCCGCTGACCGGCACCGGTCATAGATCCGCAACGTGTCGCGCACCACCCGCTCCCAGGTGTAGCGGGACCTCGCTCGGTCCGCTCCGGCCGCGCCGTACCCGGCGCGCAGCGCAGCGTCGGCGAGCACCGGGCGCAGCGCCCGGGCCAGCAGGTCCGGTCGGCGGGGTGGCACCAGCCGTCCAGTCACCCGGTCCACCACGGTGTCGGTGATTCCGCCGACGGCGGCGGCCACCACCGGCACGCCACAGGCCATCGCCTCCAGCGGCACGATCCCGAACGGCTCATACCACGGGGCGCACACCACCACGTCCGCCGAGCGCAGCAGCGCGGGCACCTGACGGCGCCGGATCTGGCCGAGCATCTGCATCCGATCGGCCACCCCGCAACGCCTCGCATGCTCGAGCAGCCGCTGGGCTTCGGGGTCGGCGACGAGTTGGCTCGCCGGGGGGCCACCGGCCACCAGCAGCTCGACCCCGGGCAGCGCGACCAGCGCGCTGATCACGGTGTCGATGCCCTTGCGGGGCACCAGTCTGGTCAGCACGACCAGCCTGCCCCGCCCCGGCACGCGCGGCAGGGCAGGCCCGTCCGGGCAGAACTGCTCGGTGTCCACACCGCACGGCACGACCGAGATCCGGGAGCGGGGCACCCCCATCCGGCTCAGCTCGAACACCTCATCAGAGCAGGTCGCGGCGATCGCGGCGACGCGGCGGGCGATCAGCCGCTCCACCTGCTCGCGCTGCGGCGGGCTGGTGTCGGCGTCACCTTGATGACGCCGTTTGACCACACCCAACGCATGGAACGTCTGCACCACCGGGATCCCCAGGTCGTTGGCGGCGATCAGGGCCGCCAGGCCGGACATCCAGAAATGCGCGTGCACCACGTCCGGCGGATGGCTCGCCCACCGGTCGCGCAGGTGCTGCGCGAACGCCCCCATATACGGCAGCAGCTCGTCCTTGCCGATCCGCCGCGATGGCCCCGCAGGCACGTGCTCCACTCGCACCCCGGACGGGCAGCGCTGCACCGCCGGGGCTCGGGGATCGTCCCGGCGGGTGTGCACCACCACCTGGTGGCCGCGTCGGGCCAGACCGGCGGACAGCTCGGCGACGTGCACGTTCTGCCCACCCGCGTCCACCTCGCCTAGCGAGACCAGGGGGCTGGCGTGCTCGGACACCATGTCGATCCTCACCCCGACACCTCCGTCAACAGCTCGTCCCAACGCTCCAGGAACCCGTTCAGTCCGAAATCGCGCAGCGCTACCTGACGCGCGCAGCGGCCCAGCTCGCGGCCCAGCTCCGGGTCGGCGACCAGCGCGCGGGTGGCATCGACCAGGGTGTCCACCCGGGTGGCCAGCACTCCCGCGCCGGCTGGCAGCGCCGCCACCGCCTCGGTGGTGGCCAGCCCGACCACCGGCATGCCCAGCGCCATGGCCTCGATCAACGACAGGCCCAGCGACGTCCACCGGGTAGTGTGCAAGTAGACCCGCCGGCGGGCCAGCTCGGTGTGCAGCGCGTCCTGCGGCAGGTCACCGACCTCGGCGAGGGCGGAGGGCGCGAGCCCCAGCCGGGTACCGAGCCCGGCCAGCCCCATCCCGAACACGTCCAGCCCCGCGGCTGCAGCGAACCGGGGCAGCAGGTCGGTGCCGGTGAACCGGCCACGGCGCTGCGGCTCGTTGATCACCACCGCCGCCCGGGCCAGCTCTCCAGTGTAACGGTATCCCGGATCCGGTATCCCGTGCGGTATCACGGTGGTGGGCGCCCGCCCGGAGTCCCAGATCAGGTCGTTGAAATCGGTGACGTGCACCAGCAGCACGTCATCCCGGTCCGCAACCGGGTGCCGGGTCAGCGGCACGTCCCCGCGCGGGGTGTTGTGCTCCACGTACACCGCGGGCAGGTCCTGCCCTGGTCGCCGGCCAGTGCAGCGGGTCACCAGCTCGATCTCTTCAGGGCGTTGCAGCACCACGACATCGATGTCGTGCTCGACGAGGCGCTCCTGCGGCACCTCGATGGCCGAGGCGGGCCAGGCCCAGGCCCCGGGACGGCCACCGTGCCGGCGCAGGTTCCCGGCCCGGTCGGGCTCGGACCACACCGGCAACAGGTAGGTGTGCCCCCCCTGGACGAAAGCGGTGCTCCAGGAGCCGTGCAGGTGCCAGTGCAGCACTCGCAGGGAGCTGCGCGGCGGGGCTCTCATGCCGCCATCTCCGCGCCGATCAGTCCCTGAACCGCGGCGAGCACCTGCCCTGCGGTGACCGAGGACAGGCACGGATGCCCCGGCACCGGGCAGTGCCGGGCGCGGCTATCCCGGCAGGGCGCGCCCTGATCGCCGAGCAGCACATGCGGCACCCCGTAGGGGGCCCACCGCCGGGCGGGCACCACCGGCGCGAACAGCGACACCACCGGGGTGCCGACCGCCGCAGCCAGGTGCGCGGGCCCGGTGTTGCCGGCCACCAGCACGTCGGCTCCGGCCAGCACGCCGGCGAGCTGCCCGAGGTCGGTACGCCCGCCGAGGTCCTCGCCGTGCCCGGCGGCTACCCGCGCGGTGAGCTCCCGCTCCGCGGGCGAGCCGGTGACCAGCACCCGGTGCCCGGCGGCCCGCAGCACCCGGACCGCCTCGGCGCAGCGCTGCTCGGGCCAGCTTCGGGCCGGGGCGTCCGCCCCCGGATGCAGCACCAGGTAAGGCTCGTCGCCGGTCAGGTGGGTCACCGAGGGTGGCGGCCGGACCGCGAGCCGCCCCTCGTCGCCGGGCGGCAGCCGATAGCCCGCCGCGGCGGCGATGGCCAGCGCCCGCTGCGGCTCGGGCAGGTCCTCGTCCAGACCGGTGCCATCCCGGCCGGGGTCGGCTCCGGGCCGCAGCCGGACGTCCAGCAGCGCACCCGGGTAGTCGACCGACACACCGGTGATCCGGCCCACCCCAGCGAGGCGCAGCAGCAGCGCGGTGGGCAGCGGCGACTGGTGAAAGGAGGTCAGCACCACCGCCTCGGCGACCCGCAACGCCGCCAGGCTGGCCACCACGGCGAGCACCTCGGGGGCCTGCACCGGGGCGGGCACCGGGTCGATCCACGGGCAGCGCCACTCCAGGATCCGGTGCACGCCAGGTAGCAGCCCGGCGGCGGACCGGCCGCGGGGACCGCACCACAGCACCACCTCGCCCCCGGACCCGGCAACCGCGCGCACCGCAGGCCCGGACAGCAGCACGTCCCCGTCACTATCCAGGCGCACCACCAGCACCCGGCGGGTCACGACCCAGCTCCGGCCAGCCCCGCTCCGGCCAGCAGCAGGTGCACCGCGGTGGTCAGATCGGCGGCGACGGTGGGGGCGGTCGCGATCTCCTCCGACTGGGTGATCGCGGTCGGCACCAGCACCGGCTGGGCTCCAGCCGCCGTCGCGGCACCCACATCGGCACCGATATCCCCCACCACCGCCAGGGTGGAAGCGGGAACGGCAAGGGCCCGGGCGGCGTCGAGCACCATCCCGGGCGCTGGCTTGCGACACTGGCAGCCGTCCTCAGGCAGGTGCGGGCAGAACGCGACGAACGCGAATGGCCCGAGCAGCTCAGCCACCCGCTGGTGCACCCGCCGCACCTGCGCGACGCTGAGCAGACCCCGTCCGATGCCGGACTGGTTGCTCACCAGACCCACCGCGATGCCCTGGGCCCGCAGCAGGTCCAGCGCCGCGCGGGCCCCGGGCAGCGGCTGGACCAGCTCCGGCTCACCATTGTAGGGGACATCAACGATCAGCGTGCCGTCCCGATCGAACAGCACCCCAGTTAGTGTCACCCTGCGCACGGACTCCGGATAGGCAGTACCAGGAGAGGCCAAACATTCCGCGACCAACTGCTACTCCCCGCAATCCCCCGCTGACTGCTGGGGTACCGGTCGCGGCCCGAGATCCTCGGGCCGGAGGTGGGGTGGGATGCGACCTCGGCCACTTCGACCGGGCGCCCGGTGTTTGGGCTGGCCACCCAGCGGGGTAACCCTGCGTCGTGACGGGCTCCCAGTTCGGCCAGCCGATGGAAGGCAATGCCGTGTACCTCGAGGTTGGGGTGCTGCCTGCCCAGTTGGCTCCGGTGCGGGTAGTAGCGGCGGATCTCGCCGCCCGAGCCGACTTCGACCTCGATGCGGTGGCTGACCTGAGAATGGCCGTGGACGAGGCGTGCTCGACGCTGGCTACCCTGGCCCCGCACGGCGCACGGCTGAGCTGCTTGCTGCGAGTGGACCCCGACCAGATCACGGTGACCGTGCGGGTCCCGGCGATGGCCGCGGCGCAGCTCCCCCGGGACACTTTCGGCTGGCGGGTGCTGAATACCTTGACCGATAGCGTCGAGGTATTGAGTGACAACGGCTTGCATCCGGCATCGCTGGGGATCCGGCTGGTCAAGCTACGCCGTGCGGGTATGGCGTGACCTCGGCGCTGCCCGTGCCGGCCAGACCGAATGGGGACTCCGGCTACCAGCATCTCGCCCCGCTGTTCGTCGAGTTTGTCACTCTGCCTCCCCATCATGAGCGGCGGGCCGAGCTGCGCGACCAGTTAGTCAAGGGCCACCTTCCCGTTGCGCAGCACATCGCGCGCCGCTTCGCCCACCGGGGCGAGCCCCTCGATGACCTGGAGCAGGTCGCCACCCTCGGTTTGATCAACGCGGTGGACCGGTTCGAGCCGCAGCGCGGGGTGGACTTCCTCTCCTATGCGGTGCCGACCATCACCGGCGAGGTCCGCCGGCACTTCCGGGATCAGGGCTGGGCGATGCGGGTGCCGCGCAGCCTCAAAGACCTGCATGTCACCATCGGGGCGGCGATCTCGGAGTTGTCCCAGCACCTGGGCCGGGCACCCACCGCAACCGAGCTCTCCCGCCACCTCGGCCTGCCGCGCGAGCAGATCGTCGAGGGGCTGGAGGCCGCAGGTGCCTACCGCGGCAAGTCGCTGGACAGCCTCCTGGTCGATGAGGACGGGGCCAGCAGCACTCTGGCCGACGCGATCGGCACCGCGGACACCGAACTGGAGCGCGTGGAGTACCGCGAGGCACTCAAGCCACTGCTGGCCGAGCTGCCCGAACGCGAGCGCATGATCCTCATGCTGCGGTTCTTCGGCAACATGACGCAGACCCAGATCGCCGAGCGGGTCGGCATCTCCCAGATGCACGTCTCCCGGCTGCTCACCCAGACCCTGGCCACCCTGCGGGCGGGCCTGGCCCGCGGATGAGCCGGCCCGAGGTGCTGGTGCTGCGCGCACTGGGCCTGGGCGACCTGCTGACCGCACTACCTGCGCTGCGTGGGCTGCGCCGCGCGTTCCCCGCGCACCGACTAGTGCTGGCCGCCCCACGCTGGCTGGCGCCGCTGGCCCACCCCGAGGTGGACGAGCTGCTCGATCACTCGGGGCTGTCGGCACCGCTGCCGCACCGCCCCGTGCACATCGCAGTCAACCTGCACGGCTGCGGCCCGGCCAGCCACGCCTTGCTCGACGCGCTGCGCCCGGCCCGCCGGATTGGGCACGCCCACCCGGGATGGCCCGGTCCGCCCTGGAGCGAAGGCGAAGCTGAGCGCCACCGCTGGTGCGACCTGCTGGCCTGGCACGACATCCCCGCCAACCCTGGCGACCTCTACCTCCCGCCGCCGGCTGCCCGGCTCCAACCTCCCGGCTCGGCGTCGCCCCCCGGGCTTCGTGCCGCCGCTGTGGTGCACCCCGGCGCGGGGTATCCGGCCAAGCGGTGGCCCCCGGAACGGTTCGCCGCAGTGGCCGCCGCGCTGGCCGCTGACGGGCATCGGGTGGTGGTCACCGGCTCGCCGACCGAACGTGGGCTGGCGGCGCAGGTCGTGACCCGCGCCGGGCTCCCACCCGAAGCCCTGCTGGCGGGGGTTACCACACTGGACGCGCTGGCCATGCTGGTACATCAGGCGACGGTGGTGGTCAGCGGGGACACCGGTATAGCACACCTGGCCGCAGCGTACCGGACCCCGTCGGTCGTGCTGTTCGGCCCGGTACCGGCCCAGCAGTGGGGCCCTCCACCGGGAGGCCCGCATCTCGCCCTGTCCGCCGACGCACCCCGCCGGGGCGACCCCTTCGCCGCCGACCCCGACCCCGCACTAGTCGCTATCACGGTGCCTGACGTGCTCGCCGCCGCCCGGCACATCAGGCGACGCTGAACAGACGACAACGCGGTAGCGCGACAACGCCGTAGCGAACTTGACTTCACCCCCCACGAGGGTCGCCCCCCTTCCCCGGGACGGCGACCCTCGCGGGGTGAGAACGATCAGCCGCCCTGGTCACCCGGCTGCAGGTTGGGGCTCTCCGCGTCGGTAGGTCCTGATTTGCCTACACCGGTGTGGGAAGTCTCCAGCCGCCCCGCCCGGCGGGATTCCTCAGACTCGCCGTATGTTTCCAGATTACCCTGGCCCCCCCGCGTCTCCCCGACACCCATGGGACCAGCGGGGGTGGTGTCTGCAGGATGCATTCCCTCGCGCTCCTCCTCAGAAACCTCGCGAGGCCCCGCGAAGTGACTCGTGTCACCCCGCTCCTGGATCAACTGCTCCTCGTCCTTGCCCTCCGTCTGCCGGCTCTCGTACGGTGGGGTGGGTGCGCCGATATCCTGCTCGCCACCGGAGTGGATGATCGGGCCGCGGCTTCGTCCCTCCGGGGGGACCGGACGGTCATCTTGCTGCTTCGCCATGACACTCTCCTTCCGATCGAAATCGTCTCGGTTCAAGGTCACCACTCGACTCCCGTGTCGACCGGGGTTGAGCACTCACTGATTCCGATCATCAATCGCTGGTTACCCAACCCCCGGGCGGCCCAAACGGACTAATTCCGCTCGGTCTGATCGGACGAGGGGCAGGGGAGTGCAGGAGCAAGCCGCGATTGATGTCCCTGGACGGCGGGAAGCCCGCAGCCAACCCCAGAACGCCAGGGAGGTCCAGGATGACGGCGCTGCTCACCCAACCGTCGGCCGCCCGCACCGCCTGCCGGGACCGGCTGCTGGAGGGCTGGGCGGCCGAGCTGATCGAGCACGACCAGCGGGTCGCCGGGCTGCCGGTGACGGTGCGGTTCGACGGCGGGGTGGCGCACCTGACCGGTGCGGTCGACCATCCCGCAGATCTGCGGCTGTTGCGTGAGCTGCTCGGGCGGCTGGACGGGGTGCTGGGGGTGTGGGACCGGGTGCGGGTGGCCGGGCGGTCGGTGCTGGCCGTCGACCTCGGCTGCGGCACTACCCCCCAGCATCCGGACAACATCGGGATCGACCTGCTCCAGTCGGAGGTGACCCACGTGGTGGCCGACGTCTCCCGTCCGCTGCCGCTGCGCACCGGCAGCGTCGACCGAATCTTCACCGTGCACGTGCTGGAGCACCTGCCCGATTTCCTCCCGCTGGTCGACGAGTGCCATCGGGTGCTGTGCCCCGGGGGTGTGCTGCATGTCCTCGCCCCGTGGTGGCGTCACGTGAACGCCGTCGCCGACCCCACCCACCTGCGGCTCTTCGACGTCCAAACAATCAAGGGACTATGCGCGCGGACCGGCAGTCCGCTGCGCTGGTACCCGTTGCACGTAGGTTGCGACGGGGCGACCGTGCTGGCCGACCTCACCCCCTTGCCGCCAGCCAGCCCGGCGCCCACCGCGCAGCACCTGGCGCGCTTCTTCGACTGACCGCTAGCCGCCTCGGGACCGAGTCGACCACATCGGCAGCACGAACCAGAGCAGCACGAACACCGCCCCCACCAGGGAGCTGACCAGCAGCCCGGGAACCCGGCCCACGGCGTGGTCCACGACCAGGAGCAGCGCGCCGACCACGGCCAGCAGCAACACCAGCATCCCGACCTGCAACAGCCGGTGGGCGGCCTGCACCACGTCGGCCTTGCGGTCGCGCTGGAACAGCCGCCGATGAAAGGCCACGGGGGCGGTCAGCAGCGCGGTGGCCACCGCGCAGCACACCAGGGCACTGACATACACCACCCGCTCGAATCCGTCCGCCTCGGTAAAGGACCCGGTGAACGCGACGGTGAGCAGCAGGGCGAAGAGGACCTGGACGCCGGTCTGCAGCACCCTCAATTCCTGCAGCAACTCCACGAAGTTGCGGTCGGCCCGCTGTTGGGGTTGCTCACCGCGGACCGACAGGTTCCAGTCATCACTCGCCACCCACGTCTGGTCGCCGGTCATCGGACCAGGGCGGGGCGCAGGCCCACCTGCTGACCTCATCCGCACTACCTCCTTGGGTCACTCTCGAATACCCGATCAGGTGATCAGTAACCTGATGTGACTGCGCGCGGGTTCCACTCGGCGCTCAGATCCGGAGTAAGTTCGGCCCATGGCGGAACTGTTGCGCACCGACCGCCTCCTGGTGCGGGACTGGTCGGTGGCCGACGCCGAGGAAGCGCTGCGGGTCTACGCCCCCCAGGACCTCACCGGGTGGCAGGGGCACCCACCGCGGCGGGTGCCCACCGTGATCGAGATGCGTGCGGTGCTGCAGGACTGGGTTACCGAACAGCAGGAGATGGCGGTCGGCACTGGGCGGTGGGCGATGGTGCTGCTCAGCCGGGGCGAGCTGATCGGGGGGATCACCCTGCTGCCGATGCCGGTGCCGGAGGCGGACGTCGAGATCGGTTACCGGCTCGCCCCGGAGTACTGGGGCCACGGCTACGCCACCGAGGCGGCTCGGGCGCTGGCCAACTGGGCGTTCCAGCACTCGCTGGTCGAGGTCTTCGCGTTGGTCACGCCGAACAACACGCGGGCCGCGGCCACCGCGCGCCGGATCGGGATGGAATGGGTCGGCGAGAGCGACAAGTACCACGGGGCGCACCTGGAGGTGTACCGGCTGCGACCCGACGACCTCACCAACCCGGCTGCCTACCCGGCGAACCTGCGGCAACCGTCGTCCTAGCGGCAGGTCACGAGGCCGGCATCGCCCGGCGTTCGAGAACCAGCCCGGTGACGACGCCCAACGTCGCCCACATCGCGCCGAGCTCGGCCAGGGAGCTGAGCCGGAACTGCCAGATCAGGCCGGCTGGGACGGCCGCCGGTATCGCGTCCGGGCTGGCCGGCCACCCTGCCACCAGCACGACATACCCGGTGACGACCGCCAGAACGCTGACGGTGCTCCCCCCGGAGGCGGGCCAGCGGGCGGGCAACCGCTGCCGCAGGGCCAGCCCGAGTCCGCTGAGCAGCACCGCCGCCGCCAGGAAGGACAGGTAGTACAGGGTCCGGGTGCTGATGGTCTCCGGATCTCCGACCCCGGGGGGATTGGCAGGGTACTTGACCGCGGGCAGCAGCGAGAGCACCACGAAGCCGGCCGCGGCCAGGGCAAGTGCCCGAGCGAAGTCGGTGCGGCCCGGCAACCGGGGTCGCAGGCGGGCGAGCACCATGGCGAACAGCATGCCGAGCACCAGCGCGACCAGCCCGGCGGCGAGCATCCCGCCGATCACCTGAGTGGTCCGGCTGAACATCTCCGCAGCCTGGCCAGGCACCTGACCGGACCCCGGCTTGTGCGGGTGCCCGGCCTCGATGGCCAGCGCCGCCCGGATCGGGATCTCCACCAGCAGCCAGGAGACCAGGGCCCCCACCAGGCCGGCGGCCGCGGCACCGAGCAAGGCGGCCCGCAGCACAGCGGCGAACGGCAGGGCGCTCGCCTCGGCCGGCACCACCCGCGGTGAGGAGCTCATGGACGGCTCGTTACCAACCCCGGTCGTCAGTGGCAGGGCACGCCGAGGGCGTGCCGTCCGTCGTGGAAGAACTCATGCAGCACCTGGGCCTGCGCGGCGAGCAGCGCACCGTTCTCCTGCAGGGCCAGGAACACCAGGCCCAGACCGACCACGGCGACCACGAACGCCCACCAGGGCACGACCGCGCCGCGCGCCGGTCGGTACGGGGATACGGCTGGCGACGCCATGAGATCGACCTCTTCCATGCCTCGTGGAAACCAGTGGCCCGCCGGATTCACCCCGGCTTCCCGGCACTGCGGCGTGCCTGATGCTAGTGCCCACCCACCCACCACAGAAACCCCGACGGCTCCTTCCCAGCACCCCTGACGTCCCAGCACCCCTGACGTCCCAGCACCCCTTCAGAGGCTGATACGGGACACCGGCTCCAGCCGACCACCCGGGCGGGTCTCCTCGGTAACGGTGAGGTGGGCACCGACATCATCTACCTGACTCGGCACGGCTGCGCGAGACTGGGGCGGTGCCTGCCGAGACATACCGATGGTGACGACTCCCCCGGCCGCGGCCGTCCGGATGGGCACCCCCGCCGGACGGTGGGTCCTGCTGGCCACCGTTTCCGGATCGGGGCTGGCCATGCTGGACGCGACGGTGGTGAACATCGCACTGCCGGCGGTCGGCCGGGATCTCGGCACCGACTTCGCGACGCTGCAGTGGATCGTCAACGCCTACACCCTCACCCTGGCCTCGCTGATCCTGCTAGCCGGGGCCCTCGGTGACCGGTTCGGCCGGCGCCGGGTGTTCCTGATCGGCGTGGTGTGGTTCGCCCTCGCCTCGCTGCTGTGCGGGCTGGCTCCAACCGCCGAGGTGCTGGTGGCGGCCCGGGCGCTGCAGGGCATCGGCGGAGCGCTGCTCACCCCCGGCAGCCTGGCCATTATCTCCTCAACGTTCGCCACAGCGGACCGGGCGAAGGCAGTGGGCGCCTGGTCCGGGCTGGGCGGGGTGGCCGCCGCGGTCGGCCCGTTCGCCGGGGGGCTGGCTGGTCGGAATCGACTGGCGGGCCGTGTTCCTGGTGAACCTGCCGGTAGCCGCGCTGGTCATCGTGGTCGCCCTGGGACATGTTCCGGAGAGCCGGGACACCGTGAGCGCACCCGGGCTGGACCTGGCCGGGGCGGCGCTCACCGCAGGCGGGCTGGCCGGGGTGACCTACGCCCTGACCCGGCTCGGCGAGGGTGGCGGTGACACCGAGGTGCTCGCCGCCGGGGCGGCCGGGATGGCCGCGCTGGTGGCCTTCGTGCTCGTCGAGCGCCGCTCGCCGCACCCCCTGGTGCCGCTGGAGCTGTTCGCCGACCGGCGGTTCAGCGTGACCAACGCGGTCACCCTGCTGGTGTATGCCGGGCTGGGATTGTTCTTCTTCCTGCTGGTGCAGCACCTGCAGATCGTCGCCGGGTTCTCCCCGCTGGTCGCCGGCACCGCGCTGCTGCCGGTCACCGGGCTGATGCTGGTGCTCTCCGCCCGGGCCGGCGCGCTGGCCGAGCGGATCGGGCCACGGCTGCCGATGACCGTGGGCCCGCTGCTGGCCGCCGCGGGGTTCCTGCTGACCCTGCGGATCGGGCCGGGCGCCTCCTACCTGGCCGACGTGCTGCCCGCGGTAGGGGTACTCGGGCTGGGGCTCTCGCTCACCGTGGCGCCGCTGACCGCGACCGTGCTGGGTTCGGCGGATCCGCGCTACGCCGGGACGGCCTCCGGGGTGAACAACGCCATCGCCCGCACCGGCAGCCTGCTGGCCGTCGCGGTGGTCCCGGCGGCGGCCGGGCTGGCCGGCACCGACTACGCCAACCCGGTCGACTTCAACTCCGGGTTCCAGCACGCGATGCTGATCGGCGCGGCCCTGCTCACCCTCGGTGCCCTGCTGGCGGCGGCGCTGCTGCGCGAGCACCGGCCAGCGCCCGCACCACCCGCCGCCGCACCGCAGCGGATCCACCTGGAGCGGTGCCCGCACTGCGGGGTCACCGGCCCCCAGCTCTACCCGGAGTCGCCGTCGTGAGTGGCGTTGGGTGCCATAAACACCGTTACTCACCCACGAGTGCGGAGCGCCGGACCGGTGCCCGTGGGGCGTCCCGCTCGAGCTCGGCGGCAGCGCGGGACACCCGGGCCACCCCCCAGCCCAGGGCCAGCACCAGCGCCACCGCGCAGGCCAGCACCACGGTGGAGGCGGTGTTCCACAGCCAGTCGGGCACGCCTTCCTTCAGCTCCCGCTGCATGATCTGCTTTTCGTTGACCGCGTCCCGGGTGAACCGCGCCGGGGCCGGGAGCTCGGGCTCGCCGATCGCCGGGTCCGCGGGCAGGTAGATCGGCACCGCGGCCATTGTCCGGCCGTCGTGCAGCCGCACCAAGGTCTTCCAGTCACCCGACAGCGGCATCGGCTTGGTGCTGCGGTAGCTGCCGTCGCCGACCGGCACCAGGTGGTCGACCTGCAGTCCACCGCCCTGCCAGGCAGTGATGGTCAGCCAGGCCGGCTGGTCGACCGCCGCGGCCGGGATGATCCGGACCACGGCCTGCGCGGCGTCGCGGGCGTCCGGGCTGGTGACCCGGGTGAGGGTGAGCTCGGCCCGCACCCCGTCGGGCACGGTGGTCAGCAGTCCGTTGCCGACGCCAGCCGCAAGCAGCACCAGGACCCCGGCGAACAGTGGCCGGGCCAGCGCGGGCCGGGGCAGCCGGCCCTGCAGGCCCAGCGCCAGCAGGGCACCGGCGATCCCGCCCGCCACCCCGCCGGCGACCGCCATCGCGACGCCCTCGACGAGCATGTCGGGGGTCCAGGGCAGGGTGAAGGCCACCTGGGTCCAGGCGTACTCGGCGGCGAAGCCCGCGGTGCCGATGAGCAGGCCACTGACCACGCCCAGCGCCAGCGGCCGGCGGGCCAGCGCCAGCGCCGCGAGCTCCACGCACAGCGCCTCGGCCAGGTACAGCGGGATGGCGGCGAACGGCTCGCCGAGGATCGGCCCGACGATCACCGAGACCCCGCCGCGCACCAGGATGTAGAAGCCCACTGCGAAGAACGTGCCACCTCGCCCCACCCACAACCGGGCAGCGACCAGGGCGCCCGCCGCGGCCATCGCGATCAGCAGCGGCTGGTGCACCATGCGGAACTGCGGCACACCGAAGTCCCACTCGCCCTGGAACACCGACAGCCCGATGAGCAGCCCGCCCATGCACATGCCCCGCCGGACGAAAAGCCCGAGCGGGGTGACCCGATCGGGCTGCCCGGCGGCGCGGCGGGCCAGCCTGCCCTCCTGCTCGAGCACCGCGAGCCCGATCAGCGACAGCCCGGCACCGCCGATCATCATCAGGTGCGTGGGGCCCCACAGGGTCACATCCTGGCCGAAGAGCCGGTGCCAGACGTCGTCGAAGGGAAAGCCCAGCAGCGCGAAGAACCCGGCGCAGGCCATCAGCACGCCCCCCACCGGGGCGTACCAGTCGCGGGTGATCCGCAGCGCAGCCGGGCCGGGACGCTCGCCCACCGGCAGCACCATGGCGAGCATGCCCGAGGCGAACACGCCGAACAGCCCGAACATGATCGGGTAATGCGCGGGGTTGGCCAGCGGACCCTCGTCACGGCCCTGGGCGATGTGCAGCGAGATGTCCCAGTACATCCCGAGCAGTGCGGTAATCAGCGAGCCCAACCCGAGGGTGGAGGGCAGCTCGACCCAGCCGGGCTGCCCGGCGCTGAACGGCCAGCGCTCGGTGCCGGTGGCCAGCCAGCGCAGCACCGGGATCCGCCCGGTGCGGTGCCCGTAGCCGAGCAGCACCAGTGCTGTGGTGAGCACGGTCGCGGCGGTCGAGGCGATGAGGATCTGATCCAGCGCCGCCCCACCCGCCGGCCGCAGTCCATGGGCCAGCGCAGGGAGCCCCGCGGCCATCCCGAGCGAGATCGCTGTCATGGGTTTATGTAACACTATCTGGTGCTACATTGTCACCCTTGCGCTCGAGCAGGGCCGACAACTGCTCCCGGATGAAGGCCTCGATCGCCTCGGGCATCGCGGAGCGGAACGCGGCCAGCAGCGCCTGCGCGGCCACCGGTTGCAGGGCCTCGACGATCCGGCGCACCTCGGTCAGCTCACCGGGCGCCGCGGCGCGCGCGACATGCTCACGCCACACGGTGTCCCGGAACAGCGCAACGAACAGCTCGGCGACGGCCCGGACGTGCCGGACCAGCTCGGGGCGCAGCGCCAGCACCGCATCGACCGGAATGCCCAGGCGCACCGTCTGCGCTCCAGCCGCCACCAGCGCGGGGTTGGTGATCCGCACCCGGCCCCCGCCCAGGGGCTCGAGAAGCCCGGCGGCGTGCATCTGCTCCAGGGTGGCGGGCTCGGGCTGGACACCGAGCCAGTCGGCGAGCTCGCTGTAGGGCATCTCCTCCGGGTCCTCGGGCTGCCAGGGCGCAAGGAGCCCGCGATAGAACGCGAGGGCCTGCTCAGCCGAGCGGGCCGGGGTCTGGCGCACCACCGCCTCGATCGCCGCCAGCGAGAAGCCCTCCTGCTGCAGGCCGGCGATGAGCCGCAGTCGGGCGAGGTGCTCGGAGTCGTAGTAGGCGGTCCGGCCGCGCAGTCGCGGTGGTGGCAGCAGCCCGCGACTCACGTGCGAGCGGACGTTACGCACGGTCATACCGGCGCGTGCCGCGAGCTGATCGATGGTCAGGTCAGCATCGAGGGCGGACACGCCCGTGATGCTACTGGGCCGGATGGCACATCAAATCGTGGCAACGCCGTCTCAGCGGTGCCGCCCACCGGTCCGTCCCCGGTCCCGATCAGCGGATGATCTTGATGGCCTGTACCGGGCAGGCCCGCGCCCCCTCCTCGGCCTGCGCCTCCAGCTCAGCCGGCAGCTCTGGGTTGCGGATCAGGCAGTACCCGCCCTCGTCCAGGTCGTAGACCTCCGGCGCGACGGCGTTGCACTGGCCGTGGCCCTCGCAGATGTTCGGGTCGACCTCGACGCGCATGGCATCCTCCTCGCACCAGTGCTCCCAGCACCACTGCTGGGTGAATCCTGCGGCGAAGTCCGGTACAACAACGCACAACAGGTGGACATGACGTGACGGCAGTCTCACCCCGTCGTTAACTGTGCCAGGCGGCGACGTCGGTGGACACGTCGGGTGACGAGGAGGTGGGCGAGTGGACCGCAGCTTGCGGCGTGCGGTGTTGGAACGGCTGGCGGCGGTAGAGGAGCTCGCCGCGTGCAGGGGCACACCGCTGTCGGTGCGTGCCGCGCGCATCCAGTTGAAGTCCATCACCGGTGGATGGCGCGAACTGCTCCTCGAGCACCAGCCGGACGCCAAGGGCCGCTGCCCGGTCTGCTCGGGGTGGTTACGCCGCCGCCGCTGGCCCTGCCAGGTCTGGGTGACCGCGCATGAGCACCTGCTCGGCGAGTGGCCCGCACCGGCGAGATCGGCCACCACGTCCAGCCCGTTTCACCGCCCCCGGCGGGTGGACGTGATCCCGCGCCAGGTTGCGGTGTCCGAGGCCGCCGACCAGGCGGTCACCGGCCCGCCTGCTGACCCTGGCCGCCGCGCCGCCGGCCCCGGCGGGCCGGGACTCGACGGGCGAGACCCGATTGGCGGCGCGGCCAGGCCGTAACCCGGCGCTTAGCCTGGCGGTCGTGCCCGAGCAGACCACCGCGACCCGAAGTGGCTGGATCCGCCGGCTCACCGCGGCATGCTGGCGCCACCCCGGCCTCACCCTGGCCGCCCTGCTCGCCTCCGGGGTCGGGGTCGGGATGGATGCCGCCACCCCGCTGCTCACCCGGGCTGCGGTGGACGGCGCGGTGGCCGGACAGACCGCCCAGCTCAACTGGCTGGTCAGTGCGCTGGCCGGGCTGGCCCTGGTGCGGTTCGGGGCCGCGTTCCTGCGCCGTTACCTGGGTGGCCGGCTGGCCTTGGACGTGCAGCACGACCTGCGCGGTGCCGTGTTCGGTGCGGTGCAGAAGCTCGACGGTGCCAAGCAGGACAGCCTGCGCACCGGCCAGGTCGTCTCCCGGGCCAGCTCCGACCTGCAACTGGTGCAGGGCATGCTGTCGATGGTGCCGCTGGTGGTCGGCATGCTGGTGCTCTTCATCGTCGCACTGGGGGCCATGCTCTGGCTCTCCCCGCTGCTCACGGTGATCGCGCTGGTGGTGGTGCCGGCCGCGGGGCTGGTCACCGGGCGGACCCGGCGCACCCTGTTCCCGGCCACCTGGTCGGCCCAGCAACGCGCGGCCGACATCGCCGAGCACGTCGAGGAGACCGTCACCGGGGTGCGGGTGGTCAAAGGCTTCGGTCAGGAGGCCCGGGCCGTGTCCCAACTGGAGGACCGGGCCAGGAAGCTGTTCGCCGAACGGATCCGGGCGGCCCGGCTGAACGCGACGTTCGCCCCCACCCTCACCCTGTTCCCCGCGCTGGGCCAGGTCGCGGTGTTCGCCCTCGGCGGTGCGCTGGCCATGGCCGGGACGATCAGCCTGGGCACCTTCATCGCGTTCGCCGCCTACCTGGCGATGCTCGTCGGGCCGGCCAGGATGATCGCAAGTCTGGTGGTCAACGCGCAACTGGCCCGGGCCGGGGTGGAGCGGGTCTACGAGCTGATCGACTCGCAGCCCGAGGTACGGGACGCAGCCGACGCCCGTGACGTCGCATCCGGGCCGCTGGCGGTGCAACTGGACCGGGTGCGCTTCGGCTACACCCGCAGCGAGCCGGTGCTGGACGGGGTGTCCCTGCGGATCGAGCCGGGTGAGACGCTGGCCCTGGTGGGCACGCCCGGCTCGGGCAAGTCCACCGTCTCGCTGCTCCTGGCCCGGTTCTACGACACCCAGGAAGGCGCGGTGCAGATCGGCCCGCCCGGGGATCTGGTGGACGTCCGCAAGCTGCGGCTGACCTCGTTGCGCCGGGTCATCGGGATGGTGTTCGAGGAGGCGTTCCTGTTCTCCGACACGGTGCGCGCCAACATCGCCTACGGCCGCCCTGACGCCACCGACGACGAGGTGCGGGCCGCGGCCCGGGCCGCCGCGGCGCACGAGTTCATCACCGCGCTGCCCAACGGCTACGACACCCGGATCGGCGAGCGCGGCCTCACCCTGTCCGGCGGGCAGCGACAGCGGATCGCGCTGGCCCGGGCGCTGCTGTCGGATCCGCGGGTGCTGGTACTCGACGATGCGACGTCCGCGGTCGACACCAGTACCGAGGCCGCCATCCACGCCACCCTGCGCACGGTCACCGCAGCACGCACGACGCTGCTCATCGCTCATCGCCGTTCCTCGCTGGCACTGGCCGACCGGATCGCGGTGCTCGACCGGGGCCGGGTGGTCGACGTCGGCACCCAGAGCGAGCTGACCGGCCGCTGCCCGCTGTTCCGCGCGCTGCTCGCCGCTCCCGGCGAAGTCATCGAGCACGTCCCCGCCGTCGCAGCCCGGCGGGCCGGGGTGCTGCAACCGGGGCCGGCCGGGATCACCGAAGCGCTGTGGCCGGCCGAGACGCCCGAGGATGACGGCGCCGACGAGGCCCGGGCCGCCCGCGCGGCGCGCGACGCCGGGGCCGCCAGCCGCGGGGGGATGACGGCCGGTATGGCCGGCAGCGTCGGGCCCACCCCCGAACTGCTCGCCGCGGTGGCCGCGCTGCCCCCGGCGAGCGCGCAGGTGCACGTCACCGGAACCAACCCGCAGGCACCCGACCCCGAGTTCGCCCTCGGCAAGCTGCTGCGACCGGTGCGGGGCTGGCTTGCCCTCGCGGCGGCCCTGGTCGGGCTGGACGCCCTGGCGACCGTGACGTTCCCCGCGCTGGGTGGGCTCGCCGTCAGCGCCATCACCCGGAGCGCACCGGAGCTGCTGACCGTCGCGGTGGCGGTGGGGCTCGGGCTGGTCATCGCCGACTGGCTGGTACTGG
>DASTLT010000298.1:0-7411 GCA_035714625.1 Pseudonocardiaceae bacterium | reverse complement strand
CTGGACATGCTCACCAGCCTCCGCCGCCAGATCATCACCGCCCGATTTCTGCCCCCCACCCCCCGACCAGCCACAACCGAGGAAATCCTGGAAGTCCAGCAAGCCTGGGCACTCGCCGCCGCATAACCGCAAAAGTCGAGTTACGAACCGTTGATTGCTATAGTTGGTTATGCTGATTGAACGTGGTGGTCTCTCGGACCTGCAGCGACAAGAGCTGAGCCGATTGGTCCGTGCTTCCGGGACGGATCGGATGGTGGTGGATCGCGCAAGAATGGTGCTGTGATGGGACGACGGCGTGCCGGCCGCAGAGATCTCGGACTGACTCGGTGTGACACCTAAGACCGTGCGGTCGTGGGCGGTCCGTTATGCGATGGAAGGTACGACGGGGCTTGTTGACCGTTTCCGTGACGGCAAACCACGGGTTCATGACGGTGGGATCCGTGGGCGGTTGCTGGCGTTGTCGAAGACCTCACCGCCGCAGGAATTGGGTTTGTCGCACTGGTCATCCCGGGAACTGGCCCGGTACTTCACTTGAACGGAAGGGGTGAAGGTGTCGCATGACTTCGTCGCCGGCCTGTGGCGTGAGCACGATCTGCAGCCGTGGCGGCAGGGCACCTTCAAGTGATCCAAAGACCCGAGGTTCGAGGAGAAGGTCACCGACGTCGTTGCCTTGTACCTCAACCCGCCTGCTGGGGCCGTGGTGCTCTGCGTCGACGAAAAGTCCCAGGTCCAGACTTATCTGGGGTGAGTTCGGGTCCGTCTGTTAGCGAGGACGAGTGATGTTTGCGGTGGGTCGCGTGTCCGTCGCGGACTGATTATCTGTGGCCTCTACGGTGCGGGGTGTGACAGCTGCAACGGTGGTGGGGGGGTCTTACCGGTCGCAGAGGCTGGTCTGTCCCTCGGGTGAGTGGACGTGGACGGTGCTGGGCAGGGATCATTGCCTGGTCGAACCGGCTGAGGAGTATCTGGAGTATCTGCGTGTTCAGCGAGTGTCGCCGAACACGGTGAAGTTCTATGCGCGGGCGTTGGCGCTGTGGTGGCAGTATCTGGATGCGTTCGGCCTGCGCTGGAACGCGGTGTCGGTGGAGGACTTCGGTGCGTTCCTGACTTGGTTGCGCACCGGGGACGGGCCGGAGGTGGCGTCGATCGAGCGTCGTTCGGCCGGAGGCCGCACGCCCCGCGCGAGCGTTGGCGGCTGCATCGGACACAGCGCCGCGCGGCGCCAAGTCCAGAGCAGGTGTGCGCGCTCACCGGGCTTCCCGCCCCTCGTAGGAGCCCGCGACCCCGCCACCATCGCGGCGGTGCACGGTGAAGCGGCCCGGCCCCTCGGTGATGTAGTGGGTGTCCGCGTCGTACCACGGGGGGTGGAGCGCGTCCCGCCTGCGGTTAGGTGATCGAGCGTGCCAGGGAAAGCAGACCAAACAGCGCCTCGCGCTCGGCTCAATCTGCCCACGTCCGATGGTCGGGTAGCTGATGTCGCAGCCGCACCGGGTCTTGCCATCGTGGCCGAAGCGTGGGACGCAGAATCCCGTCTCCGTCACGGCAACCTCGGCGGGTAGCTCAGACGGATCTACCGTCCGGATCTCTCGCAACATGGCCTACTCAAGAGTGGACACCAACGTGACCGCCTACCGCCATGTTACCTCAGTCGAGCGTTGCGCAGGGTGGCGCCGAGACAGGCTACGGCTGGGGGCGCGCGGGCTGATGTTCTCGCTGTTTCCATCGACTGATCACGCCCGGTACATCGGCCTAGGTTCGCCAAACGTCACGGCCTTGAAGGTCAGGCCCGTGGTCGGTAGCGCAGCGCCAGTGGCTTGTCGGTCAGTGCCCGGACCTCGACGTTGGTGCCCGGGATGCGGGTCCAGGTGTAGCCGTCAACGACCATCGCCCGCTCAGTGCCGCCGGGCCACGTGACAACACGTGTCATTCGGCGGCTGCCCTCGACGGCCTGGATGCCCTGGTGCTGCTGGTCCTCGCCGTGGGGCCGGAGCGTGCAGACCGCCGCAGTGACGGGATTGACGATGCCGCAGCGCCGGTGCGGGCTTGTGAGGTTGGGCGACCGTCCGCGGTCTAGGTCGCACTCCAGTGAGTAGCGGTGTGGTCATGCGTCTGCACGATAGGTCCGCAGCTGGCGGGACGGCACCGCCGCCCGGGGCACCCTGCCCGCTTCGGCTGGATAGGAGGCCCCCGGCGCGCGGGAGGTGCGCCGGGGGCCTCCACACACGTAAGAGACCCGCACTGCGTCAGCGGATACCCGTATTGGGTGACTTGCCGCCGCGGATGGTCAGGGTGCCGATCGCGCCCATCAGCAGTCGGCAGGTGAGGTCGCAGGGGTTGCTGATGAGCTTGCGGAAAGTGAGCCCGGCGCCAGGATGGCTGCGTAGGGGGTGGACTAGCCACTAGTCACTCGTGACATACCTATGTAGGCTACAGAGCTATGCGGAAGACGCATGCTCTGGTGCAAGTCGCGATGGCGCTCCTGGACAACCCAGCCGAGCGGCACTGGGGCTACGAGCTGTCCAAGCGCTCCGGTGTCCGCTCCGGCGTGCTCTACCCCATGCTGACCCGGATGCTCGACGAGGGCTGGCTCACCGACGGCTGGGAGGATCCGACCACGATCCGGGAGAAACGCCCGCCCCGCCGGTACTACCAGCTGACCGACAAGGGCTGCCTGGCACTCGGCGCGGTCCTTCAGGAAGCCCGCAACGATGCCCGATTCGCTGACCTGCGCTGGCGGTTCGCGTGAGGGCCGACCTGCTGGAAACTGTCGCGTCCTGGCCGAGTCTGCTCTTGGTCGTCGTCGTGTTCGGGTTCGCTCCAGGGTTTTGCCTGCGCCTGATCGTCCTGATCTATCCCCGCAGCGATCCTCGCCGCACTGAGCTGATCGCGGAGCTGTACGCCGTGCCCCGCATCGAGCGCCCGCTGTGGGTCGCAGAGCAGTTAGAGGTCGCGCTATTCGAGGGCCTCCCCCGCCGCTTATCGGCGGCCCTCCGCTGGTTCGCTCGATGGCGTCGAGCGCGAGTACAGGCTGCCGTGCTCGGGGCCGTGCTCATGGTCGTGCTCCCCCTCGCAGACCGGATCGCCGGCCGGACGGACCAGGTCGCCGGCCGGACCCTCGCAATCTCAGATCTGGTGCTGCAAAACCCGTCCGGTGACAGCGGGATGCACGTCATGCGGGTAGCAGGCCAAGGAGAGGACCAGCAGGAGACCGTCCTGCTCGAGGTAGGCCTCGACAACTTCCTCGATCTGGACTACCACTTCTTCGAGCCGCTGCGCTTCAAGCCAGGCGAGAAAATCATGCTCGCGGTCAACTGCCAGAACCCGCCCCCTCCGGGCGACAGGGACGAAGCAGAAAATTGCCGCCCATCGGCATCCTTCTCCGGATATCTCGAGGATCCGGCGCTCACGACCTCGTTGCGGGTCGCAGGGTCAATCCCGTTGACAACGGAGCCGTAAGAGGAGGTGTGACAGCCCCGGCTAACCTGTCACTGTCACACCTGTCACTCTGAGGGGCCTGACCTGCGCAAATAGGTCCGGTCCGCCTGCAGCTCAGGGCTGAGCCCGCGGTGCCGCAGTGTGGGGCGCTTCGACGCAGGTCTGGATGGTTGCGATCGGCGGGGGGCCTCGACGCGCGGGAGATGCGCCGAGGACCCCAGCACACTTAAGGGAGAGCCGGCCGGTCCCGGTGAATACGCCACCCCGCACACTGAGCACCCCGGGTATGCCTCACCTGGAGTGCGGTGGGCACCCGCCGCCCGGTGACTACGCTCGGCGGGGTGTCGCCGTGGGTGTGGTTCGTGATCGGTGGGGTGAGCGCTGCCGTCGGCGTGGTGCTGCTCGCCGTCGACCGGAGCCGCCGCACCGCGTGGGAGCGGGAGCGGCGGGAGTGGGCGGAGCTGCGCGGGTGGCGGTTCGTCGTGGACAGTCCCGGTCTCGCGAACCGCTGGCAGTACGGAGCGCTCGCCCGCAGCGGCGCGGGGATAGCCCGGAACCTGGTCGAGGGGACGCTGTTCACCTCGCTGGGCCGCCGTCAGGTGCAGGTCTTCGACCATGAACAGCGCGGGAGGCTGCCCAGCGTGGTGGTCGCGGTCCAGCGGCGGTGCTCCACCGACCTGGTGGTCGAGCTGTGGCTGCCCGAACACCCGCACCCGGCGGCCCCTGGCCTGGAACCGCTGGGGACGGTCGGGGAGCGCTGCGCGTTCGGCAACGACCCGGAGCGGATCCACCCCCTGATCACCTCAGAGCTGCTCGTCACCTGCAACGCGGTGGGCGCGGACATCCCGGTGGTGTGGCTGGAGCAGGACTGGGTGCTCGCCGCCGCACCGGCCACCGTCCCGCCCCCCCGGCTGGAGCTGCTGCTGCGCGCCCTCGACGAGCTGGCCGACCAGCTTGACGGCGCGGCGTCGTCCCCCGGACGTGGCGCCGACGAGTGCTGATCCAGGCTCGTGACCCGACACTGCTGATCGTCGCCGCGCTGGGGACGGTGCCGATCGTGGTGTTCCACACCATGGGAAGCCGGGTGGCGCACTCCAGCGCGGACTCGAAATTTACCGGGGACGTGCTGCGCGCAGCCGGATTGCGGGTGCTGGAGTGGGTGCACGGCAGCCTCATCGGCGCGGTCTTCCTGCTGGTCCCCGCCGTGCTGCTGGGGGCGTGGGCGGCGCGGCAGCGGCTGCTCAACGAGCCGGGGCGGCACCGGCGGTCCCTGCTGCGCGTCGCGGTGCTCGGTGTCGGGCTGGCCATCGTCGGCGGGTTGCCGTGGGCGCTGCTGCGGGCCTCGTGGGCAGCGCCGCCGTCCGCGGCGGCGGCCGAGCTGGTCAGCGTGGTGCACACGCTGACCGGCTACGGCGGTGGAGTGGGCTACGCCGCGATCGCCGGGCTGGTCGCGGTCCGCGTCCAGCGCCGCCACGGTCCCGGCCCGGTGCTGCGTGCCCTGAGCGCCTGCGGGCAGCGGTCGCTGACCTGTTACCTGCTGCAGTCCGTGGTGTTCGTTGCGGTGCTGGCCGCATACGGCGGCGGGTTCGGCAACCGGGTCGGGATCGTCGAGATCGCGCTCCTGGCCACCGGAACCTGGGTGGTGACCGTGCTGCTGGCCGAGCTCATGGCCCGACGGGGTTACCGAGGCCCGGCCGAGGTGCTGCTGCGCCGCCTCACCTACGGCCCCGACAGCCGCCGGAGCACACGATTGGTCTCAGCCCCATGCCCACCACGCTGATCACCGGACCCCCGCCGGGCTCTGCGGGCACGGCGGGACCGTAGGGCAACGCGGGGGAGAGATGTCCTTTCACTCGGGTCCTCGTGAGGTGATCGAATCCAGGACCCAGGTTGGCACCGGCTAGGGTCGAGGGTATGCCTACGGCGCTGATCACTGGGCCTACTGCGGGGCTGGGCGGCGCTTTCGCGCGCCGGCTCGCCGCCGAGGGCTACGACCTGGTACTCGTTGCTCGGAACAAGGACCGCCTGCAGGAGCTGGCTGCCGGACTGGCCGCCCAGCACGGGATCAGCACTGAGGTACTGCCCGCCGACCTGGCCGAGGCGGGCGAGCGGGCCCGAGTCGAGCACCGGCTCCGCGCCGGCGAGCCGGTGGACCTGCTGGTGAACAATGCCGGCTTCGCGGTGGCCCGCGAGTTCATCGACGCCGAGATCGCGGACCTGCAGGCCCAGTTGGACGTCAACGTGACCGCCGTGCTGCGGCTGACCCATGCCGCCGTGCCGGGCATGGTGGCACGAGGGCGGGGAGCGGTGATCAACGTGTCCAGCGTGGCCAGCTTCACCCCCGGCCGCGGCTCCACCTACAGCGCGTCCAAGGCATACGTCACGATGCTCTCCGAGGGCCTGGCCACCTCGCTGCACGGCAGCGGAGTGCGGGTGCTGGCGCTGTGCCCGGGTTTCGTCCGGACCGAGTTCCACGCCCGGGCCGGGATCACCATGACCCGGACTCCCTCGGCGTTCTGGCTGGACGCCGACACCGTGGTCCGGGACTGCCTGGCCGACCTGCGGCGGGGGCGGATCGTGTCGGTGCCCGGCTGGCAGTACCGGATGCTGGTCGGGGTGGTGGACGTGCTGCCCCGCGGTCTGGTCCGCCGGATTGCCGGACGCACCGCGCGGGGCCGGACCTGATGAGTGCTGCTGCCCGGGTCCGGCTCGCCGAGCTGGTGCGCGAGCTGGCCCTGGTGCCCGGCCGGGTCACGCTGTCCTCCGGCGCGCAGGCCGACTACTACGTGGATCTGCGCCGGGTGACGCTGCACCACGAGGCCGCGCCGCTGATCGGGCGGCTGGTGCGCGAGCTGACCGCCGACTGGTCCTACCAGGCCGTCGGCGGCCTGACCCTGGGCGCGGACCCGGTGGCCACCGCGGTGCTGCACGCCCCGGGCCGCCCCGTCGACGCCTTCGTGGTGCGCAAGGCGGTCAAGACGTACGGGATGGCGCGGCGCATCGAGGGCCCGGACGTGGCCGGGCGGGCGGTGCTCGCCGTCGAGGACACCTCGACCACCGGCGCCTCGGTGCTCACCGCCGTGGCGGCGTTGCGCGAGGCGGGCGCCGAGGTGGTGGGGGTGGCCACCGTGGTGGACCGCGACACCGGCGCCCGCGAGGCCATCAAGGCCGCCGGCCTGCCCTACCGCGCTGTGCTGAGCATGAGCGAGCTCCGGTGAGTGGCGAGGCGAGCTGTGGCCTGTCTCGCCACTCACCAGGCCCTACCGAGTGGGGCCACGCGGTAGGCGTCGGTCCCTGGGAGGGACCCTGGCCGGACGACCCCCGCTACGACCCCGCGCTGCTGCGCGGCGGGGACCGGCGCAACGTGGTCGACGCCTACCGGTACTGGCACCGCGACGCGGTGGTCGCCGATCTGGACACCCGCCGGCACCCGCTGCACGTGGCGATCGAGAACTTCGGGCACGACCACAACATCGGCACCGTGGTGCGCACCGCGAACGCCTTCGCCGTGGCCGAGGTGCACATCGTCGGGCGTCGCCGGTGGAACCGCCGCGGCGCCATGGTCACCGACCGCTACCAGCACCTGCGGCACCACGACGATGTGGCCGGGCTGCTCGCGCACGCCGCCGCCGAGAATCTCACCGTGGTGGCCGTGGACAACACCTCCGGGGCGCTGCGGCTGGAGACCGCGCACCTGCCGCGGCGCTGCCTGCTGCTGTTCGGTCAGGAGGGGCCGGGCCTGACGGCCGCGGCCCGGGCCGGGGCCGCGCTGACCGTCTCGATCGCCCAGTTCGGGTCCACCCGGTCGATCAACGCCGGGGTCGCCGCCGGGATCGCCATGCACACCTGGATCCGCCAGCACGCCGACCTGGGCGGTGCCTGGTGAGCCGGTGGGCGGCCCGGGCCGGGGCGGCCGAGCGCGCGGTGCACACCCGGCACCTGCGCTGGTTGTGGGGGTTGCCGGGGACCCGGCTGG
>DASTLT010000297.1:0-7040 GCA_035714625.1 Pseudonocardiaceae bacterium | reverse complement strand
GCCGACACCGCACCTATCCCCGCGTCGTCAAACGAGCCCGCCACAACTCCTACCCTGTCAAACGAGCCACCGATACCGGAACCAAACACGACGGACCACCGACGGTGAACCTGCGCCAGATCGCTTAACTTAGCGGCATTGTGCCCGAGCCCCAATCCCCCAGCAGAGCAATAGCCAGTGGAGGCTCAGTCGCCGTCGCGGTGACCAACGCCGCCAGAGTCTCCACGTCGTCACCGAAGCCGAGCAGGTCTTCCTCGCTCGGCTGATCACTACGTACCCCAGCGAGTGGCCGCATCGGCCTGGTCACAACCCCGAAACCGGTTCCCGCGAACTGTCGACCCGTCCGAGCGTTCCACACCCGGATCGTGCCGTCGTCGCCGGTGGTGGTCAGGGTGGTGCCATCCGGGCTGTAGGCCACCGCGAGCACCCAGTCGGTGTGGCCGGTCAGGGTGCGCACGGGCTCGCCGCTGCGCGCATCCCACACCCGGGCCGTGCCGTCGGCGCCGGTGGTGGTCAACGTGGCGCCATCCGGGCTGTAGGCCACCGCGAGCACGGGACCGGGATGCCCTGCGAATGGCACCGCCCCGCTGTTTGACTCAGCCATCGCCATCTCTCCGCTTCATCCCCTCCTGGCCGAGACGCTATCCACACTCTCACTCGTAGGAGTCGGCGTCGATCCGCGATGTGTTTCTGTCCCGAGCACGCGTTGAGAGCGGGGATGACCACCCGGCCGCGATGGGCGTGGGGGGAGCCAACTGCTCGCGGACGAGCACAGGCGCGCATCCGTCTGCGGGGTACGGGAGGGGCCTCGCGCGTGGTGCCGGCCGTGGTGCGAACTCGGGTACACAGCAGTCACAGTGGCCACTCATGCGTGTCCCCGCGAAACTGTATTAGCTGGTAGAAGCCTTATGAATGGCGGTTACGAACCCTCCTAAAGCGGGTGTCACAGGTTCGAATCCTGTCGGGGGCACGCAGGTCAAAGCTGTGATCACTATGGTCCTGTGTAGCTAGATGTGGTGCCAGTGACGTACTCCTCCGGGCCAAGGCGGACTTCTCCCGCTGTGATCGAGACGTAGGTGCTCTTCCTCGGCGTGGACCAAGCAAGATCCAAGATCTCATGGCACGCTGAGCACAGCACCCGCTCAGCAGGAGGACCATCAGATGACCGCCACCGGAGCATTCGAGTTGCCCCAGGACCTCCTCCAGCGTGCTGTTCACGTCAGTCGCGGCCGGACACAGCAGGAAGTCGTCATCGAGGCACTCCAGGAGTACATCCGACACCATGAGGATGAGCAGCATCGCGCTGCGGCCATCGAGGACGGTCTGGCCTTGCTGACCAGCGGTGAGCTCGATCATCCTACCCGGGACTCGGCGTGGCACTGACCTGCTTGCTTGACACCAGCGTGTGGAACCGGCTGGACCGCGCACCCGCCCTGGCTGCCGAGGTGACGGCCCTGCTGCGGCACGGTGAGGTCGGCTACAGCGACATCGAGCGGCTCGAAGTCCTACGTTCGGCGCGGCACACCGATCACTACCGGCGCCTGGCCGCCATGTTCGCCGCGCTCCCGAGGGTTGCCCTCACCGAAACGGCACTATTGCGCGCCGGACAGGTACAAGAGCAGCTCGTTCAGCGAGGTCATCACCGAGGCGTGAAGATCCCCGATCTGCTGATCGCAGGTGAGGGGCGTGATGGCTGGGTGCAGCCACGATCGGTAGGATGATCTTTCCAGGTTGAACGTGTTCGTTGCCGTCCCTAGTGAGCTGAAGGGTGTCGGCGAGCCATCGTCCCTCCTCGACAGATCCTCCACCAGGAGCGTTATTCATAATCCGGTCCAGTTGATTCGGTAGAACTCGAATGTGGGTTGATTTAAGAAGGTGAGTGCACCACCGGCTTGCTCGCGTGTCGGGAGCTGTGCGACGGTCGGCGCCAGACCGGCACCCCTGCGCGCCGCTGGCTGGCCGAGTGACGACGCGATTCAGCAGCTCGCCGGCGAGGTGCCCCGCCCGGAGGTTCGCCGCGAGCAGGTGGCATCACAGGCATAACACCCCTCCGGGTGTCCACAGTACGGGTGCTTCGGCTACACTCCGCGATGATCTGAACTCGATGGCCGGGTTCTGCACCGAACAAGACACCACGATCGTGCTATACCGCCTGTCCCGGCCAGGTGGTGTGCACCGGTCAGATCGGAGTGGCGTGGGCTGCTCGCACACCGAGGGATGTCCCCTGTTCCCACTGCTCAGGGCAAGCTTGCGCGGCTGGCGCGACTACTACTGTGACCACGAGGATCGTTGGCGCGACTGCGCCCGATACAAGTTGTCCCTCACGGGCCGGCTCGTGCCGATCACGCTGCTCCCGAACGGGAAAGACGCGCAGTTACTCAGGTTCGCTCCCGACGCAGACCGGTCTGGTGCGGCCGAGCCGAGGCCTGCACCCAGGCAGGCACTGCCGTCACGGCTCAATTCCGGATCACCGAGGACCGCGGTGCCCAGGGCTCGGTTCGAACCGGCGCCGGGCCGGCCGCTCGAGCCGTCACCAGCCTCCCCGGTTCCGCCGCCGGAACCGGGGCCAACACCGGCAGCGGCCCGGCCGTTCGAGCCGTCACCACCCCCAGCGGTTCCGCAGCCCCCAGAGAGACCAGCGGCCCGATCGAAGCGACCCTCGCGGCGAGCGCCCGGATCGATACGCCGCTGGTGGACCCGACTCTCCGAGTGGATGACAGGCCCCGCATGAGCAACTACTGGCCCTGGTGGGCGGGCGCTATCGGGCTCGCCCTCGCCACCATCAACTACACCCTCACCACGGGCAGGTCCCTCGGGGTTTCCTCAGCGTGGGATCGCGTCCTGCACTGGCGCGCCGAACGCCGCCGCGAACGGCTGGACGCCCAGTTCATCGACGAGCGTGCCCTCGCCAACGCTCTCGCCGCGGCCACCGCCGAGCAGTTCGGAACCCGCCCTGCAGCACCCACACCGGACGCCGCGCCCGGTGACGCGCAGGCACACGGCCAGAACGGCGGGCCAACGGCGGGTGAGAGTGCCCCGGTCCCGACCCTGCGCCCGGCACCTCTGGTCACCCAGGCCGCCCTGCTCCTGTCGATTTTCCTCGGCGGATGGGTTGCGGCAGTCACCGCCGGCCGATTCGAGCTTCGCTTCGACATGGGCGACGGTTTCCGCGAGCTCGTCACGGACAATCCGGCCGTCATGATCGGCGTGTTGTTCGTTGGAGGTGTACTCGTCGGCTTTGGCACCCGCCTCGCCGGAGGGTGCAGCTCCGGTCACGGACTCAGCGGCTGCGGCCGGCTGCGGCCGGTCAGCATCCTCGCGACCGCCGTCTTCTTCGGCGCCGCCGTCCTCATGTCATTCCTGCTGTGGAAGGTGATCTGATGCATACCCGGGGCGCGGTTCTCGTCGCCAACATCATCGCCGGGCTGGCCCTCGGCTACACTGTCGCCAACATCGGGTTCGGCGACTACGCCGAGCTGAACCGCATGTTCACATTCCAGGATCTGCGCATGCTCCTCGCCTTCGCCGGCGCAGTAGTGATCATCGTGGTGGTCTTCGCCCTGGTTGGGGTCCGGCGCATACCAGGGCGCATCCACGCTGGCGTGATACCCGGCGCAGTGCTGTTCGGCACCGGCTGGGCGATCTCAGGTGGATGCCCAGCGATCCCGATTACCCAAGTCGCCAGCGGATACCTCCCCGCCCTCGTCACGATCGCCGGCATCATCACCGGCATCCGGCTCTGCGGCTGGGCCAACGCCCGATACTTCCACCTCGACCGCGGCTCCTGCGGACTGTAGCGATCCCGCACCCCTCCCCGTCGCTTCCCGAGCATCGGAACCGCAACTGGCAGCTCTGGTGCTCAGATGTGGACAATCAGGGGTGGGTTGGCCCGCCGAGCGGCGTTGACGGCAAGGACCTTCGGCCGCCGTGAGCGGACGACGACCAGTGGCCGGATCAGGCTGATGCGATGGTGATTAGGTCGTTCAGTCCGGAGAGGTCATCTGGATTGCGGGTGTAGACAGTTGCGTGGTGGGCGTGGGCCGTGGCGGCGATCAGCAGGTCCCTGACCCGGACTCGCGGCTGCCGTCCGAGCTGGGTCACGCGGGCGGCCAGTTGTGCATAGCTGTCGGCGACGGCGTCGTCGACCGGGAGCGGGTCGAACCGGCGCTGGATCGCGCTGAGGCGGCTCAGGCGGGCTGCCCGCACCTGGTCGTTGGCGACCAGGACGCCGAACTGGAGTTCAGCCACGCTGATGATGCTGATAGCGAGTTCTCCAGGGATCGGGGCGACGTCAGTGGCGATCAGGACACTGGTGTCAAGAATGCCGCGGGTCATTGACCAGCCCAGGGGTCGCTCACCGGATCGTCGAGGAGATCACGATCCGCTGCCCAGCGCGGATCGGTGGGGCTGGCGAACAGCGACGCGAGGTCCTGCCAGTGCCGCCAGGCTCGCGGCCTGACCGGCCCTAGTACCGCCGCCGGTCGCCCGGCGACCGTGATGGTCACCTGCTCCCCGGCTTGGGCGCGGCGCACCAGCTCACTGGCGTTCTGCCGCATCTCCCGCAGGCCTATCTCATTCACCTGCGAAGGGTAGCACGTGTGCAACAGGCCCGACGGCGGGAGGACTACCGGACCCACCGGCCCAACGTCGACCCCCCCACGGGCGGCTGCACTTCGACCTGCTCGAGGACACCATGACGGGGCCCGGTTCCGTCAGGTCTGCGACCAGTTCTGCGACCGACTGTAAATCCGCGACATGGCCAGGGAGATAACCGTAAGCTTGTCGTCATTCGTGGCTGCACGGCTGTTGCCCAGCCAAGGGGCCATCCCCGACATCGAGCCCGGGTATGAGATCACCATCAATTACCCCGACAGCGACAAGAACGGACTGCGGTGCCGACAACACCGCCGTCCAACGGGCGATCTTGGCGGCGCGTACCGCGTTCGGGCCAGCTACGCCAGGTTCTGAGATCGCCGCCCTCTCGGTTCCCGGGGTCTGGGTCATCGGGTGGCGCAGGCGTGCAGGGCGTCGGTCAGGGTGGTGTGCAGGTCAAAGGTCACTTCCAGGGCCACGATATAGAGTGCGGAGATGACTGCGGTGCGTTTGTCGATCACGGCTGTCAGGAGGCCGCCACCGCGCAGGTCGTGGTGGTTCCGGGCAACGAAAAGAGCGTGCAGACCGTGTGAGTCCAGGAAGGTAACAGCGGACAGGTCGATGACGAGATGCGGGTTATCATCGCGCACTGCCTGGGCGAGCACAGTCCATAGGGCTGGTGTTGTGTCCGTGTCTATCTTGCCGGTCACGGTGCAGACGGTCGTGTCGGGTTGGGGATAACTCAGCACTGCGATGCGCGGAGACGAAGTAGTCACATAGGCCACCGGTCACAGCTCACGGTGAACTCCTCCCGACGACGTGGAAGCAATGCCGAACTGTACTTATTGATGCACGCAGGTCAATACGAGACACCCCGGGTGTACCCAGATGGGTTACTACACGTCATGAACACCTGCAATTACATCTGTAAATACAGTGACATAGGGAGGATTCCCTACTTGCCGATTAGGGCTTTATCAACTATCATCGGCAAAGCGCTGAGTGCGGGAGTGGGGCGCGGGGTGTGCTGCCGCGTCACCGGTCCCCTCCGCTTTGAAGTAGCACCGCTCCTGCTCCTCGATCACCATTTGGCAGCGGGGCCGATGCGCAGCGGGGCCCATGCACGGGGGCTGGGCCGGCACCCGCGCAACGACGATCGTGCGGCGCAGCAGGCTCAGGCGAGGCACCCCGGCCGGACCGGCGACCAAGACCAACCCGGCCACGCCGAGACTCCACCGGCTGCTGCTCTTCTCGGGCCGAAGTCACGACTGCACCCACGGACGTGAGTGTGCGGCGTTTGGACGCTTGCCCGGTCGGGCATCACCGTGCCATGCCTGTCGGCCTGCCCTGCAGGACACCGTCGTCCTGGACCGGCCTGTTCCGGTCTGGCGGCAGCAGTGTCCCGACCGCATCAGCACAGCACACTGTGAGCGCCCTCGCGCCCGCGCCCACTGACGAGGACTTCGGCTTGTTCGGTCCGAGCTCGTTGACCTGGCGGGTCCATCTCGAGCCGGTGCTGTGGGTGGCCGGGTTCCGCGCGCTGTACCTGCAGGCGCTGCATCCGCAGGTGATGCGCGGCACCGCGCAGAACTCCGCGCTGTTTGACCGTGACCGGGCCTGGCAGCGGTTCCAGCGCACCGCGGAGTTCGTGGCCATCCGCACCTTCGGCACCACGGAGGAGGTGGCTCAGGCCGGACGGCGAGTTCGCCGCCTCCACGCCCGCCTGCGCGGACACGATCCCGACACCGGGGCGCAGTTCCGCATCGATGACCCGGAATACCTGCTGTGGGTGCACTGCGGCGAGATCGACTCTTATGTCAACGTCGCCCGTCGCGCCGGTATCCTCACCAGCACTGGCGAGGCAGACGCCTACCTGGCCGAGAGCCGGCGCGCCGCCCAGGTCGTCGGCCTGCCTGCCGAGCAGGCACCCGCGTCGAGCGCCGAGTTGGCCAACTACTTCACCCGGATGCGACCGAAGCTCTACGCCTGCCCGCAAGCCCGGCAGGCTCTGCTCAGGTCACTAAACCCGCCGGTGCCGCTGCCCCCGCTGCTTCGGCCGCTCAAGCTTGCGATGCCAGCCTTCGTCGCCCTGTCCTTTGCGGTGCTCCCACCGTGGGCACGTCGGCTCTACGGTGCACCCGGATTACCCACCACCGACCTGGCCGCCACCCTCGCCCTGCGCGCCCTGCGCCAGGTCAGCACCGTGCTCCCCGACTCCCCCCGAGCCCAGCGAGCCCGCCACCTGATCCACCTCGCGCAGAGATCGCCCGCCGCAGTCCCCAGTGCCACGGACTGATCCGCCGGGATTAGAGCGTGTCCCGTGGATCTCGGTGGGCGGATACGATAGATCTTCTGGGTGCTTGATCGCCATGATCTGACCGATGAGGAATGGGCTCGACTGAAGCCGTTGTTGCCTGATCAGACCCCGCGTCGGGGTGGCCGATGGG
>DASTLT010000296.1:0-8681 GCA_035714625.1 Pseudonocardiaceae bacterium | reverse complement strand
AAAATCGTTAGCCAGCTAGGCTTAATGCGTCTTCTTAAGCCCTTTCCTGCCCTCCGCCGCCGTTCCCGGCAGCCGATCCGGACACCCGAGCGGGAGACCCCTGCGAGCGCAGCCTAAGAGCTGGGGCGGGGCTGAGGGGCGGTAAGCGGTCAAGTGAGCAGGTGCTTGTAGAGTTCCACCGTGCGCTCGGCGACCGCCGACCAGGAGAACTCGGCGACCACGAGCTTGCGCCCGGCATGGCCCATCGCCGCGGCTCGGTCCGGAGCGGCCAGCAGGTCGTTGATACGGTCCGCCAAGCCCCGCTGGAAACTCTCCGGGTCGTGCTCGTCATAGGGCACCAGCAGGCCCGTCACCCCGTTCTCGACGACCTCGGGGATGCCGCCGACGGCAGAGGCAACCACGGCCGTGGCGCAGGCCATCGCCTCAAGATTGACGATCCCCAGCGGCTCGTACACCGAGGGGCAGACGAACACCGTGGCCGCCGAGAGCACCTGCCGGACGACCTCGACCGGGAGCATGTCCGGCACCCAGATGACCCCGCGCCGGGCCGCGGACAGCGCGGCGACCGCCGCCCGGATCTCAGCCTCGATCTGCGGGGTGTCCGGCGCGCCGGCACACAGCAGCAACTGGGCGCCCGGATCGAGGTGGTGCGCCGCCCCGAGCAGGTGCTCGACCCCCTTCTGCCGGGTGATTCGCCCCACGAAGGCCACGAGGGGCCGCGTCGGGTCGGCCCCCAGCCCGCGCACCGCGTCGGTCTGCCGAACCGGACGGTAGGTGCCGGCGTCAATGCCGCTGCGCACCACATGCACCCGCTCCGGGTGCACCGCCGGGTAGCAGGCCAGCACGTCGGCACGCATGCCGTCGCTGACCGCGATGACGGCGTCGGCGTGCTCGTAGGCGGTGCGTTCTACCCAGGAGGACACCCGGTAACCGCCCCCGAGCTGCTCCGCCTTCCACGGCCGGCGGGGCTCCAGTGAGTGCGCCGTGACCACATGCGGCACACCATGCAGGATCCGGGCCAGGTGACCGGCCATGTTGGCATACCAGGTATGCGAGTGCACCAGGTCGACCGCATCGAGGGCAGCAACCATCGACAGGTCCACCGACAGGGTCTGCAGGGCGGGATTTGCCGCAGCCAGCCCCGGCGCCACGGTGTGCGCGTGGACCTGCGGGCGGGGCGCTCCGAAGCAGTGCACCTCGACCCCACACCACGCCCGTAACTCCGGCACCAGGTGGCCGACGTGCACCCCCGCGCCGCCATACACCTCCGGTGGATACTCCCGGGTGAGCATGGCCACCCGAATCCCGGCTGCCCCCTGCGCACCACCGGCAGGGACACCGCCGGCAGGAACGCTGTGCACGCCGCGTCACGCTAGCCGCCGGCTGGCGGCCAGTCATCAGGCGGGTGCCCACGGCAGGCCAGTGGGTGAACCCTGGATGACCGGCAACGAGCCACGCGTGGCCCAGCGGCAGACCCCCGACTAGGGTGACCTGTTGTGAAGGGTCAACCGCATGTGCTGGGCATGGTCCTCGCCGGCGGTGAGGGTAAGCGGCTATGGCCGCTCACGGCAGATCGCGCCAAACCCGCAGTGCCGTTCGGCGGCAACTACCGGTTGATCGACTTCGTATTGTCAAACCTGGTCAATGCCGGGTACGTCAAGGTCTGCGTGCTCACCCAGTACAAATCCCATTCGCTGGACCGGCACATCACCACCACCTGGCGGCTGGCATCGATGCTGGGACAGTACATCACCCCGGTGCCCGCGCAGCAGCGGCTCGGCCCACGCTGGTACACCGGCAGTGCCGATGCGATCTACCAGTCACTCAACCTGGTCTACGACGAGCGCCCGGAGTACATCGTGGTCTTCGGTGCCGACCACGTGTACCGGATGGACCCCTCCCAGATGGTCGAGCAGCACATCGCGACCGGTGCCGGCGCCACCGTCGCCGGAATCCGGGTGCCCCGCAACCAGGCCACCGCCTTCGGGTGCATCGAGGCCGACGCCAGTGGGCGGATCACCGCGTTCCTGGAGAAGCCGGCCGCCCCACCCGGAACACCGGACGACCCTGACGTGACCTTCGCCTCGATGGGCAACTACGTGTTCACCACCGACGTGTTGCTTTCCGCGCTGCGCGCCGACAGCGCCAATCACGACTCCGACCACGACATGGGCGGCGACGTCATCCCGATGCTGGTCGACTCCGGTGACGTCGCGGTCTACGACTTCGCCGACAACGTGGTGCCCGGCGCCACCGACCGGGACCGTGGCTACTGGCGCGACGTCGGAACACTGGATGCCTACTACGACGCGCACGTCGACCTGGTGTCCGTGCATCCGGTGTTCAACCTCTACAACCAGGCCTGGCCGATCCGCACCGCGACGCCGCCGCTGCCGCCCGCCAAGTTCGTCCAAGGTGGTACCGCCCAGGAGTCGATCGTGGGCGCGGGCTCGATCGTCTCCGCCGCGCAGGTGACCCACTCGGTGCTCTCCGGCGACGTGGTGATCGAGGCGGGCGCCTACGTCGCGGGCAGCGTGCTGCTGCCGGGGGTCCGGGTCGGAAAGGGCGCCGTGGTGCGCCACGCGATCCTGGACAAAAACGTCGTGATCCCCGACGGCGCCCAGGTCGGGGTGGACCCCGACCTGGACCGGGAGCGCTACACCGTCAGCGGTGGCGGAGTGGTCGTGCTCGGCAAAGGCGCCCGGGCCGAGTAGGTCATGAGTGAGTTTCGGGCCAGCGCACCGTTATCCACGCACGAGCCGTGTGGTCCAATTCGCGAGCCGACCCGCCCCCGGGGAGAAGCTGATGACAGCGCGCAACAAGGCGTCCAACCCGCCAGACTCGCTCACCAAGGCCATCGTCGACTACTACGACCAGACCTGGATCGACTACCGGGTGCTCTGGCTTAACCGGGACAACCTGGCCGTCCACTTCGGTTACACCGACGAGAGCACCCGAAGCCATACCGAGGCACTGAAGAACATGAACCGGGTGCTGGCCGACCGGGCGGCGATCCAGCCCGGCGAGCGCGTCCTGGACGCGGGCTGCGGAGTCGGCGGCAGCAGCCTGTGGCTGGCCAAGAAGCGCGACGTCGACGTCGTGGGCATCACACTGGCCGAGAAACAGGTCGCGATGGCACGCCAGCACGCCGACCGGCGCGGGCTGGCCCACCGCGTCCGGTTCGAGCAGGCCGACTTCACCGCGACGCCGTTTGCGGATGGCAGCTTCGACGTGGTGTGGGCGGTGGAGAGCCTGTGCCACGCAGGCAGCAAGGCAGCCTTTTACCGGGAGGCCGGGCGGCTGTTGCGTCCTGGTGGCCGGGTGATCGTCGCCGACTTCCTCCGAACCGAGCGTCCACTGGACCCGATCGGCGAGCGACTGCTACACGAATGGCTCGACGGCTGGGCGGTCCCCGACATCGACACTGCGGACGAGCACCTCGCCCACCTCGCCGCGGCCGGATTCACCGAGGCCCGGCTCGACGACGTGACCGCACACACCCGCCCCTCCCTGCGACGGCTGTACCGGATGGCCTACTACACCTTCCCGCTCGCGGTGCTCGGGCATCTCTTCCGGATTCGCTCCGCCGTCCAGCACAAGAACGTGATCGGCTCGGTACGCCAGTACCAGGCGTTGCGACGCGGCGCCTGGTTCTACAGCATCATCTGCGCCACCAAACCCGCAGCTCACTGCTGACCTGTACAGTCGTGGTGCTGGCCGCCAAGCAACCGGCGAGCGCTGGCTGGGGGCGTTAGTCAGCCGGGAGCGGGTGGCGGTGGCGAGGTCGGCGGTCGAGGTCCGGAACTGTCAGGGGTGGGTGTTTAGCTGGGCCCAGTAGGCACCGATCGAGGAGGTTCTCATGCCCACCCGTACCGACCCGTGGCCGACCGGCACCCCCTGCTGGGTCGACCTCGCCGTTCCCGACATCGCCGCCGCGCAGGAGTTCTACGCTGCCGTCTTCGGCTGGACCTATTCCGATACCGGCGAGGCGTACGGCCACTACCAGATGTGTCAACGGGATGGCCGTATCGCAGCCGGCATCGGCCCGCTGCAGAGCGAGCAGCAGCCCGTGACCTGGACCACCTACCTCGCCAGCGATGACGTCGACGGTACCGCCAAGACGATCACGGGGAACGGTGGAATGCTGCTTGCCGAGCCCTTCGACGTGCCGGGCGCCGGCCGAATGTGTCTCGCGCTCGACCCGCAGGGCGCTGCCTTCGGGGTGTGGCAGGCTGCCGCAGGCATTGGCGTGGAGATCTACAACGAGCCCGGCGCCCTGGTCTGGAATGAAGCCGGTGTGCCCGACCCCGAGGCTGCCCGGCAGTTCTACGCCACCGTCTTCGGCTACTCCTACCAACCAGTCGACGACGCTGACCCCACCTACGCCACCTTCCATCGCGAGGGCGCCGCACTGGGCGGCATCGGCGGATTGGACGGCAGTCCCCCCGGGACGCCACCGCACTGGCTGGCCTACTTCATGGTCGCCGACGCTGACGCCGCCTTGGCAGCGGCCACCCAGCGCGGTGCCACGCTGCGAAGCGGACCTGTCGACACGCCCTACGGCCGGATGGCCGTGCTCACCGACCCGCAGGGGACCACCTTCGCCATCATGGGCGTGGGGCCGTCGAGCTGACAGCGATGAAGCCAGCTCCCACCGATAGGGCTCCGCGACGACACCAACGGATTCGATCAGGCGCCTTCTCGGCCAGCCTTACCGGGTGGGGAGCAAGCGATGAGTACGAAAAGTTGACCTCAGGTGCGCACCGCGAGCAGCAGGCCGTCGCCCACCGGCAACAGCAGGGGCGCCAAGGACTCGTCGGCGTGCACCAACGTGGTCACCTCCCGCAGCGCCACGGTTGACGGATCCCGGCACGAAGGATCGGTGACCCGCCCGCTCCACAGGACATTGTCGAAAGCGATCACCCCGCCCGGGCGCAGCAGCCGCACCCCGGCCTCCAGGTAACGCGGGTACTCCGGCTTGGTGGCGTCGACGAACACCAAGTCGTAGCCACCGTCGGTCAACCGGGGCAGCACCTCCAGCGCCTGCCCCATGATCAGCCGGTAGCGCGAGGCCGGGAACCCGGCCTCGGTGAACGCCTGCCGGGCCGCGCGCTGATGCTCGGGCTCGACGTCAATGGAGGTGAGCACGCCGTCCGGCGCCATCCCACGCAGCAGCCACAACCCGCTGCTACCGGCACCGGTGCCGACCTCGACCACGGCCCGGGCGGCGAGCGCGCGGGCCAGGAACCGCAACGCGGCACCCCCACCAAGTCCGATCGGCGTGCAGCCCAGCTCGTGGCCGCGCTCACGCGCCCTGGCGAGCACCTCGTCCTCGGCGAGGAAGCTCTCCACGTACTGGCGCACGGCACTGTCGCCGCGGGCGGGCGGCCTGCCCTCTGCGCCGGTCGACGTCACGCTGCGCAGCGTAGCGCCGTTGCCTAGGGCAGCCAGGAGGCGCCGCGCCGGAGGGGGCCCGTCAGTTCCCCTTACTGCGGCGGCTCCGGCCGTGCTGAACGGCAAGTCCACCACGGGCTTGCCGGATCTCCAGGTCTCAGGCTCCTCTCAGCCTGCACACATGCCTGGCACACGCAGACGAGTCATTATCGTTCTCAGAGTTTCACTCGGCAGGAACACCCACTGCTGCACCCCCGTTCTCCCCTGCAAGTCCAGGGCGGATGACCCTGAGTAGCGGCACCCCCTGCACCCCTGACCGGAGGTCCGAGAAACACCCGATGGCTACCGAGACCCGCTTCCTCGATCCCGCTGCTCGCGAGCAGGCGGCCCCCCTCGCCGTCCCGGCTGACGACGGGGATGGCCGGGTAGCCGAGGGCTGGATACCGCCCTCCTGGGAGCAGGTGGTGAAGGAGCACGCCGACCGGGTTTACCGGCTGGCCTACCGCCTGTCCGGCAATCAGCACGACGCCGAGGATCTCACCCAGGAGACGTTCATCCGGGTCTTCCGCAGCCTCGCCTCCTATAAGCCGGGCACGTTCGAGGGCTGGCTGCACCGGATCACCACCAACCTGTTCCTGGACATGGTTCGGCGGCGTTCCCGACTGCGCATGGAGGGACTTCCCGAAGACACCGACCGTCTGGTCGGGGGCGGCCCGAGCCCCGAACAGGTCTACGCCGAGACGCACCTCGATCCCGATCTCCAGCAGGCGCTGGACGACCTCGCGCCCGAATTCCGCGCGGCCGTCGTATTGTGTGATGTAGAGGGTCTGTCTTACGAGGAGATCGGCGCCACGCTCGGGGTGAAGCTCGGGACGGTGCGCAGCCGGATCCACCGCGGCAGGCAGGCGCTCAAGGCGGCTCTGGCACGGCGCCGCGCCCTCACCGAGGAGGAGCAGGAGGCTGGATGACCGAGCTGCGCGGTCGCACCTTCTCCAACCTGGTGGCCAGCCTCAATGCAGGCCAGCACCTCGCCGTGGACGCCGTGGTGGCTTTCGTCGACGGTGAGCTGTGCCCCGCCGCGCGCGCTCGTGCCGTCGCCCACCTCACGGCATGTCAGAGCTGCGCCGCCGAGGTGGCTGCGCAGCATCAGGCCCGCAGCGTCGTCCGGTCTGCGCGCTGCCCGCCGGTTCCTGCCGGCCTGCTCGCCGCGCTGCGTGACATCCCGCGGACCGTCCGCCTGCCGGCCACTCCGGACGGGCTGGCGGTGACCGAGGATGGCACCGTGGTCGCCGTCGCCGATCCGGCGCCGGGTGGGACCCCGCCGCTGGGCACCACCGCCCCGCTGGGCACCACTGCCCCGCTGGGCACCACTGCCCCACTGGGCACCACTGCCCCACTGGGTATCGGCCCACGCTGGGGAACCGGGCCTGCGACACTGGGGCGCCGAATCGGACGGACCGGGGCGGGAGCCGTGGTGTCCGGACTGATGCTCGGCGCGCTGATCATGGCAATGGCGGAGAACTTGGTCGCCAGCTCGGCAGTACCGCAGCCGGACCGGTCGCGGATGCCCGGGTCACCCACGCTGGCCGCCCCGGGGGCTGCGCTCCCAGGGCCTGAGTCGTCAGCGCCTTCGGTCGTACCCGTGGTGGCTCCGGTGGCCCAGTCCGGTGCCACCGTCCCTGACGAAGCTACCCTGCAGCGCATGACCACCCAGCCCGGTTGGCACGGCCTGCGCCTCCCCCGGTGATCGCCGCGCTACGCGCACTTCACCGGGGTACCGGCAGGCTGACAGGTCGATAATGCACCGGCGATTTCCGGGAGACCATGGCCCCGCCGCGCGATGACGACCCCGATCGGCCCTTCGACCAGGAGGCGCGGCCGGGGCCGCCACGACTGGACCCCAGACCCCTGCAGCGGCCTGCGCCAGACCCGGCCGCGGAGCAGGTATTCGGCCGTCCCTCCGGAGTCGACGGACCCTTTGCCGGTCACCGTGATGACCCCGGCGGCGAATCCGGCCCGGAAACCCGACGCCACGCTACCGCGCTCACCGCCGCACCCCCGGTGCCGGATGCGCTGGCGGCGGCATTCGGCAGACCGCCAGGAGTGGCCCAGCCATTGCAACGCCCGATCGGTCGGTCCGGGCCCCGCCCGGCAGACCGGGACGACGCCTTCTGGCCCCGGGGTGCCAGCACTGACCCGTGGCGCGACCCGGGGTCGACTGCGGTGCTGGGCGCCCCTGCCGTGCGCGAGGCCGACAGCGAGGCCGGGGCGTCCCAGCCCCGGCCGGGAGCCCGGCTGAGCCTGCGGGAAGTGCTGTTCGGTCGTCGGCTGAGCCCCCGTGCCCTCGCCGCGCTGGGTGCGGTGGTGTTGCTGATCGGGGGTGTCGGCGGGTTCGTCGGCCGGCTCACCGCCGAGGTCGGCACCCCGCTGACCGACCCGAAAGCGACGCTGGCGCAGGCCGAGCCGGCGATCGACCGGCCGGCGGGCTCGGTGGCGGCGGTGGCTGAACGGGTGTTACCCGCCGTGGTGTCACTGGAGTTTCGGGTCGGCGACAATGGGGGCTTCGGTTCCGGCGTGGTCATCAACCCAGACGGCTACCTGCTCACCAACAACCACGTGGTGGCCCCCGCCGCGACCACCCCGAACGCCACGCTCGAGGCGGTGTTCAGCGAGGGCACCCGGGTGCCGGCCCAGATTGTCGGCCGTGATCCGAAGACCGATCTCGCCGTGCTCAAGGTGAACGTCGCCAACCCGACGGTGGCGCAGCTTGGCCGGTCCTCGGCGTTGCAGCCGGGGGACACGGTAATCGCCATCGGCTCGCCACTCGGCTTGGCCGGAACGGTGACCACCGGCATCGTCAGCGCGGTGGACCGCCCGGTGCGGCTGGAAGGGGAAGCCGGCGACAGCGCCGCGGTGATTGACGCGATCCAGACCGACGCGGCGATCAACCCCGGCAACTCGGGCGGGGCGCTGGTGGACAGTTCGGGCGCGGTGGTGGGCATCAACACCGCTATCCGCACGCTGGGCGGCGGTGACCGGGGCGGATCGATCGGGCTTGGTTTCGCGATTCCCATCGATGAGGCCAGGACGATCGCCGAAGCGCTCATCCGCACCGGGCACTACCAGCACCCCGAGCTGGGGGTCAACGTGGCCTCGGTGACCGACGGCACCTCCGACGGTGCCCGGGTGCAGAACGTGCAGCAGGACAGCGCCGCCGCCGCGGGCGGCATCCTGGAAAACGACGTGATCACCAAGGTCGGGGACCGGCCGGTGGGTAGCGCTGATGA
>DASTLT010000295.1:0-45520 GCA_035714625.1 Pseudonocardiaceae bacterium | reverse complement strand
CTGATCGTCGTCGAAACGGCCGGTGGCGCTGGCGTGCCCGGCACCGGCGATCTCCCCGGTCTCGATCTCCAGGTTGGGTACCGAGTCGGCCCGGGCACCGTCGCTGAGCACCAGGTTGCGGTTCAGCTCGAAGGTCTCGGTGCCCTCGGCCGCCGCCTGGATGAGCACATCGCCGATCCACACCGTGTGGGCGTCCCTGCCCTGCAGTGCGCCCTTGTAGACCACGTTGGACCGGCAGTGCGGCACCGCGTGGTCCACCAGCAGGCGGTGCTCCAGATGCTGCCCGGCGTCGGCGAAGTACAGCCCGAGCAGCTCGACGTCCCCGCCCGGCTCGGTGAACGTCACCGTCGGAGCCTGCCGCACCAGGTCGCCGCCCAGGCTCACCGTGGTGGCCCGCAGCACCGCGTCCCGGCCAAGCCGGGCGTGCTGCGCGGCCACGTGCACGGCATCATCGGCCCAGTCCTGCACGCTGACCACGGTCAACCGGGCCCCTTCGGCGAGCACCAGCTCGACGTTCTCCCCGTAGGTGCCACTGCCTTGATAATCCAGCACCACCACCGCCTCGGCGAACGGTTCGAGGCGCACCTGAAGGTGCCCATAGGCCACCTCACCGGCACCTGGCCCGGTCACGCTGGCCGCCACCGGCTCCGCCACCCTGGTCTCGGCAGCCACCGTCACCACAGTGGCCTGCACGAACGAGCTCCAGGCCTGGGCGGCCACCCGATCCGCAGGCACCCCACCGGCTCCCAGCCGCGGATCCTGCCGGTTCACCTGCTCCACCCGCACCCCGTCCGGCGGCTGCACCTGGACCGCAGCCACGGCGGTGGCCGGGGCACCTTGGTGCAGCCCGCGCAGCCGCCGCAGGGGGGTGAACCGCCAGTCCTCCTCACGGCCGGTGGGCACCTCGAAGGCGTCCACGTCATAAGAGGTGAACCGCTGTCCACGGGACACCATCGGCACGCCGCCGTGGGCGTGACCAACCAACCCGCGCCCGCCCGCCGTGGCCGGGCCGGAGGAAGACAATGCCGTCATCTCAGCCGACGGCTCCTTCCATCTGCAGCTCGATCAGGCGGTTGAGCTCCAGGGCGTACTCCATGGGTAGCTCCCGGGCGATCGGCTCGATGAACCCGCGCACGATCATGGCCATCGCCTCGTCCTCGGTCAGCCCCCGGCTCATCAGGTAGAAGAGCTGGTCGTCGCTGACCTTGGAGACGGTGGCCTCATGCCCCATCGACACGTCGTCCTCACGGATGTCGACGTAGGGGTAGGTGTCCGACCGGCTGATCTGGTCTACCAGCAAGGCGTCGCACTTCACCGTGGAACGGGAGTGGTGGCTGCCCTCGTTCACCTGCACCAGCCCGCGGTAGGAGGTGCGGCCCCCGCCGCGGGCCACCGACTTCGACACTATCGTCGACGAGGTGTGCGGCGCGGCATGCACCATCTTCGCCCCGGCGTCCTGGTGCTGGCCCTCCCCGGCACAGGCCACCGAGAGCACCTCGCCCTTGGCGTGCTCGCCAATCAACCACACCGACGGGTACTTCATGGTGACCTTGGAGCCGAGGTTGCCGTCGATCCACTCCATGGTCGCGCCCTCGGCGGCGGTGGCCCGCTTAGTGACCAGGTTGTAGACGTTGTTCGACCAGTTCTGGATCGTGGTGTAGCGGCACCGGCCACCCTTGCGGACAATGATCTCGACCACCGCAGAGTGCAGCGAGTCCGAGCTGTAGATCGGCGCGGTGCAACCCTCGACGTAGTGCACATAGGCGTGCTCGTCGACGATGATCAGGGTCCGCTCGAACTGGCCCATGTTCTCGGTGTTGATCCGGAAGTAGGCCTGCAACGGAATGTCCACGTGCACCCCGGGGGGCACGTAGATGAACGATCCGCCGGACCACACCGCCGTGTTCAACGCGGCGAACTTGTTATCCCCGGGGGGGATCACGCTGCCGAAGTACTCCTGGAAGATCTCCGGATGCTCGCGCAGCGCGGTATCGGTATCCAGGAACTGGACGCCCTGCTGCTCGAGATCTTCACGGATCTTGTGGTAGACCACCTCGGACTCGTACTGCGCGGCCACCCCGGCCACCAGCCGGGCCTTCTCCGCCTCCGGGATGCCCAGCCGATCGTAGGTGGACTTGATGTCCTCCGGCAGCTCATCCCAGGAGGCGGCCTGCTTCTCCGTTGAGCGGACGAAGTACTTGATGTTGTCGAAGTTGATACCGGACAGGTCGGCACCCCAGTGCGGCATCGGCTTGCGCTGGAACAGGCGCAACGCCCGCAGGCGGGTCTCCAACATCCACTCCGGCTCGCCCTTCTTGGCCGAGATGTCGCGCACCACAGTCTCGGAGAGGCCGCGCTGGGCAACGGCACCGGCGGCATCCGGATCGGCCCAGCCGTACTCGTAGCGGCCCAGCGTGGAGAGCGTCTCCGCCTGGGTCAGGGGTGTCACGGGGGAATGCGCTC
The DNA here is from genome assembly GCA_035714625.1 of Pseudonocardiaceae bacterium. GTDB lineage: Bacteria > Actinomycetota > Actinomycetes > Mycobacteriales > Pseudonocardiaceae. The sequence continues at coordinate 43,057 of DASTLT010000295.1, read as the reverse complement.
GCACATCCTGCGCTCGCACCTCCTGCTCGGGGGCAGTGGTCATGCCGAGACGCCTCCATCCGGTGCTGTGGTGGGATCGGTGGGTCGGGAATCGGGAGGCCTACGGGCCTGGGGAACGTGGGTGGTGCACACGGCGTCACCGCGGGCAATGGTCGCCAGTCGCTGCACGTGCGTCCCCAGCACCTCGGCGAAGGCCGCTGTCTCGGCCTCACACAACTGCGGGAACTCCACGGCGACGTGGGACACCGGGCAGTGGTGCTGGCACAGTTGCGCCCCAGAACGGACGTGCTGCGCGGAGGCAGCGTAGCCCTGGCTGCTCAGCGCGGCTGCCAACGCCTCGACTCGCCCGGCCGGATCAGGCTGCGCGGCCACCACAGCGCGATGCTTGCCGACCAGGTCGCTCACCCGCTGCTCAGCGAAGGAGCGGACCGCCTGCTCGCCGCCACGCTCGGCCAGGAAACGCAACGCGGCCACTGCCAGATCATCGTAGGCGTGCCCGAACCGGGCCCGTCCTGCCGCGGTGAGCAGGAACAGCCGGGCCGGACGGCCCCGACCCCGACGACCGCGCCGCGACGCGGTACGGGAGCTGGCTTCCCCATCGGCGAGCAAGGCGTCGAAGTGGCGCCGCACTGCAGCGGGGCTCAGGCCGAGCACCTCCGCGACCTCGGCGGCCGACACCGGTCCCTGCTCCAGCAGCACCCGGGCCACCGACTTACGGGTCCGGCCATCCCCCCCGGCCGGTGGCTGCACCACCAGCGGCTGGTCCGTCCCGACGTTTTTCACAACGCTGATGTTACGTATTTCCTGGGGAACGTCAAATATCGCGCCGCCGTGGACCGGGAGCCGCCGTCAGCAGCGCCTCCGGCCGACCCGGTGCGGCACCGATACGCTTCGTCCCGTGGTAGCCGGGCGGACCAGTGGCGTCGGCGCGGTCCAGCCCGCGCCGCAACCGGCCGTCCGCACGCTGTCCGGCGCTGCCGCGCTGAGCCCGCGCGAGGTCGGCCAGCTCGACACGGTGCGCCGGTTCGGCACCGTGGGTGCACTGCTCATGGCCTTGGGCGCGCTCGGTGCGGGTACCGCACCCGTACTGGGCAACCCGGTTGTGGGCCGCCCGGTACTGGGTCTGTTCACCCGGATGCCCACCGCCTCGCTGGCACTGGCCTACACCGGTGTCTTCATGGTGGTACTGGCCTGGTGGTGGCTTGGTGCGCTGGCCGCACCCGGACGGACCAGGCTGATCTCCCGGGCCCAGCTCGACCGCACGCTGATGATGTGGGTGGTGCCGTTGCTGGTGGCCCCCCCGATGTTCAGCCGCGACGTCTACAGCTACCTGGCGCAGAGCGCGATGGCCGACCGCGGGCTGAACCCCTACCGGCTCGGGCCGGCCGATGCCCTCGGTGTGGACCATCCGCTGGTCCGGGGCATCCCCACCATCTGGCGCAACACCCCAGCCCCCTACGGTCCGCTGTTCCTCGCCCTGGGCAGACCGATCGACTGGATCGCCGGCGACGACGTCGTGCTCGGTGCGCTGCTGCACCGCATGCTCGCGCTGGGTGGCGTGGTGATGATCGTCTGGGCGTTGCCCCGGCTGGCCCGCCGGGTCGGGGTCTCTCCGGTGTTCGCGCTGTGGCTCGGCGCCGCGAACCCGCTGGTGCTGTTCCATCTGGTCAGTGGGGCGCACAACGAGGCACTGATGATCGGGCTGATGCTGGCGGGGCTGGAACTGGCACTGCGCCGTCCGGCAGTGGGCCCCGCCCTGATCGGGGGCACCGTGCTGATCGCTGCTGCGGCGTCGGTGAAGGTACCCGCTGCGCTGGCCCTCGGCTTCGTCACCGTCTGGTTGGGACGGCACTGCGGTGGCCGGCTGCGTGACCTCGCATTGTCCGGGTCACTGCTCGGCGGGGTCGCGCTGGCGGTCACGGTGGTGATCGGGGTGGGCACCGGGCTTGGCTTCGGCTGGGTGGAGGCGCTCGGCACGCCCAATGCGGTGCGGAGCTGGATGTCGGTGGTGACCGATCTCGGGCTGGTGTCGGCGGGCATCGGCACCCTGCTCGGCCTGGGTGACCACACCACCGCAGTCCTCACCCTGGCCAGGTCGGCTGGGATGGCTGGCGCCGCCGCGATCTGCCTGCTGCTGCTGTGGCGCTGTTGGCGCGGGCGGGTGGAACCGCTGGCCGGTCTCGGGGTCGGGCTGGGCGCGGTGGTGCTGCTGGGACCCGTGGTTCACCCGTGGTATCTGCTGTGGGCGGCGATCCCGCTGGCGGCCGCCGCGACGCACCCGGCGTTCCGGCTCACCGCGACCATCGCCTCGACGGTGCTCGCCCTGCTGGTGGCCCCCACCGGGTCGGACTTCATGTTCCGGGCCTGGGTGGTGCCCTCGGCGATCGTGGCCGCCGCGGTCACCCTGGTGGTGCCGCTGCTGCTGGTCCGGGGACGTACCCCGGTGCTGTCCGCGGTGCTGCGCACCGACCAGCGGCAGCCGGGCCCGGGGGTCCGGCCCGGTGCGCCCGGAGCCGGGGTCGCGACCTAGGCTGTGCGAGCGTGAGCCTGCCTGCCGAACCGGCTGCCGTCGAGGTCCGCGGCCTGGTCCGCAGCTTCGGCCCGGTCCGCGCCGTTGACGGGCTTGACCTGCACCTGCCGGGGGGCAGTGTGCTGGCTCTGCTCGGACCGAACGGAGCAGGCAAGACCACCACGGTCGAGGTGTGCGAGGGCTTCCTGCGCCCCGACGCCGGCACCGTCCGGGTACTGGGCCTGGACCCGATCTGCGAAGGCGCCACGCTGCGCCCCCGGGTCGGGGTGATGCCCCAGGGCGGCGGGGCCTATCCCGGGGTGCGGACCCACGAGATGCTCGGACTGGTCGCGGCGTGTGCCGCCCGGCCACTCGAGGTCAACTGGCTGCTCGACGTGCTCGGGCTCACCGGCGTTGCGCGGGTGCCCTACAAGCGGCTCTCCGGCGGTCAGCGGCAACGCCTGGCCCTGGCCTGCGCCCTGGTCGGGCGCCCGGAGGTGGTGTTCCTCGACGAGCCCACCGCCGGCCTGGACCCGCAGGCCCGCCGGTTGGTCTGGGAGATCGTCGGTCGGCTGCGGGCCGACGGGGTGAGCGTGCTGTTCACCACGCACCTGATGGAGGAGGCCGAGGCGCTGGCCGACCAAATAGTGATTATCGACCAGGGCCGGGTGGTGGCCCGCGGCAGCCCCGCCGAGCTGACCACCGGGGGCGCCCCCCGGCACCTGCGGTTCAGCGCCCGACCCGGCCTGGACCTGGCACAGTTGGCCGCCGCGCTGCCCGAGGGATGCCGGGTCAGCGAGTCCCACCACGGCGGGTACCTGGTCGAGGGCGGCATCGACCCGCAGGTGATGGCCACCGTGACGGCATGGTGTGCGGCGCAGGGCGTGCTCGCCGAGGATCTGCGGGTGACCCGGCGCAGCCTGGAGGACGTGTTCCTCGATCTCACCGGACGAGAGCTGCGGTCGTGACCCGGTTTCCCCCCGGCACCTTCGCTCCGGCGCCCGGCCGGGGCTCGGTGCCGCGGATGCTGCTCACCCAGACCCGCACCGAGTTCGTGCTCACCCTGCGCAACGGGGAGCAGGTGCTGCTCACCCTGCTCATCCCGCTGGGGCTGCTGATCGGGCTGACCGTGCTGGACGTGTTGCCGATGCCGGCCCCGCGGGTGGACAGCGTCACCCCGCGGATCCTGGCCCTGGCCGTGATGTCGACCGCGTTCACCGGGCAGGCCATCGCCCTGGGCTTCGATCGCCGCTATGGCGTGCTCAAGCGGCTGGCCGCCACCGCCCTGCCCCGGTGGTCCCTGGTCGCTGGGCGGATGCTGGCCGTGCTTGGCGTGGTGGCGGTGCAACTGCTGGTGCTCGGCGTGGTGGCCGCGGCGCTGGGCTGGCGTCCCGAGCCAACGGGTCTCGGCTTCGCCGCCCTGTTGGTGCTGGCCGGCACGGCCGCGTTCGGCGCGCTCGGCGTGCTGCTCGGCGGCACGCTGCGGGCGGAGGTGGTGCTCGCCCTGGCCAACATGGTGTGGCTGGTACTCCTGGTCGCGGGCGGCATCGTGCTGTCCGTCCACGCCCTGCCCGGACCGCTGCCCGCGCTCGCCGCCGGGCTGCCATCCGGTGCCCTGGCCGAGGGACTGCACGCCGCACTGGCCGGTGACACCACCCCGTGGGGTGCGCTCGGGGTGCTGCTGGCCTGGGCGGTCGCCGCCGGCATGCTCGCCGCCCGCACGCTGCGCCTGTCCTAGCGCGCAGCGTCATCACACCCGGTCGCGGCCTGCACGGTGTGCAGCAGCAGCAGCGCGGTGGTCACCGGGCCCACCCCGCCCGGCACGGGGGTCAGCGCGCTGGCCGCTGCGGCTACGGAGGCAGCGTCGACGTCGCCGACCAGCCCGCCGTCGGCGGTAGGGTTGGTGCCGACGTCCACCACCACCGCGCCGGATCTGACGTGCGCCGCGGTGAGCAGGCCGGCCCGGCCCGCCGCGGCGACCAGCACGTCGGCGACGGAGGTGACAGCGGCCAGGTTCGTGGTTCGGGAGTGACAGATGGTCACCGTGGCGTTGCGGTCCAGCAGCAGGTGTGCGACCGGCTTGCCGACCACTGTGGACCGGCCGATCACCACGGCGTGCCGGCCACCCAGCTCGACCTGGTGGTGTTCCAGGATCGCTAGCACCGCCTCGGCGGTGGCCGGCGCGAATGCCGCCCGCCCGGCCACCAGACGGCCCAGCGACACCGGATTCGCGCCGTCCACGTCCTTCTCCGCCACAATGGCCCCAGCCAGGTCCGCCAGCGCGGCCCCGGCCGGACGCGGCGTCTGCAGCATGATGCCGTGCACCGTCTCGTCGGCACTGAGCTCGGCCAAGGCCGCCCGGATCGCGTCGCTGGCAGCTTCGGGCCCGAGGTCGACGACAGCACAGCCGATGCCGGCTTTCCCTGCCGCCTTGGCGATGGAGCGGACATACCAGGTGCTGGACTCGTCAGCGGTGGCGGTGACGACGGCCAGTCGCGGTGCTCGCCCGACGGCGGCGAGCCGGGTCGCGGCGGTCGCAGCCGTGGCGCGGATCGCGGCCGCCAGCTCCTTGCCCCCGAGCACCACGGCAGTCACCTGGTGATCTCCTTGCGGACGGTGCAGGTGACCTGCTCGGCCCGGGCGCTGATGGCGTCAACCTGCTGCGCCACCCTGCTCAGCTCGGCACGCACCTGACCGTCGGCGATGCCGGCGAGGTTGATCTCGATGTTGATCCGGGCGGTGGCCGCTGCCGCCCGCGCCGCCTCGGTCGCAGCGGCCACATCGGTGATGACGTTGCGGTTGCCGATCGGCAGCAGTTCCTCGGCCAGGCCCACCACCTGCCTGGCGACCCCGATCACCGCCGCCGGCGGCCGGGCCGCGCCGATCAGTGCCGTGGCGATGGCTGCCGAGCGGGCAGCCTTCTCGTCAGCGGTGGCTTTGGGTAGCCGGTAGGCGCCGGCGACGGCGGTGAACGCCGCTGCGTCGTCCTCGGCGAGTTGCAGGGCGGTGCAGCGCAGCTCGTCGGTCTCGATGATGATCCGGTTGATCGCCGGCCGGTGCGCCGCGTAGCGCTCACCGGTGCTGTAGCGGGCCACCATGCCCAGCAGGGCCGCCGCCTGGGCGGCGTGCAGGGCCGCCACCGCGCCCCCACCCGGAGCCGGCACGCAGTCGGCGAGCCGCTCCAGGAAGGCGCTGATCTTCTCGTCGCGCATGAGCGCCCGTCCTTCGGCCAGTGTGCGAGACAGCAGGAGCGCACCCCGGAACCTACTCGCCCGAGGGCGCAACGCTGCACAGCCCGGCGGGCGAATACGATCGGCTGGTGTCCGGCCCGGCTTCCCCCCGTCCGCTGCACCCCGTCGGCCAGGCCGTCGCCATCGCGGCGGTGCTCGCCCAGGCAGGGATCGCGGTGACCGGATCGGTGGTCCGGGTGACCGGATCCGGGCTGGGCTGCCCCACCTGGCCGCAGTGCTTCCCGGGCAGCCTGGTCCCGCAGGCGCATCCGGAGATCGCCGCGCTCACCCAGTGGATCGAGTTCGGCAACCGGATGTTCACCGGCCTGGTCGGCCTGGTCGCGCTGGGCTGCCTGGTGACTGCACTGCGGGTGCGGCCCCGGCGGCGCCGGCTGGTGCTGCTGGCCGCAGCGATGCCGGCTGGGGTGGCCGTGCAGGCCGTGGTGGGGGGCGTGCTGGTGCTGACCGGCCTGGTCTGGTGGCAGGTCGCCGTGCATTTCCTGCTGTCCATGCTGCTGGTGTGGTTGGCGGTGCTGCTGGTGGCCGCCTTCGGGGAAGGCGACGCCCCGCCGCGGTGGCAGGTACCCGGCGCGACGCACGGGCTGCTGGGCACCGCGGTGGTCCTGCTGGCCGCGCTGCTCACCGTGGGAACGCTGGTCACCGCCGCAGGCCCGCACGCAGGGGATGCGGCGACCCCCCGCCTGGGGGTGGCCATCCCCGTCCTGGTGCAGGTGCACGCCGACCTGCTCTTCGCCTTCCTGGGGTTGCTGGCCGGTCTCGGCTTCGCGCTGCGCGCGGCGCGGGTGCCCGCCCGGACCTGGCGGCGGTACGGCCTGCTGGTCGGTGTGGTGCTGGCGCAGGGGGCGCTGGGCGTTGTGCAGTACCTCACCGGGGTCCCGGAAGTGCTCGTCTCGCTACACGTGCTGGGTGCTGCCATGGTGGTGGTGGCGATGGCCACCCTCTGGGTCGGCTGCCGGTCCCGTGCCGGGCTGCCCACCGGCGCTGGCTACCCCGACGCGGACCAGGCACGCCCGCTGGCCAGCACCGGCACGGCGCCCTAACCAGCCCTCAAGAGTGCTGGTGGATGGCCGCAGGCGGCTGGCAACGCCATGCTGTAGCGGTGAGCCCAGACCCTGCGGCCGGTCAGACCGGCGGATACCTCGACTGGTACTTCGACCGGCACCCGGTGCACGCGGACGCCCTCGGTGCCCGGGGGTTCGCGCACCGTCTCGGTGACTTCACCGCGTCCGCCTTTGACAGCCGGGAACGGGAGATGGCGGGCTGGCTTGCCCGGTTCGAGGCCGAACCGGAGGGGATCGACCGCGACCTGGTGATCTCCGCGCTGCGCGGCGAGCAGTTGCTCGCCAGGTGGCCGGCCTGGCGCCGCGACCCGGCAGTCTACCTCGGCCCGGTGTTCACCGGCCTGCTGCTGCCCTTCCTGCACCGGCTGCGCCCCGAGCCCGAGCTGGTGGACGCGGTGATCTCCCGGCTCGCGGAACTGCCCGACGTGCTCGCCGCCTGCCGGGCGAACCTGGACCCCGCACTGGCCGCGCCGTTGCTGGTGCACCGCGCGCTCAAGCAGGCTGCGGCGGGACCGGGTTTCCTGCGCGAGTCGCTGCCCGCCGAGGTCGCCGACCCGGCGCTGCGCGACCGCCTGGAGGAGGCAGCCGAGCCTGCGGTCCAGGCGTTCGAGACCACCACGGCGTTTCTGGCCGACTTCGCCGAGCACGCGACTGGCGACTGGCGGATGGGCGAGGAGCTCTACTCCGCGCTGCTGGCGCAGCGCGAGCTGCTCGACTACGGGGCCGACGAGCTGTATCGGCGGGGAAAGGCCGCCTGGGCGGGGTTGAACGCCGAGCTGCGGGAGGTGGCGTCCCAGGTGCCCGGCGGCAGCCCCGACTGGCGCGCCACCATGGCGACCCTGCAGGACGACCACCCGCCAACCCTGCAGGCGATGCGGGCGGAGTACGAGGCCGAGACCGCGCGGGCCCGGGCGTTCCTCGTCGAGCACGAGCTGGTGACCTTCGCCGAAGACGAGCAGTGCCGGGTGGTGCCCGCTCCGGCCTTCCAGCGCCCGATCCTGGCCGTGGCCTCCTACCTGCAGCCGCCCGCGCTGGCCCGGTCCCGCACCGGCCATTTCTTCGTGCCCTACACCCCGGCGGGGGCCAGCGCGGAGGACATCGCGCAGCGGCTGCGCAGCAACGCCCGGGCTCAGCTCCCCACGGTCGCGGTACACGAGGCGTACCCCGGGCATCACTGGCATCTTTCCTGGGCGGCCGGACAGTCTTCCGCAGTGCGAGCGGTGCACCGCAGTGCCTACTTCGTGGAGGGCTGGGCGCTGTACACCGAGGCCATGATGCGCCGGCAGGGCTACTTCGACGATCCAGCCCATGAGCTGGCCCACCTCGACGCCCGGATCTTCCGGGCGGCCAGGATCATGGTGGACATCGCGCTGCACTGCGGGGAGATGACCCCGGCGCAGGCTGAGGAGTTCATGGCCACCCGCGCGTCGCTGTCTGCGGCCACCGCCGAGGCGGAAGTCAGCCGGTACTGCGCCTGGCCGACCCAGGCGCCCTCCTACCTCACCGGCTGCCTGGAGATCGAGCAGCTCCGCACGGAGTGGAGCGCGCGGAGACAAGGGCTTAGGGAGTTCCACGACACCCTCGCCGGCTCTGGCGCTCTGCCACTCGGGCTGGCCCGGCGGGCCCTGTTCGGCGCCCCCTGAGACCGGCTCACCAGCCGAAAGGCAGACCCAGCGGAGTCCAGCCCAGCACCGAGTCCACCGCGATGGCGAGGAATACCAGCGTCAGATAGGTATTCGACAGGTGGAACAGCCGCATGGGATTGGCCATGCGACCAAGCCGGACCCCGGAGCGCAGCCGGTGGGCCATCAGGACGAACCAGCCCCCGGCGAGCACCGCCACCGCCGGGTAGACCCAGCTCGTGGCCGGGACCAGGAGCAGGCTCCAGAGCAGCATCAGCCAACTGAACAGCACGATCTGGCGGGTGACGTAGACCGGGGAGGCCACCGCGGGCAACATCGGCACTCCCACCCGCTGGTAGTCGTCCCGGAACTTCATCGCCAGGGCCCAGGTGTGCGGCGGTGTCCAGAAGAAGATCACGCCGAACATCACCAGCGCCGGCCAGCCCACCGTGCCGGTCACCGCTGACCACCCGATCACCACCGGCATGCAGCCAGCGGCACCACCCCAGATGATGTTCTGTGCCGTTCGCCGCTTGAGTAGCAGCGTGTAGACGAAGACGTAAAACAGAATCGTCGCCACCGCCAGTGCTGCCGAGAGCAGGTTCGTGGTGGCCCACAGCCAGCCGAACGCAGTCACTCCCAGGGCTATCCCGAACACCAGCGCATGCCGGAGGGGGACTTGCTGGGTGACCAACGGCCGACCCCGGGTGCGCTTCATCTCGGCGTCGATATCGGCGTCGGCAACGCAGTTCAATACGTTCGCACTGCCCGCCGCCATGGCCCCACCCAGCAGCGTGGCCAGCACCAGCCATGGCGAGGGCACCCCGCGCTGCGCGAGCAGCATCGCTGGAATGGTGGTGACCAGCAGCAGCTCGATCACCCTAGGCTTGGTCAAGGCGAGATAGGCGCGCAACACACCGCTGCGACGGCGGGTACGCGAGACAGCGGGAGCCTGGACGGTACTGCTCACCGCGTTCCCGGGGGCTGGGACGCTGCGCTCACCGTGGCTCCTCCTGCTCGCCGGCCCCAGACAGCCGATCCTGGACAGCCGATCCTGGACAGCCCTGGACAGCACAGCCGCATGGACCGCAGTCCGGTGGGGTACTCCTAGGTCAGGATGGTAGCTGCGAGGCAGGCGCCTCGCCCGGGCGGGGCTGTCTGAGCGGGCGAGATCACAAATCCGCCCGCGCTCGCTAGGGTGGGAAGAGACCAGGGACCAGCCGAGCAGACCGGCCTCGCGGCCACCGAGCACAGATCAGGAGCACGAGCGTGTCCGTCACCGACGATCTGACCCAGCTCACCACCCGCCGGACACCCAATGACTGGACCGATGTGGACACCCGCGCGGTGGACACGATCCGCGTGCTGGCCGCTGACGCGGTGCAGCATGTCGGCAGCGGTCACCCGGGCACTGCGATGAGCCTCGCCCCCCTCGCGTACACCCTTTTCCAGCGCGTGCTGCGGCATGACCCGGGTGACCCCGCCTGGACCGGCCGGGACCGCTTCGTGTTGTCTGCCGGGCATTCCAGCCTGACCCTCTACCTGCAATTGTTCCTGACCGGCTACGGGTTGGAGCTGGAGGACATCAAGGGGTTGCGCACCTGGGGGTCCAAGACTCCGGGCCACCCCGAGCACGGGCACACGGTCGGCGTGGAGATCACCACCGGACCGCTCGGCCAGGGCCTGGCCTCCGCAGTCGGGATGGCCATGGCCGCCCGCCGGGAACGTGGGCTGTTCGATCCCGACACCCCGTACGGCGAGAGCCCGTTCGACCACCACATCTACGTGATCGCCTCCGACGGTGACATTCAGGAGGGCGTCACCTCCGAGGCGTCCTCGTTGGCCGGCACCCAGGAACTCGGCAACCTGGTGGTGTTCTACGACGCCAACGAAATCTCCATCGAGGACGACACCAAGATCGCGCTCTCGGAGAACACCGCGGCCCGCTACGAGGCATATGGGTGGCACGTACAGACTGTGCAGGGTGGGGAGGACGTGGTCGCCATCCTGGAGGCCATCAAGGCGGCCAAGGCCGAGACCGCCCGCCCCTCCATCATCGTGCTGCGCACTGTGATCGCGTATCCGGCGCCGAACAAGATGAACACCGGAGCCGCGCACGGCTCCGCGCTGGGAGCCGAGGAGGTGGCCGCGGTGAAGGAAGCACTGGGCTTCGACCCACAGCGCTCCTTCGTCGTGGAGCCGGAGGTACTCGAGCACACCCGGCGCGCGGTGGCCCGCGGTCAGGACCTGCAGGCCGGCTGGCGGCGTGTATTCGAGTCGTGGCGGCAGGCCAACCCGAACCGGGCAACGCTGTTCGACCGCCTCGCCCGCCGGGAACTGCCTGCCGGCTGGGCGGAGAAACTGCCCACCTGGGAGCCCGATTCGAAAGGCGTGGCAACCCGCAAGGCATCCGGCGAGGTGCTCTCCGCGATCGGTGAGGTACTGCCCGAGCTATGGGGTGGCTCGGCCGATTTAGGGGAAAGCAACAACACCACCATCAAGGGAGCCGATTCGTTCGGACCGGAGAAGATCTCCACCAAGATGTGGACTGCCCACCCCTATGGCCGGACCCTGCATTTCGGGGTCCGCGAGCACGCCATGGGGGCGATTCTCAACGGCATCGTGTTGCACGGGCCGACCCGGCCCTACGGGGGCACGTTCCTCATCTTCAGCGACTACATGCGCCCGGCGGTACGGCTGGCCGCGCTGATGGAGCTGCCGGTCATCTACGTCTGGACGCATGACTCGATCGGCCTCGGCGAGGACGGGCCAACCCATCAACCGGTGGAGCACCTGGCCGCACTGCGCGCCATCCCCGGTCTGGAAGTGGTCCGACCCGCGGACGCCAATGAGACCGCCGCGGCCTGGAAGGCGCTGCTGGAGAAGGGCGAGGGACCCGCTGGGCTGGCCCTGACCCGGCAGAGCGTCCCTGTCCTGGAGGGCACCGATGCCGAGGGCGTGACCCGCGGCGGGTACGTGCTCGCCGACACCACCCCTGACACCGGCAGCGGACTGCCCGACGTGCTGCTGATCGCCACCGGCTCGGAGGTGCAACTGGCGCTCGCCGCGCAGGAGGCACTGGCCGCCGAGGGCATCGGGGCCCGGGTGGTCTCGATGCCGTGCGTGGAGTGGTTCGAAGCCCAGGACGAGGCGTACCGGGACCAGGTACTGCCGCCGACGGTGAAGGCCCGAGTGGCTGTCGAAGCCGGTATCGCCATGCCGTGGCGCCGCTTTGTCGGAGATCACGGCGAGGTGGTCTCACTGGAGCACTTCGGCGCCTCCGCCGACTGGCAGACCCTGTTCCGTGAATTCGGTTTCACCGGCGACGCGGTCGCCGACGCGGCCCGCCGCAGTCTCGCCCGCACCGCCGGCTGAGCACCTTTGAGGGAGTGAGGATCTCGGGTGACCCGTACCAATCCGCTGCAAGCCCTGTCCGAGGCAGGGGTCTCCGTCTGGCTGGACGACCTGTCCCGGCAGCGGATCAATTCCGGCAATCTGATCCATCTCATCACCGAGAGGTATGTCGTCGGGGTGACCAGCAACCCGACGATCTTCGCCGGTGCGGTCACCGACGCCGATGACTACACCGAGCAGATCCGCGAGCTGGCCGCGCGCGGTGCCGCGGTGGACGAGGCGGTGCGCGAGATCACCGTCACCGACGTGCAGTCGGCCTGTGACGTATTCCGGGAGACCTGGCAGACCACCGCAGGGGTGGACGGCCGGGTGTCGCTCGAGGTCGACCCCGGGCTGGCGCACGACACCGATGCCACCCTCACCCAGGCCCGCGAGTTGTGGAAGGTGGTCGACCGGCCCAACCTCATGGTCAAGATTCCGGCCACGGTGCCGGGCCTGCCGGCCATCACCGCTGCGCTGTCCGACGGGATCAGCGTCAACGTCACGCTGATCTTCTCGGTGCAGCGGTACCGCGAGGTGATGGACGCCTTCTTCGCCGGCCTGGAACGGGCCAGGGCCAACGGGCACAGCCTCGCCACCACGGTGTCGGTTGCCTCGTTCTTCGTCTCCCGGGTGGACACCGAGGTCGACAAGCGGCTGGCGGCAATCGGCACCGAGCAGGCCCTCGCGCTGCGTGGACACGCCGCGGTGGCCAACGCCCGGCTGGCCTATGCGGCTTACCAGCACGAGTTCGGGACCACCCGGTGGGCCAGGCTGGCCGAGGCCGGAGCACGACCGCAGCGGCCGCTGTGGGCGTCGACGGGGGTGAAGAACCCGGCATACCCGGACACCAAGTACGTCACCGAGCTGGTGGCCCCGGGAGTGATCAACACGATGCCGGAGAAGACCCTGTTCGCCTTCGCCGATCACGGCCGGTTGCTCGGTGATCAGGTGTCTGGCCGGGCCGCGCAGGCCCAGCGCACCTTTGCCGCCCTGACCGCGGTCGGCGTCGACCTCGACGACGTGTTCACCGTGCTCGAGCGCGAGGGCGTGGAGAAATTCGCGAAGTCCTGGGCCGAGTTGGGCGACACGGTGGCCGCCCAACTGCAGAAGGCAGCCGCGCCAGGCGCGGAGGGCTGAGCCGACATGCCTGAGCTCGCCGTCGATTTTCGCTCCCCCGGTCTGGCGGACGAAGCCGGCTCCCTGGTGGACAAGCTCGTTGCGGAACGGGTGGCCTCCGCGCTGGCCGGGCGGGATCCCAGCCTGTGGGGCCGCCAAGCGGAGCCGGAGGCCGCGCGCCGGCTCGCCTGGGTGACGCTGCCGCAGACCTCCCGCCCGCTGCTCGCCACCATCGATACGTGGCGCGCTGAGCTGCGTGCCGCGGGTATCGACCGGGTCGTGCTGGCTGGGATGGGCGGTTCCTCGCTGGCGCCGGAGGTCATCTGCGGCACCGCGCAGGTGCCGTTGACCGTGCTGGACACCACCGACCCCGGGCAGGTGGCCGACGCACTGTCCGGGGATCTGGCACGCACGGTGCTGGTGGTCTCGTCCAAGTCCGGATCCACGATCGAGACCGACAGTCACCGCCGGGTGTTCGTGGCCGCCTGCGCCGAAGCCGGGCTCGACCCGGCAGCACACGTGGTCGTGGTCACCGACCCGGGATCCCCGCTCCAGCAGGTCGCCGAGGCCGAGGGCTACCGTGCCGTGATCACCGCCGACCCGGATGTGGGTGGGCGCTACTCGGCGCTGACCGCTTTTGGTCTGGTCCCGTCCGGGCTCGCCGGCGCCGACATCGCGCGCCTGCTGGACGATGCGGCTCAGGGGGCGGCACTGCTGGCCGTGGACGACTCCGGCAACCCCGCGCTGCGGCTGGCCGCCGCGCTCGGCGCCGCGCATATCGGCGGCGCGGACAAGGTGGTGCTCGCCGACACCGGCTCAGGAATCATCGGCTTCGCCGACTGGGCCGAGCAGCTCATCGCCGAGTCCACCGGCAAGGATGGTACCGGGCTGCTGCCAGTGGTGGTGGAGGGCCCAGGCGCACCCGGCTTCGCTGACGCCGGCCCGGATGCCACCCCGGTCGCGCTCGGTCCCCCCGGTGTGCACCCGGCCGCGGTCGCGGTCACCGGCACTCTGGGTGCGCAGTTTCTGCTCTGGGAGCACGCCACCGCAGTCGTCGGCAGGCTGCTGGGCATCAATCCGTTCGACCAGCCCGACGTGGAGGCCGCGAAGATCGCTGCCCGGACTCTGCTCACCGGCACCACCCGGGCGGACCCCAAACCCGCGTTCATCGCAAGTGACGTTGCGGTGTACCCGATCGGAGACTGGTGGTCGGCCAACCCGGCCATGGACAGGGGCACGGTCACGGGCGCGCTGCGGGCGTTGCTCGCAGCCATCCCAGCAGGTGGCTACCTCGCAGTGCAGGCATACCTGGACCGCATCGCCGACGCCTCCGCGGCGGTGCTCCGGCCGGAGTTGGCCCGCCGCTCCTCCCATACCCGACCCGACCGGCGCAGCCTGCAAACCACCTTCGGCTGGGGCCCGCGCTTCTTGCATTCCACCGGGCAATACCACAAGGGAGGCCATCCAAATGGCGGTTTCCTGCAACTGACTGGCGCGGTCGAGCGTGATATCCCGATACCGGGCACGTCTTTCACCCTGGGCGAGCTGCAGCGGGCCCAGGCACGGGGGGATGCGGAGGTTCTGGCCGCACGCGGTCGACCCGTGCTGCGGTTGCACCTGCTCGACCGGGCAGCCGGCCTGGTGCAGGTGGTTCGCGCCGTGCAGGAGCTCGGTCCATGACGACCAGGCCGTACGAGCCGAGCGATTGGGTGAACCCACTACGCGACCGCCGAGACAAGCGACTGCCGCGAATCGCGGGTCCATGTGGTCTGGTGATCTTTGGGGTGACCGGAGATCTCTCTCGCAAGAAATTGATGCCTGCGATCTATGACCTGGCGAACCGCGGTCTGCTCCCACCCGGTTTCGCGCTGGTCGGGTTCGCCCGCCGAGACTGGGCACACCAGGATTTCGGCGAGTTGGTCTATGAGGCGGTCCGCGAGTATGCCCGTACCCCGTTTCAGCAGGAGGTCTGGGACCGGTTGGCCGAGGGCATCCGGTTCATACCCGGCCGCTTCGATGACGACGAGGCATTCGACCGTCTCGCCGCAGCGGTCGAGGAGCTGGACCAGGAACGAGGCACGGGTGGCAACTTCGCCTTCTACCTGTCCATCCCGCCCGCGATGTTCCCCGTGGTGCTCAAGCAACTCGCCCGGACCGGTCTCGCCGAGCAGGACAGCAACCACTGGCGCCGGGTGGTCATCGAGAAGCCGTTCGGGCATGATTTGCGCAGCGCGCGCGAGCTCAACGGGATCGTCAATGATGTGTTTCCCGAGGAGTCGGTGTTCCGTATCGACCACTACCTCGGCAAGGAGACCGTCCAGAATATTCTCGCGCTACGTTTCGCGAATCAGCTTTTCGATCCGATCTGGAACACCCACTACGTGGATCACGTGCAGATCACCATGGCTGAGGACATCGGTCTCGGTGGCCGGGCCGGTTACTACGACGGCATCGGGGCGGCCAGGGACGTGATCCAGAACCACCTGATGCAGTTGCTCGCACTCACCGCGATGGAGGAGCCGGTGTCGTTCTCGCCCGATTCGGTGCGCAGCGAGAAGATCAAGGTGCTGTCGGCGACCAAGGCTGTCGAGCCGTTCGACAAGACCACGGCGCGCGGCCAGTACACCGCGGGCTGGCAGGGTGGCGCCAAAGTGGTCGGGCTGCTCGAGGAACCCGGCTTCCGCGCGGACTCCACCACCGAGACCTTCGCCGCGATCACCCTGCAGGTGGAGACCCGGCGGTGGGGCGGGGTGCCGGTGTTCCTGCGCGCCGGCAAGCGGCTCGGCCGCCGGGTCACCGAGATAGCGGTGATATTGAAGCGGGCCCCGCACCTGCCCTTTGACGAGAGCATGACCGAGGAGCTGGGACAGAACGCCCTGGTGATCCGGATCCAGCCGGACGAGGGCGTGACCATCCGGTTCGGATCGAAAGTACCTGGCGCGACGATGGAGGTCCGGGATGTCACGATGGACTTCCGCTACGGCACCGCGTTCACCGAGTCCTCGCCGGAGGCATACGAGCGGCTGCTGCTCGACGTCCTGCTCGGTGAGCCGTCGCTGTTCCCGGTGAGCACCGAAGTGGAGCTGTCCTGGGCGATCCTGGATCCGGTGCTCGAGTTCTGGGCGAAGTCCGGTCGCCCCGAGCCTTATCCAGCGGGGACGTGGGGCCCTCCGGCGGCGGACCTGATGATCTCCAGGTACGGCCGGTCCTGGAGACGGCCATGATTGTCGACCTGCCGTCCACCACCACATCGAAGGTGAACGCCGCGCTCGTCGAGATCCGGGAGCGGGGCGGCGCGGTGGCGCTGGGCCGGGTACTCACCCTGGTGATCGTCACCGACGACAGCGAGCAGGTGGAGCAGTCGATCCAGGCCGCCAACGAGGCCAGCCGGGAGCATCCGTGCCGGATACTCGTGGTGGCCAGGGGCGCCAAGCGGGCCGCCGCCCGGCTGGATGCGCAGATCCGCGTGGGTGGTGACGCGGGCGCCTCCGAAGTGCTCGTCCTGCGCCTCTACGGCCCGCTTGCCGACCACGGGGACAGCGTGGTGATACCGCTGCTGTTGCCGGACTGCCCCGTCGTCGCGTGGTGGCCGGGCACGGCGCCTGCGGTTCCCGTGCAGGACTCGATCGGTGCCCTGGCCCAGCGCCGGATCACCGACGCCGCCGCAGCCCGCAGTCCGCTCAAGGCACTTGACACCCGCCGGATCTCCTACGCCGCCGGGGACACTGACCTGGCCTGGGCCCGGCTCACCCCGTGGCGTGCGCTGCTCGCCGCTGCCCTCGAACTGCCCCCGTATGAGAACGTCGAGACGGCCACCGTCACCGGCGCGACCGACAATCCGTCCACTGACCTGCTGGCCGCCTGGTTGCGGTCTCGGCTGAGGGTTCCGGTGCGCCGCCGCGCCGCGGAGCCCGGCGGTGGCATCAGCTCGGTGGTGCTGGAGCGGCCGTCCGGTGCCGTGGAGTTGGTCCGGCCCCAGGGGCGGGTGGGGACGCTGCGCCAGCCGGATCAGCCTGACCGCCGGGTGGCGCTGAAACGCAGGGCGGTGCGCGAGTGCCTCGTGGAGGAGTTGCGCCGGCTGGACCCCGACGAGATCTACCAGGATGCGCTCGAGGCGCTGATCGAGGTCGATGGTCGGGTGGGGATGGTGCCGCGTCGAGCGGGCTCGACACGCGCCAGTCGGTCGGCCGATCAGCGGGGCGAGCCGTGAGCCGTCCGGATGTCGTCGTTCATGCCAGCCCTGAGGTGCTCATCGCGGCGGCCGCCGCCCGTCTGGTGACCAGGCTGGTGGATGTTCAGGCTGCCTCGGGGTCCGCCTCGGTGGTGTTGACCGGCGGACGCAGTGGCATCGCCGTGCTGCGCCAGGTCACCGGGACCCGGGCCGCCGGAGCGGTCGACTGGCGGCGCCTGGATATCTACTGGAGCGACGAGCGGTTTCTGCCTACCGGTCATCCGGACCGCAATGAGACCCAGGCTCGCATGGCATTGCTCGACCAGGTCCAGGTGAATCCGGACCGGGTGCACCCGATGGGGTCCTCGGACGGCCCCTGGGGGGACGACCCGGACGCCGCCGCCCGGGCCTACGAGGATTTGTTGCTCCCCGGGCTACGTCCCGAGGATCGCGGTCCGGCACCCTCGTTCGACGTCTGCCTGCTCGGTGTCGGTGAGGAGGGCCACGTGGCGTCGGTGTTCCCCTCCTCGCCGGCCGTTTACGAGACCGAACGTGCCGTCGTCGCGGTACGTGGTGCTCCCAAGCCACCACCCACCCGGCTCACGATGACGCTGCCCGCCCTCCGCTGTGCCACTGAAGTGTGGCTGGTCGTCGCTGGCTCGGACAAGGCCGCCGCGGTGGCGATGGCCCTGCGCGGAGCGGGTGAGGTGCAGTTACCCGCCGCTGGCGCCACCGGTCGCCGCCGCACTCTGTGGATGCTGGACCGGACTGCCGCCGCAAAGCTCCCGCGTGACTTCGCGCCACCCCGCCTCTGACCCCGCTCTCCGGCGTGTCCGCATCTCATGCACGGTGTGTCGGCATTCTGTGCCCGGTCGCGGGCTAGCCCTGCTCGTCGGGCAACCGCCCCTGCAGGTAGTCGTCATAGGCAGCCAGGTCGAGGAACCCGTGCCCGCAGTAGTTGAACAAGATGACGTGGAGTGGGCCGCCACAGCCGCAGGATGTCAAGCACCTCACCTGGCACGTCGATCCAGGGTGCAGTTGCGATCTCCTGTTCGATAAGCGCGGATGGGAACAATGGTGCCAGATCAGCCGGGCTTATCGGCTCGCGGGTGGCCGGGTGCAGCGGCGGCTGTAGCGGGCTGGGCAAATGCGGAGTCACATTGAACCACGCTGACGGGATCTTGTCGGGCGGCAACGTCCACCGGCTCATCGTTGCGGTACTCCTTGTCGGAACGGAGAGGGCCGCAAGCCTACCCATGCCGCGCAGTCCGCCATATGCCCACCACCAGGTTGGCCGTCATTGCAGACAGACGACGACACGGGGTGGGCGGTAGAAGGGCGACCAACGTCAGCCCTCGCGGGCTGCCTTCAGTTTGGCGAGCGCCTCGGCCAAGATCGCCTCACCGTCGGCGTCGGAGCGGCGCTCCTTCACGTAAGCCAGGTGAGTCTTGTACGGCTCGTTGCGCGGCGCGGCGGGCGGACGCTGCTCATTGCGCCCGGCGGGGAAACCACATCGTGGGCAATCCCACACCTCAGGTTCCTCAGCCTCCACCGCGAACGAGGGCTGCGACTCATGCCCATTCGCACACCAATAGGAGACCCGGCGACGCGGCGCGCACTCACCGCGCTCAGACTCACCCATCGGACCTGCTCCAACCCGCGTGCCGCGGATCGCGTTGCCACTTGCCATCGACGCCTCACTTCGCGGAACCACCCGGGCCAAGTCTGGGGCTGCTCAGCCAATCTTGATCAGAAGCCCGGTTCCTACGATAGAGATCACCCACACCGCACCGACGAACAACGTCAGCCGATCCAGGTTTTTCTCTACCACACTGGAACCGGACAGGCTCGATTGCACACCGCCGCCGAACAGGCTGGACAACCCCCCACCACGGCTCCGGTGCAGCAGGATCAACAAAACCAGCACCATGCTGGTGGCCAGGAGCACGATCTGCAGGAAGAGTCTCATCACACCCTCATGGGACAGCGGCTGGTCTGCAGAGGCTACTCGGTCCTGTCTCCGATGCCAGGCCCGGCCTCCCCGCACGGCTACCCGGTCACACCAGCGGACCCCCGGCGGCCAGCGCGCACAGCTTCGCGAACTCGTCGGCGTCCAGGCTGGCACCGCCGACCAGAGCCCCATCGATGTCCGGCTCGGCCACCAGATCGGCGATGTTGCTCGACTTGACCGACCCGCCGTAAAGCACCCGGACGTCCTCAGCCACCTCGGTACCGTACTTGTCGGCCAGGGTGGCCCGCAGCGCCCCGCACACCTCCTGGGCGTCAGCGGGGGTGGCGACCTGCCCGGTGCCGATCGCCCAGATCGGCTCGTAGGCCACCACGATGGTCTGGACCTGGTCGGTGGGCAAGCCTTTGAGTGCGGCGATTAGCTGGCCGGTGCTGTGCTCCAGGTGCCGGCCGGCCTCCCGGATCTCGAGGCCCTCGCCCACACACAGGATCGGGACCAGCCCGTTGCGCAGTGCGGCTCGTACCTTGCTGCCCACCAGGGCGTCGTCCTCGCCGTGGTACTGGCGCCGCTCCGAGTGCCCCACCACCACGTAGCTGCAGTCCAGCTTGGCCAGCATCGGCCCGGACACGTCACCGGTGTATGGGCCGGAGTCCTTCGGGTGTAGGTCCTGCGCGCCGTAGCGAATCAGCAGCCGGTCTCCGGCCACGAGGGTCTGCACGCTGCGCAATGCGGTGAACGGGGGCAGCACCGCCACCTCGACCTTCGCGAAGTACTTCTCCGGCAGGGCGAAGGCGAGCTTCTGCACCAGGGCGATGGCCTCCAGGTGATTGAGGTTCATCTTCCAGTTGCCAGCGATCAGCGGTTGCCGTGCCACTGCTATACCTCCAGCACCGCGACACCGGGCAGGGTCTTGCCCTCGAGGAACTCCAGGGATGCGCCGCCGCCGGTGGAGATATGGGCGAACCCGTCCTCGGGCAGGTCCAGCAGCCGCACCGCCGCTGCCGAGTCACCGCCGCCGACGACGCTGAAGGCGTCGGACTCGACGATGGCCTGGGCAACCCCGCGGGTGCCCGCGGCGAACGGAGCGAGCTCGAATACGCCCATCGGGCCGTTCCAGAACACCGTGGCGGCCCCGGCCAGCCTCGCGCCGAAGTCACGCACCGTCTCCGGACCGACGTCCAGACCCTTCCACCCGTCCGGAATCTCACCGGCGGGCACCGTCCGGGTGTTCGCGTCCGCGGCGAAGTCGTCGGCGACCACCACGTCTAGGGGCAACTGAATGGTGTCCCCGCAGTTCTGCAGCAACCGCCCACAGACCTCCACCATGTCGCGCTCCAGCAGCGAGTCACCGACTGAATGGCCCTGAGCAGCGAGGAACGTGAAGCACATCCCACCGCCCACCAGCAGGCTGTCCACCTTCGGTAGCAGCGCCTCGATCACGGCGAGCTTGTCGGAGACCTTCGACCCGCCAAGGACCACCGCATAAGGACGGGCGGGCTGATCGGTGAGGCGCTGCAGGGTGGTCAGCTCGGCGAGCAGCAGGGTTCCGGCGTAGGCGGGCAGCCGCTCGGCGACATCGACCACCGAGGCCTGCACGCGGTGCACCACGCCGAATCCGTCGGAGACGAACGCGCCGTTCGGACCCACCAGAGCGGCGAGCTGGTCAGCCAGCGCGCCCCGCTCGGCGGCGTCCTTCGAGGTCTCCCGGGAGTCGAACCGGATGTTCTCCAGCAGCATCACCTCGCCGTCGGCCAGGTCGGCCACGGCAACCTGGGCCGAGTTGCCGACCACATCGCCAGCGGCGCTCACCGGCCTGCCGAGCAGCTCCCCGAGCCGGGTCGCGACCGGGGCCAGCGAGTACTTCGGATCCGGGGTGCCGTTCGGCCGTCCGAGGTGAGCGGTCACGACGACTCGGGCACCCGCGTCGGTCAGTGCCTGCAGGGTTGGCAGCGAGGCGCGGATCCGGCCGTCGTCAGTGATCCGCGCCCCGTCCAGTGGCACATTCAGATCGGTGCGCACCAGCACTGCTCTGCCGGTGACATCCTCGGCAAGCAGGTCCTCGAGTGTTCTCACAGCTTCGAGCCCACCATGAGGGTCAGGTCGGCCAGGCGGCTGGAATAACCCCATTCATTGTCGTACCAGCCGACGATCTTGACTTGATTGCCGATCACCTTGCTCAGCGGGGCGTCGAAGATGCACGACGAGGGGTCGGTGATGATGTCGGAGGAGACGATCGGCGCGTCGCTGTAGCGCAGGATGCCCTTCAGCGGGCCGTCAGCGGCAGCCCGGAAGGCGGCGTTGACCTCTTCGGTGCTGGTCTCGCGGGAGACCGTGGCGGTGAGGTCGGTGATCGATCCAGTCGGTACCGGGACCCGCAGCGCGTAGCCGTCAAGTTTCCCGTTGAGGTCCGGGAGCACCCGGCCGATGGCCGCGGCAGCCCCGGTGGAGGTCGGCACGATGTTGATCGCCGCGGCGCGCGCCCGGCGCAGGTCCTTGTGCGGGGCGTCCTGCAGGTTCTGGTCCTGGGTGTAGGCGTGGATCGTGGTCATCAAGCCATGTTCGATGCCCAGCGCGTCATGCAGCACCTTGGCCATCGGGGCCAGGCAGTTGGTGGTGCAGGAGGCATTGGAGATCACCGTCTGGGAGCCGTCCAGCGCGGCGTCATTGACCCCGAGCACCACGGTGAGGTCCTCCCCCTTGGCCGGCGCAGAGATGATCACCTTCTTCGCGCCGCCCTCGTCGACGTGCTTGCGGGCCTCCTGCGCCGAGGTGAAGAAACCGGTGGACTCCACGACCACATCGACGCCCAGCTCACCCCACGGCAGCTTGCCCGGATCGCGCTCGGCGAGTGCCTTGATGGTCCGGCCGCCGACGGCGATGCCGTCCTCGGTGACCCGAACATCCTCCGCCATCCTGCTGAGCACGCTGTCGTACTTCAGCAGGTGCGCCATGGTGGCCACGTCACCGAGGTCGTTAAAGGCGACGATCTCGATGTCGTAGCCGCCAGCCACTACCGCACGCCAGAAGTTGCGCCCAATGCGGCCGAAACCGTTGATCCCTACCCGAACCGTCACTTCCTCGCCTCCCTGCTCCTAACCCGTGCCGACTGCCATTGCCGACTCAGCCTTCGCCACCCTAGCGGTCGGCGCCCACTACCCAGGCCCCCCGGGAGGGGGAGCCGCAGGGTGTTAGGGTGAAGATCATGGCGGCACGACCCGGTGCGAGCGTCAAGCTTCCAGCATGTCGGGGGTGACCGCGGACTCGGTGTCCGGCACTCCCAGGTCCTGGGCCCGCTTGTCGGCCATCGCCAGCAGGCGGCGGATCCGGCCCGCCACGGCGTCCTTGGTCATCGCCGGGTCGGCGAGCTGGCCCAGCTCCTCCAGGGACGCCTGCCGGTGCTCCAGCCGCAGCCGGCCCGCGATGAGCAGGTGCTCAGGGGTGTCGTCGCCGAGCAACTCCAGTGCTCGCCCGACCCGCGCGGCCGACGCCACCGCAGCACGGGCGGACCGGCGCAGGTTGGCGTCGTCGAAGTTGGCCAGCCGGTTGGCGGTGGCCCGGACCTCGCGGCGCATCCGGCGTTCCTCCCACGCGAGCACGGAGTCATGCGCTCCGAGCCGGGTGAGCAGCGCACCGATGGTGTCCCCGTCCCGGACCACCACCCGATCGGCGCCCCGGACCTCGCGCGCCTTGGCCTGGATACCCAGCCGGCGCGCCGCTCCCACCAGGGCCAGCGCCGCCTCCGGGCCAGGGCAGGTCACCTCCAGTGCGGCGGAGCGGCCCGGCTCGGTAAGCGAGCCGTGGGCGAGGAAGGCACCCCGCCAGGCAGCCTCGGCATCGCAGAGGCCACCGGACACGACCTGCGGCGGCAGCCCGCGCACCGGGCGGCCGCGGAGGTCGAGTAACCCGGTCTGGCGAGCCAGCCCCTCGCCGTCGCGAACCACCCGCACCACATATCGGGTGCCTTTGCGCAACCCACCGGCAGTGATCAGGTGCACGTCGCAGGTGTGCCCGTAGAGCTCGTGCACCTCCCGGCGCAGCCGCCGGGCGGTGGAGCCGGTGTCCAGCTCGGCCTCTACCACCACGCGCCCGGCGATGATGTGCAGTCCTCCCGCAAAGCGCAGTACCGAGGAGACCTCGGCCCGTCGACAACACGTCTTGGTCACCCGCAGCCGGCTCAGCTCGTCCTTGACGGCGGAGGTCATGGCCACCCGTGCTCCTCCTCCCGCTGGGGGTACTGCCCGGGGTCGCGGTCTCCGGGCGCGTCCGCCAGTATCCGATGCAGCGCTGCGGCCAGCGCCACCGGATCGTGGCGGCCGCCGAATCCGTCATCGGCAACCCGAGCAAAATACGCGTAGCCACCTAGTTCAGCCGCACCGCGGTGCAAACGCTCCGGCACCGGCACCGCGGCGGCATCGGCGAGCACGGCGTGCACGGTGAAGCCGGACGGTGCGTGGCTGGCCAGCACATGCAGGTGCTGCTCGGGCGAGAATCCGGCGGTCTCGCCCGGTTGCGGCACCAGGTTGAGCACCAGCACCCGGTGCGCCGCCGTGTCGACGAGCGCGGCAGCCAGTTCCGGGACCAGCAGGTGGGGTAGCACGCTGGTGAACCATGAGCCCGGTCCGAGCACCACGAGGTCGGCCTCGCGGACCGCGTGGACCGCTTCGGCGCAGGCTCGGGGGCGCTCGGGACGCAGCCATACCCGGTGCACCCGCCCCGGTGTGGTGGCCACCGCCACCTGACCCCGGATCCGCCGGAGCAGATCCGGATCGCCGTCCAGCCCAGCCACGTCGGCCTCGATGTCCAATGGCTCACCGGCCATCGGCAGCACCCGGCCCTCCGCCCCGAGCAACCGGCCTGCCTCGTCCAGCACGGTGACCGGATCGCGCAGCACCTCCAGCAGTCCCGCCAGCACCAGGTTGCCGACAGCATGCCCGGCCAGCGCGCCGGTGCCACCGAACCGATGCTGGAACAGGTCCCGCCAGCGCGCCTCCCGGCCGTCGGCGGCGGCCAACGCGCTCAGCGCCATCCGCAGGTCACCCGGTGGGAGCACGCCCAGCTCCCGGCGCAACCGCCCGGAGGAGCCGCCATCGTCGGCCACGGTGACCACCGCGGTGATGTCCTGAGTGATCAGGCGCAACGCGCTGAGCGTCGCGTACAGGCCGTGACCACCGCCCAGCGCGACGGCCTTCGGACCCCGGCAGGAGCTCACTCGCGCCCCATGTCCCGATGTACCACCTTGACCGTGATCCCGTCCTCACCGGCCAGCCGGGCGGCCAGTGCCTCGGAGATGGCCACACTGCGGTGCTTGCCGCCGGTGCACCCCACCGCCAAGGTGAGGTAGCGCTTGCCCTCCCGCCGGTAACCACCGCCGATCAGGCGCAGCAGCTCGAGGTAGCGATCCAGAAACTCCGCGGCGCCCTCCTGGGACAGCACGTAGTTGCGGACCGCGCGGTCCAGCCCGGTGAGGTCGCGCAGCTCAGGGATCCAGAACGGGTTGGGCAGGAAGCGCACGTCGATCACCAGGTCGGCATCCATCGGCAGCCCGTACTTGTAGCCAAACGACAGGACGGTGACCCGGGTGCGGGTGCTGGCCTCCCCCCCGAACGCATGCTCGATCTTGGCCCTGAGCTGATGGACGGACAACCCGGTGGTGTCCAGCACCAGGTCCGCCTCGTCCCGCAACGGCGCGAGCAAGGCGCGCTCCGCCGCGATCCCGTCCGCCAGCCGACCCTCACCTTGCAGCGGATGGCTGCGCCGGACCTGCTCGAAGCGGCGGATCAGCACCGCGTCGGTGGCCTCCAGGAACAGCACCTTGGGCCGGTAGCCGCGGGCGTCCAGGTCCTTGATCACCGCAGCGAGGTCGTCGGTGAAGGCCCGGCTGCGCACGTCCATCACCACCGCGACCCGCGTCACCACGCCCTGCGACCGCGCACCCAGGTCGACCATGGTGGCCATCAGCTCCGGCGGCAGGTTGTCCACCACGAACCAGCCCAGGTCCTCGAGCACCTTGGCAGCGGTGCTGCGGCCGGCCCCGGACAGCCCGGAGACCACGGCGACCTCGATGCCACCACCGGTGCCCGACCCGCCCCGCGGCGACCCGCTGACGTAATCGGTCACGGCCCTTTCCCCTTATCCCCGACATATCCGCTGTCCGCGGCATCCCCGTCGGCCGGCTCGGCACTGCCGCTCAGCGCGGCCTGCACTGCACGGGCGGTGCGCGGCCCGACCCCGGGCACCTCGGCGATTTCCGCCACGCTGGCCTGCTGAATCCGGCGCACCGATCCGAAGTGCCTGAGCAGAGCGGCGCGCCGGGTCTGGCCCAGACCGGACACGCTGTCCAGGACCGAGCTGGTCATCCGCGCCGAGCGGCGCTGGCGGTGGTAGCCGACCGCGAAGCGGTGGGCCTCGTCTCGTACCCGTTGCAGCAGGTAGAGCGCCTCGCTGGTACGCGGCAGGATCACCGGGTCGGCCTCGCCGGGCAGCCAGACCTCTTCCAGGCGCTTGGCCAGTCCGGCGACCGCTACCTCGGTCACACCGAGCCCGCCGAGCGTCTCGACTGCTGCGGCTACCTGCGCTGGACCACCGTCGACGAGCAGCAGGTTCGGTGGATAGGCGAACTTGCGGGGCCGCCCGGTCTCCGGGTCGAGGCCGGCCCGTCCGCTCGGCTGGTCCGCAGCGTCCTCCGGTTGCCCGTTCTCCCGCAGGTAGCGGGCGAAGCGCCGGCGGACCACCTCGGCGATGCTGGCCACGTCGTCGCTGCGCCCGTCCCCGGCCGCGTCCCGGATCGCAAAGCGCCGGTAGTCCGACTTGCGGGCCAGCCCGTCCTCGAAGACCACCAACGATGCCACCACGTCGCTGCCCTGAACATGGCTGACGTCGATGCACTCGATGCGCAACGGGGCGCAGTCCAGGCTCAGGTACTCTCCGATCTGCTGCAGCGCAGCCGATCGGGCCGTCAGATCACTCGCCCGGCGCAGCTTGTGCTGGGTTAACGCCTCGGCGGCGTTGCGCGTCACGGTCTCGGCCAGCGCCCGCTTGTCCCCCCGTTGTGGCACCCGCAGTGCCACCCGGGCGCCGCGCAGGCCGGAGAGCCAGTCGGTCAGCGCCTCGGCGTCCTCGGGCAGCTCGGGCACCAGCACCTCCTTGGGCACCGGCTGGATGGCGTCATCGGCCGCCCCGGCCAGCGCAGCCTGCTCACCGTAGAACTGGGTCAGGAACCGACCCACCAGCCCGGCCTGATCGGTCTGCTCCACCTTCTCGATCACCCAACCCCGCTGGCCCCGCACCCGCCCGCCACGCACGTGGAACACCTGCACCGCCACCTCGAGCTCGTCGGAGGCGAAAGCGATCACGTCGGCGTCGGTGCCGTCGCCGAGCACCACGGCCTGCTTCTCCATCGCCCGGCGCAGCGCCCCCAGGTGATCGCGCAGCCGGGCAGCCCGTTCGAACTCCAGCTCGGCGGACGCCTCCGACATCTCCCGCTCGAGCCGGCGGATCATCTTGTCGGTCCGGCCGGACAGGAAGTCGCAGAAGTCCGCGACAATGTCGCGGTGCTGCTCGGCGGTGACGTTGCCCACGCAGGGCGCGGCGCACTTGTCGATGTAACCCAGCAGGCAGGGCCGGCCGATCTGGCTGTGCCGCTTGAACACCCCGTTCGAGCACACCCGCGCCGGGAACACCCGGGTGAGCAGGTCGAGTGTCTCCCGGATGGCCCAGGCATGCGCGTAGGGCCCAAAGTACCGGACCCCGCGGCGGCGGGCTCCCCGGTAGACGTGCAGCCTCGGGTACTCCTCGTTCAAGGTCACGGCCAGCACCGGATAGGACTTGTCATCGCGGTAGCGCACGTTGAACCGAGGATCGAACTCCTTGATCCAGTTGTACTCCAGTTGCAGGGCCTCGACCTCGGTGCCGACCACCGTCCACTGCACCAAGGCCGCCGTGGTGACCATCTGCCGGGTCCGCGGGTGCAGCCCGGCGAGGTCGGCAAAGTAGGAGTTCAACCTGCTGCGCAGGCTCTTCGCCTTGCCGACGTAGATCACCCGGTCGTGCTCGTCGCGGAAGCGGTACACGCCCGGGGCGTCCGGCACCGTCCCCGGTGCGGGGCGGTAGGTGGAGGGATCAGCCATTAGCAGGCAGCCTACGACTGCCCCGCCCAGTGGCGGTGCGAGTCCTGGCTCGCACCGCCACTGGGCGGGGCACGGCCAGGCGAAACGGCTTGGGCAGCGGTGTCGAGGGGGGTGATGCCACCGCCGGCCGCGTCGGCTCGGGGCCGGACTCACCCTCCCGACCCGTAGCTCACCCGCATGCCCGGTAGATCACGCGCACGCGCCCGTGTGTACGCTGCGAGGGCTGGAGAGCCACGAAAGGATAAGGCGGAGGTATGGCATCGCTGCAGACACTAGAACGCCGAATTTTAGCGCTGGAGGCCCGACTAGCCGATGTCGAAGGAGGCTACGGAGATACGATTTATAAGCTTCATCGCGCCAGCGGTAAGACTGACCTCAGAATAGCAAGAATTCTTAATCATCTGAGCATTGAAGATGTATCAGAAGAGGAAATCGACCACGCTTTGGATGAGGGCTGACCGCCCCAGGGTCTCCGGCAGCGCCCGGCTCAGGGGTTACTGGGGATCGGGGTTACTGGGGATTGGCGAGGACGCGGTGACGGGTGGGCGGTAACGTTCGATCCGGCTCAGCAGACGCCGGATTTGCCAGCCTCGCAGCGGTGCAAGCAGGTAGCCAGGGTAGGCGACCAGCCATCTGGCGCTGCCCAGGCTGACCGCGTCGGCACCGACCCAGAAGTATTCGCGGCAGTCGTCGAAGGTGCGGATCCCGCCGCTCGCAATCACCGGCAGGTTGATCCCGGCGTCGCGCAGCTCGGCGACCACCCGCAGCCCGATCGGCTTGATCGCGCGGCCGGACAGGCCGCCATAGCGGTTGGCCAGCCACGGTCGGCCGGTCTGCGGGTCCAGCCGCAGTGCTCGGACGGTGTTGATCGCGGTGAGTGCCGAGACTCCCGTGGCGGCAGCCCGACGGGCGTGGCAGATGTAGTCCCGGTCCGGGGACAGTTTGAGGATCACCGGGTGCTGGCTGCGCGGCACCGCGTCGGCCAGCACCCCGTCCAGGATCGGCTCGAAGTCGTGGTCCACATTGGGGCAGGAGACGTTGAGCTCCACGGCCGCGATCGCGCCAGGGGGCACGGCGGCGTTCACCGTGTCCACCAGGGTGACGAACTCCTCGACCGAGAACCCGCCCACCGAGATGATGGTGTTCTGGTCGCGGGTGCGCGGGTAGTAGTCGCGCAGGTAGGCCTCGATGCCGATGTTGCACCAGCCGAAGGCGTTGAGCCATCCGGCGTCGACTCGGCGCAGCACGCTGCGGTAGCGCAGCAGCAGCCCGGGCAGTGCTGGTAGCGGCCAGTCCGTGCGGGTGGTGAAGTGCCCCTCCCGGGGCTGCACGGTCAGCGTCCGGGTGGTGACCGCGCCGAACCGCTGCAGCGGCACGAACCGCGCGATCGGGCTCATCCCGTACGGCACCAGGCCGGGGTCGGCGGCGCCGTAGCCGAGCAGGCTGGAGGAGGTGACCAGCCGGTTGCGCAGCCGGATGTCGCCCAGCCGGATCTCGCCCACCGCACCTCCGTCTCCCGCCCGCCGCTCGAAGCCAGAGTAGTGGTGCAACTGATTTAGTCTCAGTGATGACAAGCAGTTGCGTGAGTGGCTTGTCGGGTCGGCGCGGTGACCTGGCCCGCGCCAACCCGCAAGGACCACGACACCTTCTGCCGAGCCGAGGGATGGTGCCTGCTCCGCGATGCGCGTGGACAAAGCGGCACCCCTCACGTCACCTACGAGCTTGATCTCCCCGATGGGCGGCTCCTGCGAACCCGGATCTCGCACCGGTGGACCGGAGCGACTACGGCCCAAGCCTGTGGCGGCACATCCTTCGCGACCAGTTCCAGGTGGATGAGGCGGCCTTCTGGGCTTGTGTCCACAGCGGAGTCAAGCCGCCTCGCGGGCTGCTGAGCCACCAGCGGAGACCCTATCCGCTGAACTCGTCCACCTGCTGATCTCACGGGTCGGCCTCGATGAGACCGACGTGGCCGCGATGAACAAGGAAGACGCCATCACCAGGCTGCAGCGGTACTGGACCGAAGGTGGCTAATCGCCCATTCTTAGACGAGCAGACGAGCAGGAAAGGGTGGTGGGAGAAGGTGACAGCGCGCGGGGTGCGCCGGGTCGGGGATGGATGAGACCTCCGCCCGCAAGGGCCAAGACGGGGTGAGTATCTTCGCTGACCTTGATGACCGCCGGGCGCCCGCCTACATGCCCTCACGCTAAGTAACCTACTTAATAGCGAAGAGCCTCGGCGGCAGCACCAGGTGACTGCTGTTCCGACCTGTGGTAACAATCCAACTACGGAGGGCGACTCCAGCGGAGAGCGGCGAGCTGGTGGCGTGGTCGCTCGCCATCCATACGGGTCCTCTGGGGGTGAGATGTTCGTCGGACGGTCAGCGCTGATGGCACTGGTCGACCAGTGCGTTCGGGTGTCGGGTGGTGCTCAGGTCCCCGAGGGTGTAGAGCGGCCCGTGCTGATCGTCGTGGGCGGTGGGGGCTCGGGTCGCTCGCATCTGCTGCGCCAGTTGTGGACCGAATGGGGACAGCAGGCGCCGGCCGTGTGGGTTGACCCACGGTCCATCGACGACTCCGACATGGACTCGCTGCGGCCGGTGCTGATCGCGATCATGCAGGGCCTGTCCGACCCCGTGCTGGGGTACACGGTCGAGTTCCCGCGCGTGGTGTTGGCGTATATCGCGATGCAGGCACCGGTTCCGGAGGTTGATCCAGCCCGCGCCCGTGAGATTATGCGGGCCCGGATGAACATCTACCGAGACCGGGCGAAGCTGATCGACTTCCTCGGTGAGCTGGTCGGGTCGTTCGGGTCGGTGGTGCAGGGCGTACATGTGCCAGGTTTTGAGGTGGTGGGAAAGACGGTGGCGCACGGTGTCGCGCAGCGCATTGTCGACAAGCTGCGGCGGTCGAGCCTGTTGCCGCGATTCACCTGGGATGCCGCTCTGCGGTGGTACGGCCACCAGGACACCGGGTTGAGCTTCACCCCGGAGACCGCGCTGGTGCTGCTGAGCAGACAAGCCCACATTGATAGCGCCGCCGTGCGTCGCGGTGTCGAGGACCTGCTCGTTGGCGCATTGCTGGCCGACCTGCGCGAGAGCCTGGCCAGGGCTGAGGGCAGGCCGCACAACGCGCTGGTGCTACTCGACGAAGGGGATGCGGGGCCGACCCGCGCATTCGTGTCGGCGCTGGTGCGGATCCGGGCAAGCCGTGATCCGCGAGCCGGTTTGGGCGATCCGCTGGTCGTGGTCACCACCAGCCGCGGCGGGCTGGTCGAGGACCTGCCAGGCGAGCACGGCCAACGGTTCTGGGACGATGCGCGGCTGTCGGAGATGACCACCGCAGACCTACAGGTCACGGGTTCATGGTTGCCCGTCCGCCTCGGCTGCCTCGGGGCCGAGGATGTGCTGAAGCTGGCCAAGGCGCACCTGTGGCCCGCTGATCTCGGCGCGAGCCGAGTCGCCGATGCCGTCTACCGGCTGACCGGCGGCTACGCGGTGGCGACCGAACTGCTGCTGCGTGCGCTGGCCACCGATCCGACGTGGATCGAGAACCTTGACGCGGCGCTGCGGAGCCCGTTCGGTGCAAACTCCACGCTGGAGGAAGCGCTGTTCACCAGGGTCGCGGCCGGCCTGACTCCCCGTGGGCGACTCGACGAGGATCTGCTGGACCTGCTGGTGATCATCGCTGCGGCACGCGACCTCGCCGAGGCGCAGCAGTTGCTGACCATGCTGCACGTGCCCGTGAACCCCACGGTGATCGCATCCACCACGCTGTGGAGTGGTGCCGGTCCGCGCGGGCACCCCACCATGCCCGCGTTCGTACGCGATCTTGGCCTGCGCGCGCTCGCCCGCCGGCCCAGGGACCACCCGCAGGCGTGGGACTTCGTGTTCACCGTTCTGCGGAGAGCCGCCGAGCAGTCCGACGACGAGGCAGGGCGGTTGCACCATGAACTCGCGTTGGGCAACCACACTACCGTTGTCGACGCACTCACGGCCGCGCTTCCGGCCACTCAGGACGAGCATTGGCTGGCACTGCTCGACCAGGTGACCGCAGCCTACGACCCACGCCAGATGGCCACCCGCGAGCAGATGCGTCCGGTAACGGTCCCCCCGGGGCCTCGCGAGGCGGTGGACCGGTTAGTGACCACATTGCACGCGCTTAGTGATCCCCGGCTCAGCGCTCGTGCTGCGCTGCGCGGACTGTACCTGTTGGCCGAGAACGACTACCGAGTGCTGGCGGGTTCGTCATTGGTATTCGTGTTGCGCGCCCAGCACTACCGGCGCCTCGCCGAAGCCCTCGAGTGAACCCGGAAGGACTTCGATGACCGAGCCCCGTTACCACTACTGGATCATTCCGAGACCTGGGCGGTTCCCTCGCTTGTGGTCAGACTGGCTGCGACCGGCCACCGTCCTGCTGGTCACCGTGCTGCTGGTGACCGGAGTAACGACAGCGGTGCCGTGGTTGGCCGGGCGGCTGTTATGCCGCGACAACCTGCCCTCCGGTGACATCTACTCCTCCGACGACGAGTGCGTCGGGATCACCGATGGCTCCTACGCATTCGGCCTGCCTGCTGGATTCGAGCAGGTGCTCGGCCGTATCGCGGAGCAGAACAAGGACGCCGAGAACCTGCCCTGCGGGGAGGACCGTATGCCTGTAAAGATCGGTGTGCTGACGACCCTGACCCACCCGAACTCCGGCGCGCGGGCACTGCACCAACTGGAAGGCTTTGCCGCCGGGCAGGCACGCGCCAACCAGCCGGGCTGCTCCCGCCCGCTAGTGCTGTGGGTCGGGCACACCGGGAAGGCCGAGCAGGAGGCGGAGGAGCTCGCGCGACGCTTCCGGGAGGACCCGAGCATCGTGGCCGTGGTGGGGTTCCCGCTGTCCTCAATCAATGCCGCGAAGGCCGTGAATGCGCTCGGAGCCCCAGTTAACGAGAATAACCAGAACGAGGCGCACCCGGTGCCGATGGTCGCCGCCACGATCACCGCGGAGGGATTCGACCGCGACGGAACACGGTACGCGACCGGATGCGACGAGGAGACCCTCTTCGATCAGGGCATCGGTCACGGCTACTTCTTCCGTGTCGCCTACCGGATTGGTTCACAGGTCGAGGAACTGGCCAACTACCTCGGCCCAGACAATCGGCCAACAATGATCGTCACTCCCATCGAGACGAGCGACCCCTACACGTGTATCACCCTGAATCTGCTCAGAGCGCGGTACCAGCATGAACGGCCGGAGCTGCCCGAAGTGGCGTTCAACGCGGACGACGAATCCACGGTCAGAGAAATGGCGAAACGTGTGTGCCGTGAACAAGGCGATGTGACAGTGTTCTATATCGCCCGCAGTCGCGATCTTGGCCGATTACTCGCCTATCTCGCCGAACGCTACGATGCTGGTTTCTGTACTGCCACGATCACCGTAGTCAGCACCTCGGACGCGGCACGGCTGCGCGTACCCGACTCGGACCCAAACCTGAACAATCCCCGTAACGATGCGTTGCAGTCTTCGGCCTTCAGTGACGGCAGGCTTCGCCTGGTTTACACTCCGCTCGCCGACCCCGATGTCCTGCGCGGCGAGGCGGGTAAAGGCTCCGAGTTCGCGGAACTCGAGACACTGTTCGGCGAGGCGGGTGTCGACCTATCCCATCTCGACGACGGCTGGGCGATCAACGCCTATGACGCTGTATACACGGTGGTAAATGCAATCGATGGGCTGAACGTAAACAAGCCTGTCACCCGTGCACTCGTTCGCGGCGAGATTGCCGGATTCAGTGCCACGGGCGAGCAGACGCAACTCGCCGGAGCGAATGGTCGAATCGGTTTCGACAATAACGGCAACCGCGCAGGCATTCCAGTCACCGTTCGCCTCTGCCCACTTGACCGAAAAAACCCGAACCAGACCCACACCGTCACCCAGATCGGACCCCCCGGCGACCGGACCCCCTGCCCCACACCACCCACGTTCGCCCTGAGGTGAGACGATGAACCCGTGA
Organism: Pseudonocardiaceae bacterium; assembly: GCA_035714625.1. Taxonomy (GTDB): domain Bacteria; phylum Actinomycetota; class Actinomycetes; order Mycobacteriales; family Pseudonocardiaceae. The sequence goes on along the minus strand of DASTLT010000295.1, from coordinate 9,842 downwards.
CCACGCCGTCGACCTCCCTGGGCCTGGCCGCGGCTACCTCGGCCAGCGGGTCCATCTGCACATCGACCGACCCGCCGGCAGCCGCCACCCCATCCACGGGTTCACCTACCCGGTCAACTACGGCTACCTGCCCGGCGTGCTTGCCCCGGACGGCGATGACCTCGATGCCTACCACCTGACCAGCGAGCCTGCCGACGAAGCCGACGGGGAATGCATCGCTGTTACCCACCGCTACTTCGACGATGATGACAATCGTCGTCATTGACGATCACGACGTCGATCCACCGACGACGAAATCCACCGGCAGGTGGCCTTCCAGGAACTACCCGGCCACTACGAGATCGTCCGCGTCGCGGATCGCACACCATCCTCCCGCGCTCGCGGCGTGGTCAGGGGTGAGGGTGTGCAGGAAGGGCATGCCCGGCGGCAGCGGGGACGGCCAGCGCGGGGCCGCCGCGGTCCTTGGAGTCCCGCACCAGCACGGCGCCCGGCGAGGGGCACCACCTCCACGCAGTTACCGCTGCCGGTGCTGTAGCTGCTGGTGTGCCAGACGATCCGGTCCGGCTCAGGCGCGGTCATCATGATCCTCTCGATCCGCATAGAGCTCGGTTGCCAGGGTGGAATCGTGAAGGTAGAAGGTGCATGCGGTGGGCGGTCCCGGCTGAACATGCTCTGGCGGGCCAGCCGGGCGGCCACCCGGTCGTCCACCTCCTCGGGTGGCACGTTGACCACCCGGCTGATCACCCCGCGGGCGTACTCGCCGGTCTGCAGCAATCCCCGCATGCCGGTCACTTCGACGTCGCTGATCGTGACCGCCTTGATCTCGTGGTCGATCAAGGTGCGGAGCTGCTTGGGCAATCGGGAGCCGGGCTGCTGGAACCAGCCCGACGGCCGCTGCCAGGTCTGTACCACGGGGTGGCCCTGCCCGGTGGGGACGGCCATTCACGGCCTGGTCAAGGACCCGCAGCGGCAGTACGTCGAGCTCGTCCGCCGGGCACACGAGGAGCAGTGGCCGGCGCTCTGGAACCCATGCTCTCTGCTCAGCGACCCGCACTCGGTATAGGTGTGATACCGCAGCGTCGTCGCACTTCAGCGTCGTCGCACTTCAGCGCTGCACCACCAACCAGTCGGGTACCGGCAGCTCGAGTTGCGCACACGCATCAAGGAGGGCAGCGGTCCCGGCGAGGGTGCGCATCACCAAGGAGGAGATCCACGTCGGATCCGAGGTCTCAAACACCATCTGGATCTGGTTCAGCGTCGCTTGCCGGTCGCCGTGAATCTCGGCCAGCAACGCCCGCACGAAACTGCGTTCCACCGGCGCGGCCTCGTCGATCTCCACGGGATGGCAGTCGTCGTCGAGCGCACCGATCCGCACCGGCTCGGTGCTGCCCAGGAAGACACCCATGGTGCAGGCCATGGTCGCGGACGCTTCGAACAGCACCGTGAGCAGCAACTCCCCGCTGCCGCTGCCGTGCTCGGCACGTCCGAGAAAGTCCATCAAGGCGTTGAATGCCCCTTGCGCGTCGCCTCTCGCCACCGACGCCACGGCCAGCGCCGCAGCAGCTCTGGCGGCGCAGAGGTGCGCGTCATCTTCGACCGGATCTGTCACCCCGTACCTCCCTTCCCACCTCCTGGTCACCCTGGCGGCACGCCTTATCGGTGCATTGTCCGCACTTGAGCAGGGTGGCATGGGCTCGACCGACAAGGGGACTCATTGCGGTGGATGGTCCGGCTGGGGCGACGTACTGTGCTCGGCGTGCACGGCACGCAACGCGCGGATCGCCTGCACCGCGTGCCGGCCATCGGAAGCCTGGATCGCCATCACCGCGATGTACTCGTCGTCGGGAAGCTCAAGGCGCGCCCAGGGGGCGCCGTCTGGAAACGACACCCGGAGCACCAGCTCCCAGGGCAGCATGCGGGAACCCAGCAGGTTGCGCACTTCGACCCCCTCGGTCCCGGCGCGTACCCGGGGCCGGGCGAACAGCAGTGCCGCGCCGGCCAGCAACATCCCCAGCGCCACCATCGCCACCTGATCGGAGACCCGGAAGTACACCCCAGTAGGGGTACGCCGCAGCAACACCGCGACAGTGGTGAACACCGCGACCAGCAGCACCGCCGCGACCACGGCGACCCGAAGGGCCCGGCGCGGCCGGATCTCGAGCACGGTACCGGTCATGGCGCCGCTGACAGCCAGGGGAACAGGCTCATCGGGTCCCCCGCAGACCACGCAGCACCAGGGCGGTCTGCAAAGCGGCGACGCAGGCCTGGAAGCCCTTGTCCTCGGCGGAGCAGGGCAGCCCGCACCGATCCAGGGCCTGCTCCTCGGTATCGCAGGTCAGCACTCCATTGCCCACCGCGGTCCCGGCGTCCAGCGCGACCCTGGTGAGACCGGTGGTCACCGCGTCGCAGACATACTCGAAGTGTGGGGTACCACCGCGGATCACCACGCCGAGGGCGAGCACCGCGTCATGGTGGCGGGCCAGTTCCTGGCAGACCACCGGCAACTCGACCGCTCCCGGCACCCGCACCACAGTGGGCTCGGTGATCCCGGCCTGTGCTGCCGCGGCCTGCGCCCGCTCCAGCAGCGCGGTGGTGATGCGCTCGTGCCAGCGGGTGGCGGCGATGCCCAGGCGCAGCCCCACGCAGCGGGGCACCTCCAGCACGGGCTGACCGCGCCCGCTCATGGCCGGGCCCGCTCACCAGCGGCCGGGACGATCGTGGCCGCGCCAGCGGGATCCAGGCCGGCGAGGTCGTGACCCATCCGGTCCCGTTTGGTGCGCAGGTAGCGCAGGTTCTCCGGATTGGGCCGGGTCGGCAGCGGCACCCGCCCCGTGATGGTCAAGCCGTAACCCTCCAGTCCAGCCCGCTTGGCGGGGTTGTTGGTCAGCAGGCGCATCGACCGCACCCCGAGATCGACCAGGATCTGCGCCCCGGTGCCATAGTCCCGGGCGTCGGCAGGCATGCCCAGGGCAAGGTTCGCATCGACGGTATCGGCCCCCGCGTCCTGCAGTTGGTAGGCCTGCAGCTTGTGCATCAGCCCGATGCCCCGGCCCTCATGACCGCGCACGTAGAGCACCACCCCGCGGCCCTCAGCGGCGATGGCGGCCAGCGCAGCGTCGAGCTGCGGGCCGCAGTCGCAGCGCAGTGAGCCCAGCACGTCACCGGTGAGGCATTCCGAGTGCACCCGCACCAGCACGTCGAGCCCGTCCCCGATCTCCCCGGCGACCAGCGCGATGTGCTCCACCCCGTCGAGCACCGAGTCGAACCCGATCGCGGTGAACTCCCCGTGCACCGTCGGGATGCGGGCCTCCGCGACCCGCTCCACCTGCTTCTCGAACCGCCGCCGGTAGGCGATCAGGTCCGCGATGGTGATCAGCGCCAGGTCGTGCTCGGCGGCGAAGACCTCCAGCTCGTCGCGGCGGGCCATCTCACCGGGCTCCTTGGCCGAGACGACCTCGCACAGCACTCCGGCCGGCGGCAGGCCGGCCAGCCGAGCGAGATCCACGCTGGCCTCGGTGTGCCCGGGCCGGCGCAGTACCCCACCTTCCTTGGCCCGCAGCGGCACCACATGCCCGGGGCGCACGAAATCCACCGACTTGGCGTCCGGGTCGGCCAGCAACCGGATGGTGTAGGCCCGGTCAGCCGCTGAGATCCCGGTCGTGACCCCCTCCCGGGCATCCACCGTGACGGTATAAGCGGTCCCCCGTTTGTCCTGGTTGGTGTGATACATCGGCGGCAGGTCGAGTCGGTCGCAGTCCTCCCCGGTCAGCGCCACGCAGATGTACCCCGAGGTGTAGCGGACGGTGAACGCCAGCAGCTCGGGGGTAGCCTGCGCCGCAGCAAAGATCAGGTCGCCCTCGTTCTCGCGTTCCTCGTCGTCCACCACGATCACCGGACGGCCGAGCGCCACCTCGGCAATAGCCCGGTCGATGCTGGCGAAGGCGATCTCAGTCATCAATCCTCCCTGCCCGCATCATCCCCCAGCCCGGTCGCGGCTGGGGGCAAGATGTGCCAAGGCCAACCGCTCGACATACTTCGCGATCACGTCGACCTCAAGGTTCACCAGCTCGCCGGGGACGCGCAGCCCCAGGGTGGTCCGTTCCCGAGTGGTGGGGATGAGACCGAGGGAGAACTCATCGGCTCCGGCCTCGATCACGGTCAGCGACACCCCATCCACCGCGATCGACCCTTTCTCCACCACGTAACGGGCCAGCCGCGGCGACATTCCGATCCGCAGCAGCTCCCATCCGGCCGGTGCCGATCCCGGCGCAGCACAGCGCGACAGTACTGTTCCGGTGCCGTCGACGTGCCCCTGCACCAGGTGCCCGCCCAGCCGGTCGCCCAGCTTGGCCGCCCGCTCCAGGTTCAGCCGGTCCCCGATCCCGGCCACTCCCAGGCTGGAACGACGCAGCGTCTCGCCGATCACGTCGGTGGTGAACACCTCCAGCGAGACGTCCACCACGGTCAGGCAGACCCCGTTGACCGCGATCGAATCCCCCGCACGCGCATCCGCGCACACCAACGGTCCGCACACAGCGAGTCGTGCTGCATCTGGCTGCTCGTCGCGACCGACCAGTTCCCCGAGTTCCTCCACGATGCCGGTGAACACACCAGCCCGCCTCATCGGCTCCCGCAGGCCCGGGCCTGGCCCCGGAGCGCCTCGATGGCCTGCGCCGGGTCGGTGGCCCCGTAGACCGCTGAGCCGGCGACGAAGCAGTCCACGCCGGCTTCTGCTGCCGCCTCGATCGTGTCGGCGTTGATCCCCCCGTCGATCTCCACCAGCACGGTGAGGTGCCCGGTGTCCACCAGGTGTCGAGCGGTACGCACCTTGTCCAGCACCTCGGAGATGAACGACTGCCCACCGAAACCGGGCTCCACGCTCATCACCAGCAACGTGTCGTAATGCTTGAGCACCTCCACCCACGGCTCCAGCGGGGTCTTCGGCTTGATCGAAAGACCGGCTTTCGCCCCGGCGGCGCGCAGGTCCTTGGCAAGCTTGACAGGATCCTCGGCGGCCTCGGCATGGACAGTGACGTTGTAGGAGCCGGCCTCCGCGTATCCCACCGCCCAGCGATCCGGAGCTTCGATCATGAGGTGGCAGTCCAGCGGGATGTCGGTGTATTTCATCAGGCTCTGCACCACCGGCAGGCCAAAGGTGAGGTTGGGCACAAAATGTGCATCCATCACATCGACGTGCAGCCAGTCGGCGCCGGGCACCCGGTTGGCCTCCTCAGCCAGCCGGGCGAAGTCCGCCGCCAACAGGGACGGTGCAATCATCGGCTCGTGTGCCACAGAGTGAACGTTAGCGCGCCCGGCTGACGGATCGGCGGAGCAGGGCGCAGAACATGGCGTCCGTGCCGTGCCGGTGCGGCCAGAGCTGCACGTGCGGCCCCTCGCCCAGCAGCGGCACCCCGGGAAACCCGGGCCTGGCGTCGAGCTGCTCGGCAGCGGTGCGCCGCAGCACGTCCGCAACCACCCCCACCGTCTCGTCCCGATGCGGCGAGCAGGTCACGTAGGCCACCACACCTCCGGGGCGAACCAGCCGCAGCGCCGCCAGCAGCAGCTCCCTTTGCAGCCGGACCAGCCCGGCCACCTCGTCGCTGCGCCGCCGCCAGCGCGCCTCCGGGCGGCGGCGCAGCGCCCCGAGCCCGGTACACGGCACGTCCACCAGCACCCGGTCGAAGGTCCGCTCCGGCAACCCGCTGTCCCGCCCGTCGGCCACGTGCACGGTCACCGGCAGGCCGACGCAGGCCTGGCTGACCAACCGGGCGCGGTGCTCGGCCTTCTCCACCGCGTCAAGAGTCGCCCCCCGGATGGCCGCCAGGGCACCCAGCAGCGCGCCCTTGCCTCCTGGCCCCGCGCACAGGTCCAGCCAGCGGGCGTCGGGGACCGCCAGCGGGACGCCGGCCAGCGCCAGCGTTACGAGCTGGCTGCCTTCGTCCTGCACCTGGGCCAGGTGGTTGCGCACCGCAGCCAGCTCGCCAGGATCTCCGCCCTCGGCGAGGTGCACCCCATAAGGCGAGTACGGTGCCGGCTGCCCGCCGGTCGCCGCGGCCAGCTCGGCGGCGCTGATCTGCCCGGGACGGGCGGCGAGGTGCACCAGCGGCCGGACGTCGTCCGCGACGAGCGCCGCAGCCAACTCGTCGAGGTCGCCGCCTAAGGCGTCGGCGAAGGCCTGCGCGATCCACCGCGGATGCGCCTGCGCCATCGCGAGGTGGCCCACCGGGTCGTCATCCAGTCCCGGTGCCACCACCTGGATCCAGGCGTTCTCGTCCTGCTTGGCGACCCGGCGCAGCACCGCGTTGACAAAACCTGCCGCGCCGCTGCCCCGTCCGGCGCGTACCAGCTCCACGGTGGCAGCGACTGCGGCGTGGGCCGGCACCCGGGTCCGCAACAGTTGGTAGCTGCCGAGGCGCAGGGCGTCCAGCAGCTCACCATCCACGGTGGCCAGCGGCCGGTCCGCGCAGGCCTGCAACACCGCATCCAGCAAGCCCTGGGCCCGGCTCGTGCCATAGCACAACTCGGTGGCCAGCGCAGCATCGCGCCCACCGATCCCGCGTTGCCGCAACAGGGTGGGCAACACCAGGTTGGCGTAGGCGTCGCGCTCGCGCACCGCAGCCAGGGCATCCAGGGCCGCCCGCCGCGGCGGGTCCTCCACCGGGGGTCGGCGCGGCCCCACCCGCCGAGCCGGGGGGCGGGGCTTGCGCGGCCGGGAAGGCCGGCGGGGCACCGTCACTCGAACCGTTCCCCCGGTTCGGGTCGGGCGCCCCGGGCCCAGTCCGCCGCCGGCATCGCCCGCTTGCCGGCCGGGGTGACCTCGCCCAGCCGCAGCGCCCCGGTCGCGGTACCGACCAGCACCGCGCGCTTGCCGACCCGCAGCTCACCGGGGGCCAGCTCGCCGGGCGCCGGCAGGCCAGGGACCGCCGGGTCGGAGTCGGCGAACCGCATCGGCCTCAGGCCCAGCCGCTGGTCCCGGAACAGCACCCAGGCACCGGGAACCGGTGTCACCGCACGGACCTGGCGGTGCACCGCGAAGGCCGGAGCGGTGAAGTCCACATGGGCGTCCTGCGCGGTGAGCTTTGGAGCGTACGAGACCCCCTCCGGCGGCTGCGGAACCGGGCTCAGCGACCCGTCGGCGATGCCGTCCAAGGTGGCGACCAGCAGCCCGGCACCGGCGTCGGCCAGCCGGGACAACAGCTCACCAGCGGTGTCCTCGGGTTGGATCACCTCGGTGAGCGTGCCATACACCGGCCCGGTGTCCAGCCCCTCCTCCAGCGCGAAGGTGGACGCGCCGGTGATGGTGTCCCCGTGCCGGATCGCAGCCGGGACAGGTGCCGCGCCGCGCCAGGCGGGCAGCAGTGAGAAGTGCAGGTTGACCCAGCCGTGCTTGGGCACATCCAGCGCAACTGGGGGCACCAGGGCACCGTAGGCGACCACCGCGCAGCAGTCCGGGGCCAGCTCGGCGAGCCGGGCCAGGAAGTCCGGCTCGCCGAGCCGGCGTGGGGTAAGCACCTGCACGCCGGCCCGGTCGGCCAGCACGCCAACCGGGGAGCGGGCGGGCCGGCGCCCCCGCCCGGCCGGCGCATCTGGCCTGGTCACCACGGCGACCACCGCATGCCGGTCGGACGCGAGCAGGGCTTGCAGTGCGGGCACCGCCACCTCAGGGGTGCCCGCGAACACCAGCCGCACGCCGCTCAGCGCGCCTTCCCAAGCAGCGGGTGCGGGCTGACCTTGACCACCGGCTCGGGCACGCCGAACCAGCGCGCCCGCCGGATCTCCCGCATGGCCTGCTTGCGGGTCTCGGGGTCGAGCCGGTCGATGAACAGCACGCCATCGAGGTGGTCGGTCTCGTGCTGGATCGCCCGGGCCAGGCTCTGCGAGCCGCGCACCTCGACCGGCTCGCCGTGCTGGTTCATCCCGCGGGCCACCACATGCAGGTGCCGTCGGCAGTCCCAGGACAGCCCGGGGATGGACAGGCAGCCCTCCGGACCGTCCTGCATCTCCTCGCCCACCACGTCAAAGGTGGGATTGACCAGGTGCCCGGCAAACCCGTCACAGTGGTAGGTGAAGACCCGCAGCAAGACACCGAGCTGGGGGGCGGCCAGCCCGGCCCCACCCTCATCGCTCATGGTGTCCCACAGGTCGCGGACGAGGTTGCGCAGCTCCTTGTCGAACTCGACGACCTCGTCCGCGCAGGCACGCAGCACCGGGTCACCGAAAAGCCGCAGCGGCTGAACGGGCATTGGGCAAGTATGCCTCGTGCGTGCGTAACGGTGTTCTGACACCCAACGCCACTCACCAGCCACTCGGCAAGTCCAGCTCGATCCGCAGCGGATCGGGCAGCTTGCGGGCACTGCGCACCGCCTGCACTGCGGCCAGTGCGGCGGCCAGGTCCCGGCCCTGGGCGCGTGGGACCCGGATCAGCAGCCGCTCCCGGGTGCCGTTGGGCTCGCCAGTCAGCGGCACCGGACCCAGCAACTGCGCTCCGGGCGGCAGGTCCGCTGACTCGTCCAGACCGGCCAGAGCGTCCGGAGTGCCGTCCACCGCGGCGATGCGCACTGCGGGAGGGAAGCCGAGTTCGGTGCGGGCCGCCAGCTCAGCGGTGGCGTGACCGACCGGATCCCACCGGATGAGCGCCTGCACCGGAGCCAGCGCCGCCTCGGCCACCACCACCACCCGGCCGCCAGCGGTCGCCGGCTCGACCATCGCCGCCGCCGCCATCCAGCGGCGCAGCGCCTCCTCCGCGGCGCGCAGGTCGGGGCGGGCCAGCATGGCGGTGGCATCGAGCAGCAACGCCGCCCCGTAACCGGTCAGCGGCTCAGCACCGGGGGTGGCGATGACCAGCGCCGGTCCCGGTGGGACGGCGGACAGCACCTGCCCTGCACCAGAGCTGCGCAACGGTACCCCCGGGAAGGCGCGACCCAGCTCCTCCGCCGTGCGCTGGGCACCGACCACCACCGCCCGCAGCCGGCGCGAGCCGCAAGCCGAGCAGCGATACCCAGGCTCGCTGACGCCGCACCAACGGCAGGTCGGCGGTTGCCTGGCCGGGTCCCCGGTCAGGGCCAGCGGGCCGGCGCAACGTCGACATCGCGCTGCGGCCCGGCACTGCCCGCAGGCCAGCGCCGGCACGTAGCCGCGGCGAGGCACCTGCACCAGTACCGGCCGGTCGCGGTTCAGTGCCGCGCGGGCCGCTTCGAACGCCACGCTGGGCAGCCGCGCTGCCCGCGCCGCCGGGTCCCGGGCCATCTGGGTGTCGTCCTCCCCGATCGCGGTGACCCGGGGCGCCGCGGCCCGCACCACGTTCCGGGCTGCGACGATCTCGTGCGCCCATCCGGTGTCCACCGACAGTTGGGTCTCCGCGGTCCGGGCGTAGCCAGCGACGAGCAGTGCCGCCGATTCGAGCACCGCGCGCTGGCCGAGCACCAGCCGGCTGTGCGGGTAGGGTGCGCGGGGCTCGGCATGCAGGTCGTCGCCGTCGTCCCACAACACCAGCACGCCCAGCTCGGCGACCGGGGCGAAGGCCGCGGCCCGGGTGCCCACCGCGATCCGTAGCGCGCCCCGGCGCACCGCCAGCCACCGGCGGTACCGCTCAGCCGGGCCCAGCTCGGCCGCCAGGGTGACCACCGCCTCCGGCCCGGCCAGCGCGGCGACCGCGGCATGCACCCGCGCGGTGTCCCGGTGATCGGGCACCACCAGCAACGCCCCGCGCCCCGCGGCCGCTGCGGTGACCGCCACCTCGGCGAGCCGGGCCGGCCAGTCCTCGCCCGGCAACGCCTGCCTGCAGGCGTGCGCGGCCCGGCCCGCTGCCAAGGCATCCAGGAAGGCCGGGCCGCGGGGAGAGC
>DASTLT010000294.1:0-8250 GCA_035714625.1 Pseudonocardiaceae bacterium | reverse complement strand
TGGACAGTGCTCAAAGGCACGACATCTCACTAGCCATCTGGCCCCGTGGTCAGCAGCGCCCCAGCTCTGAAAGAGACTCGAGGGTCTCGCGATGACGATGGCTCAACCCTGCTGATCATGAACCGGCACATCCTCCCACCGCAGATCGCCGTCGGCCCCCGACACGCCGAGAGCCAACGACGACCCAGCAGCGAGGGCGCCAATCTCTATCACCAGGCTTGAAGCCATCTGCTGGTACAGGCGTCCCTACGGATGCCATTAATGCTGGTACAACACCGAGCGGCGGCATTCCAGCCTCGGAATGCACAGCCCGGTCACGTTGAAGCCCTCCACACGGAGGCAGAGCAAGATCACTGACCCCACACCCGAGCTGTCCGGCGTAGGGGGGCAACCTCACTCACCGTGAGTTGCGGTGCCCCCGCTGTCAGGCGGCGTTGCGCCCCGGCAAGCCGGCGGGGGCGTGGTGTGACCGGTGCCTGCGCCGCGGCCTGGATGCCCGGTTGGCCCTGCCGCCGGAGTTCTACGACGACCCGGCGATTCAGGCGATCTGCGCGGGCTACGACTTTGGGGCGTTGTTCGTGCGGGTGCGCCGGGCCGCGCAGTGGACCCAGACGCAACTGGACGAGGTGATCGGGCTGGGTCAGAGCCGGATCAGCGCGATCGAGCGCGGGGTGCACCGGTTGCGCGACATCGCCCTGGTCGCCCAGGCCACCCGACCGCTCGGGGTCCCACCAGTGCTCCTGGGATTCGCCCCGGTGATTACGGTGAACCTGCAGGCCACTACCGTCGGGCGCAAGGAGCCGTGGATGCAGCGCCGCAACTTCGTCGGCCACGTCGCCGGGCTGACTCTCGGTCTGGCCGCCGGGTTGGACCCTGAGCGGCTGTTCGCGTTGCTGCCGCCCGCCGAGCCCACCGGCACCCGCCGCCTCGGACTCGCCGACGTCGAGGCCATCGAGCAACTCACCGCCGCGTTCATGCGCCAAGACTTCGCCCACGGCAGTGGGCTGATCCGCCAGGCGGCCACCGAACAGGTGCGCACCGTACTGCCGCTGCTGACCACCGCCCAGATCCCCTCGGAGCTGCGGCCCCGGCTGATGCTCGCCACCGCCTACCTGGCGTTGATCGCGGGGTACCTGAGCTTTGAGTGCACGCAGCATGAGACGGCCCGGCGATTGTGGTTGATCGGGCTGGACATCGCCGGCAACACCGATCACCCTCAGGCCACCGACCTCACCGTGTACCTGCTGTATGACATGGCACTGCAAGCGGTGCACCTGGGCCGTGTCGAGGAGGCGCTGGGCCTGGTTCGGGTCGCCAAGACCGCCGCCGTCGGCCGATACCCGGTGTCCGCCTCCACCGCTACCATGCTGGCCGGTATCCAGGCCCGGGCGCACGCCGTCCAGGGCGACGAAGAGGCCTGCGAGCGTGCCCTGGGCGAGGCCGAGGCGCACTTTGCCATCCTCGACCGGGCCACCGCGCCGCTGTGGGTGGCGCAGGTCGGCGAGTTCGGCTTCACCGCCCTGCCGGGTGCCGCGTACTACACGCTGGCCCTGCCGCACCGGGACGCCCGGGCGGCGGGGCGGGCGGTGCCGCTGCTGGGCCAGGCCGTGGACCGCTCCGGTCCCGGCTACGCTCGGCTTCGCGGACTTTGGCTCCCGGATCTCACCGGAGCACACGCGCTGGCCGGAGACATCGACACCGCCGTGGCCCTCGGCCATCAGGCCGTCGACGCAGTGACCGCGGTGTCCTCCCCGCGCGCCCACGAGCGGCTGCGCCTCCTGCACACCGTCCTCGAGCCCGTACGGGCCAGCCCCGGCGTCGCCGAGCTCCGTGACCGCCTGAGCACCGTTGCCGCGTAATTCCGATCAGCTGGTCGGCAGAATGTTCGCGGGCACTTTCCTGTGACGTCCAACCACACAAAATAGCCACCGGGCGTGGAGCAGCGGTTCTCGGGGTGGGCCGGGGATGGTATCGAGAAGCGATGCGAGGGCCGGGGTCACGGGTTGTGAAGTAAAGCAATATCGACCTCGGCACGGACGTCGACATGGTCGCCGTCCCGTTCGATGACATCGTTGACCCACATTTTTTCTGGCGTGGCTTGGTAGATGCGCCGGGGTCTGTCACCGAGAAACTGATCCGCAGGTCGAGATGATTTTCCTGCCCTGGTGGCGATGAGTTGATGGGCACGAGCAATGTGATCGGGGTCAGACAGTTCTCTGGCTTGTGCCTGGATGTAGACACCTTTGCCGGCCCCTGTTCCTTCTGGGATCGTGGAGTCATAAATAGCAAGAAATATGTAAGGATTGTCTCGGATATTCTTCGAGTGCTGGCTGTGGCGACCCGATACCCAGAAGAAGTTATATTCAGCATCAAACGCGGAATACACCGGACTGTTCCACGGGCGGCCGTCTGTTCCGGTATATATCGTGGCGATCGTGATGTATTGGATTTCCTGTATCGTCTGTCGCGCGCACGCCACATAGTCTAAAGACATAGAACAACTTCTCCTTACCGCGGCCAAGCAACCAGAAGAGGCGGCTCTCCTGGCGGCCGTCCGCACCGAGAGCGACTACCTTTCCACGGGTATCCCAGCAGATGCCGCTCACGAGGCCTGGGCCGGGGCAGCTTTGGCTGCACCGCATCGATGTCTCGGGACAGCGGTAGCCGACCTCGTGGCCCCAGCCTGGGTGGTGATCGGGTACAACGGGATCATGCCGAGTGAGGGCCAGACTGGTGTGGTGATCCTGGTTCCGGCAGCGGGACCCGCTGTTGGCGTCGGTCGCGGCTCGGTTTCCGACATCATGCGTGAGGGGTGTGCCGTCTCACCTGTCGGTGCAGTACCCCTTTAGCTGCCGGCCATCTCGATGATCGGGTGATCGGGACGGTGTCGGAGTTGCTCGCCAGGCAGCGGTGGATGCCGATGACGTTCGCCGAGTGCTGCCGACGTAGCGGGTTGATGTCTGTGCGTCCCGACCCGATCGACGGCTGGTGGAGCTGACCAGCAATGTCCGTCAGCGTGGCCCGAGGTGGTGCCCCTGGACAGGCGTACCGCCCGCCACGCCTTCCTTTGCCGTGTGGCTTACCCGGTTGGGGCTATCGACGCTGTGCTCGTTCACGCGCAGCGCGAGGTAACCGCCCCCACCGGCGACATACAAGGTGTGCGAAGAAACGTAGAGATCGTTCGCTGTGACCGGCAGAGGCAGGTGGACCTGCCTTGGGACATCGTCAAGGAAGGTCATCTCGACGCCGTCCTCGACGAGGTAGCCAACGTAGGGCGTACCCGCAGCGGTCTGGCCCGCCTTCGGTGACCCGATGAACGAATCACCTGTCCCGCCCGGCCTTGTGATGCCGTGCTGCTGGGTGCCGCTGGACAGATCCCAGATGCGCAGACCGGTGACGTGCCGCACGTCACGATCGCAATGCGTGGTGACGAGCACCAGCTCCCCAGATCGTCGCCGGACGGTAGTTGCTCCGGCGATCCTGGCGTCGTCCCGGGTCAGATCCTGGATCACCGAGGCCGTGGCGACGTCCACCACCCGGAGCTGGCCGTCGAGGCTGCCGAGGACGACCACGGGGGGCTGGTCGGGCTCGGCGACGACGTGTGCGGTAATGATCACGCCCATGTCATTGGTGAGTCCTCGGACTTCCTCGACGGCGCGGTCCCCGAGCCGCAGCGCGAGTGCCATCCCGCCTGCGGTGGCCACCATCAGCTCCGGCGCCTGGCCTGGACAGGCCACCCAGGTCAGCGCCGTGATGCTGCGCTGGGTTGTGGTCTGCTCTGTGGTGACACCCGGGTAGCACATCGGCAGGTCGAAAAACCAGGGTGTGGGTGCGTCCGGGCTCAGGAAGTACAGCCTCGTCCTGGCCGCAGCGGCCACCACGACGCCGTCCCCGGTCACCAGCGGGGCCATCCTATGCGGCCCTGCCGGGATCCGGTGATTACCATGCACAGCCCCCGTCACGGCGTCGAACAGCAGGAGCCGGTCGACGGCGGTGACCGCGACGACGGGTGTGCTGCCGTCCCGCCAGCACACGATGTCGTTGAGGGCACCGGTCGGAACGGCCAGCGTGCGCACCGTGCCGTCCGCCTCGTCCCAGACCCGCACTGCGCCGTCCTCTCCGGCGGTGAGCACGAGGGACTCCGGCTCCGGCAACCTGATCAGGCGCAGCGCGTCGCTATCGTGCAGTCCGCGCTCCGCTGTGTCGGTGGCGTCGAGCCGCCAGATGTCGGCTCCGCTGTTGCCGCCGAGGGCGAGATAGGGCTGCCCACCGCTGAGTTCGCCGATGTCGGCGCAGTGCGCCTGCCGCGCAGAGATGACGGGTCCCGGCGCCAGGTCAGCCACAGTCCAGGACTTGGCCGCTCCGACCCGGTCGATGGCGATCACGATCGGGTTCGGCGACCCCGCCGGTCCCACCACGATGTCCTGGATGGTGAACGACATGGTGCCTACCGGGCGCATCGTGTCCGGCATGTCCGGATGCCATATCCCCACGGAACCGTCGAGATAACCGAGGACCAGGAAGCTGCCGTGCGCACCGGTCCAGCTCGCGGCGCACAACGGGACCTCACCGAGCGGCCATGGGCGCGCGCCGGTCGAGGGCCGCCACACCACAGCGGTGCGATACGACAGGCCGGTGGTCACCAGCAGGGTGTCCTCGCCGCCGGGCGGGCAGAGCGTCGCCAGTTGGAGGTTGACGGTGTCTTTGGGCTCGATGATGTCCAGCAGCTCATCCGTCGTCGCGTCCCACAGCGTGACGCGCCCGCCCGCGGCGACGGCGACCAGGAGTGAACCGGTGCCCGATCGCAGGACGGTGGCACAGGTGATGGGCTGCCGGCCGGGTTCCCACGTGACGGGCAACGTGGTCAGCGCGGGGTCATGGCCGGGTCGCCACATGTGCACCCGCTCCTCGGTCCACCCCACGAGCAGCGCGACCGATCCGGGTGGAGCTGCGGCCATGCCCCGGTGGAAGGCGCCGGCCACCGACCAGCGCAGTGCGCGGGTCGTCACATCCCAGATCGCCGCCCCCTCGGCACTGCCCGTCGCCACCACCGGGAAGTCGCCACCACCGGGAACCCGTCGTCGTCGACCAGACAGAGCATCGACGTGACCTCGCCGCCGGCGAGCATCGAGTCCACCACCATGCCGGAGTCGGGTTCGCGGACATCGACGTAGCGCCCGTTGCCCAGGAACAGCAGCGGGGCTCCCCAGCGGTCACGCGTCGCGACCAGGGCCTCGACCGAACGGCCCTCCAGCAGCACCTGCCGCTGCGGCTCCGGCCTGGCCCGCGCCGCCGTGACCTCTATCCCCAGATCCGCGACCTCGAAAAGACCGTTCGCGAGCCCGCGCTCCCCAACGACCATAGCCGCCAGCGCCAGCAGGAACGCCCGGTGCACCGGTCGCAGCTCGCGCAGCCGGTGCACATACGGGCGCAGCAGTGCCCCGATGGTGCGGGCGCGGCCATCCTCGGCCGCGGCGAGCGCCGAGTTGAGCCGGTCGGGGTCAACATGGGCGAGGAACCCGGCTTGCTCCGCGAGGTCACTCAACTGCCCGCTGTGACGGGCGTGCCAGGGCAGGGCTCGTCGCGGGTACGGTGACGCAGCGGCCCAGTCGCGGCCCAGGGCACCGTCGAGGGTGCCCAGCAGGACGGCGGTGACGGTGGCGTGCGCGGCGACCAGCTCGGCCGCCGAGCCGGGTCGCAGCGCTTCGGCGAGCGCCTCGTGGTGGAAGCGGTACACCAGCCGGTCGGCCGCCTCCAGCTGGGAGATCAGATGGGTCGCCGATCTCTGCCCGAGCAGCTGATCGACGTCGGCGCCGTCGAACCGGTAGCGACCGGCGCACAGCGCGGTGGCCAGCGCGGCCCAAAGGTCCGACCCGCCGACGCGGTCCCGGCTGAGTCCGGCTCCCTCGGCGAAGGCGAGTGGGCGGAGCAGATCCAGTTGGCGAGCCGCCTCCTGATAGCCGTGGAGGGCCCGTAGTTCCTGCCGCATGGCATCGCCGAGGTGCTCGGGAAACTGCTCCCGCCACACCGATCCGGTGGGGTCGACACAGGCCGCGTCCAGCGTGTGCATGCGGGCCACGATGGCGGCCAACAGGAACGAGTGGTGCGCCCTCTCCTCGATCGCCCGGGCCAGGATCCGCCGCTTTTTAGGTGACGTGGCATACGGATTGGCTCGTCCCGCGTCATTGCGCGGCACGGACAGGATCCGCTCGCAGTACCGGGCGATGTCACCGATCGCCAGCCAGTCGGGTGAATCAACCCGGGTCGGCTCCTGCTCGCCGAGCAACGGGGAGATGAGATCACCTCGCCGCCTGCCTGGGTCGGCCGGGTCATGGCCGACCGGATGCTCCCTGGTCGCGACGATCAGGCGCACCGACCCGGCTCGCGCAGCCTGCACCAGCGGCCGTAGCACCTCGATGACCGCATCATGGGGATTGTCGGCCTCGTCGAGGGCGTCGACGAGGATAGTCGCAACCGCGCGGTCGCGGAGGTGGGCAGGCGAGTTGGACAGGTTGTGCAGTTCGGCTCGGGTGGACAGCCCCAACGCCTGGGCCACCCTCGCGAACAGCTCGGCGGTGGACATCCGGCTCGCCGAGATCGCCGCGGTGAAGGTGAAGCCTTCCGGCGGCGCCTCGGCACCCAACACCTCAACGCCCTGCGCCACCAGTTGCCGGCGAAGGTCGGGCACGGTCAGTACGACAAAACGGGCCAGGATCGTGCTCTTGCCCGAGCCGGGGGCTCCGGTGAGCACCAGCACCCGGTCATCCGCCGCACCGGCCAGCCACTGCGCAATCCGCGTGTTCACCCGCTGCCGCCCGGTAAACAACCACCGCGGCGCCTCATCCCTCCACGGGCTGCCTGCTCCATGCTGGGGCAACGCCCTGGCCACCGGTTCCCACCACTGGTCGAGCTCTTCGGGCTCGACCCCGTCCAGGTGGTGGCGCGGATTGGGCAGGCAGACCTCGGCGCCGCGGCGGTGCAGGGATACCGGCTCGACGGCCTGGGTGCCCATCCCGGCCTGCACCTGGTCCAAGAGCTCAGGCAAATCGAGGTATGGGCAGCTGCGAGGCACCGAATTCGCCTCACATATAGCGTCTCGCCAACTGCGCGCGAACAAACTAACTTCAGCGGCGTCTTCGGCACCGGTTACCGCCACGACCGAGACCCCGGTGGGGGTTCCCGGCTCCTCGGGCCAGACTGGCAGGGCGGAACGGACTTCCCGCACCACGGTGTCGATGCTCATCCCGGCGTGGCACACGTCGAGGATCAGCAACAGGTTGCGCAGCCGGTCGCGGAACTCCCGCTCGTACAAGCCCTCCAGCAGCGAGCTGACCGTCAGCGTCCCCGCCTTGCGGCCAGCCCGGGAGTCGGTGCCGTGAATGACCAGCGTCCCAGCGCCGCCTGCGCCGACGATCTCGCCGTGGCTGGTGACATAGATCGCGACGACATCATCGGGGCCCATCCCGGCCAGTAATGCAATGATCCGCCGGTGGGCGACGGCGCTGGGCTGATTGACGATCCGATGGTCGTCATCGCAGCCGTAACCCATCGCGGCAAAGGCATCGACGACCAGCGACACCTCATCGGCTACTGCGACCAGGTCGGACAATCCGCTGTCCGTCGCGAACGTGTCGTTGGCCAGCACGATGAGATGGCGACGGAAGCCGTCTCGCACCCTCGTCACGTCGGCGTCTCCGGCGCTACCGAGGCGACCGCTGCCGCGGTCTGCGCCGCCTGGAGGTAGGTGCGCGCGCTGTGCGCCCAGAAGCGGAACGGGACCCGGTCGTCCTCGACCGCGGAGCCGAAGACATCCGCGAGCCGCTTTGGCCAGGCGATCGGATCGTGCGTCGCAGCTAGGTTCACCCATCGCCCGGAACCGGGAACTGAGGCCGGCGGCCGCAACCGGGACCGGACGGGGCCGCAGCCCAGCGGCGAGCCGATCGTGATCAGCAGCGGCGGCTGGCGATCGGGATTGTTGTGCAGCCATTCGTAGGCCACCACAGATCCCATCGAATGCCCGATGAGGACATCCACCCCGTCCCCGATCGCCTCCGTGACCCTGGCGGCGGTCAGCTCCCGGGCATCCTCGTAACACAGATAGGCGTGCAGGTGCCTGGCCAGGCGCCGCACCCCGGTCACACCGAACCCCTGCAGGCCCGGGCTGGCCGCGAGTCGATGTACGGCAGCCTGCACCGCGAGCGGCGTAGCCGGGACGCTCAGACCCTTGATCTCGACCGCCCCAGCGCCGGG
>DASTLT010000293.1:0-5162 GCA_035714625.1 Pseudonocardiaceae bacterium | reverse complement strand
CACCGGCGGCAGGGGTGGCTTCCGGTGCTCGACCGGTTGGTCGAGCACCGCGACGTGATCTGCGTCGACTTCCCCGGATTCGGTGAGTCCCCGCCGCTGCCGGACCACCTGCCCTACGAGCTGGACAGCCTGATCACCGTGCTGGCCGAGTTCTTCGCCCACCTGGGACTGCACCGCCCGCACGTGGCCGGCAACTCGATGGGGGGCTTCATCTCCCTGGTGCTGGCCCAGCAGGGGCTCGCCAGCAGTGCCACCGCGCTGTCCCCGGCCGGGCTGTGGACCCCCGCCGAACGGCGCCGGGCGTTGACCCTGGTGCGGGCCGTGCACCGGACCGCATGCCGGGTGCACCCGGTGGTCGCGGCCCGCCTCGCCCAGACGGCGGCGGGGCGGCGACTGCTGGTCGGCATCGTCGTGGCCCGCCCGGCCCTGCTGGAGCCGCAGGTGGTGCTCGAGGACATGCGGGCGCTGGTCAACGCGGTCGCTTTCGTGCCCACGCTGGCCGCCGGACGGCGGATCGCCTTCACTGGAGCGATTCCCGACGTGCCGGTGACGATCGCCTGGGGCGCCCGGGACCGGATCCTGCGCCGACCCCGGGCCGAGCTGGTCACCCGGCTGATCCCGCACGCCCGGTTGCTCAGCCTGCCCAACTGCGGCCACGTGCCGATGAACGACGACCCCGCCCTGGTCGCCCACGTCCTGCTCACCGGCAGTCGCTGAGCTCCATTCGGATCCGAATCGCACTTTTGGCGCTGGATGCGCAGCTTCCATCAGGCGGTGCAGGGTGTGGCGTACCGCGCGAACCACGAAGTCCGGGTCGTCCAGATGAATGTGATGGCTGGCCTGCTCGGCGATCAGGTGCGTGCTGCGCGACGACAGCGCGGCCAGCTCGTGTTGCATCTGCAGCCAGGCCGGGTACCAGTGCGCCGGCAGGGCGATGCATGCAGCCCTGCCCGCGCGGCCAATAACGCTCAGCCGCCGAGCATCTCCTACCCGAGTCAGCCTCCGCAGGAGGGCTGGCTCGTTAGTGGCGTTCGGTGCCAGAACACTGTTACGCACTCACGAGTTCAACGGGATGGCGGGCGCACTAAAGTGTGAGATGGTGACACCGAGAGAGGGAGGAGGCTCTCGATGCGGGGAACCCTGGTGGGACGCGACGCCGAGTTGGCCCGGCTGGAGCACGGGCTCCAGCAGTTGAGCCTTCAAGGTCCGGGCGGTGCGTTGATGCGAGTCCTCGAGGTCGTTGGTGAGCCGGGGATGGGAAAGACCCGCCTGCTGGCCGAACTGTCCACCAGGGTTCGTGGTCAGCGACCGGTAGTCCTCGGTGGGCAGGCGACCGAGTTCGAGCGCAATGTCCCGTTCGGGGTGCTCGTCGATGCTCTTGACGATCACTTGGCGGCGGTCGAACCACCTCGACTTAAGCAGGTGTGCCCGGACTGCCGGGTGGTGCTCTCCGCTGTTTTCCCAGCGTTGGTCGCGTGGCGACCGGAGTGTCCGGCGCACGAGTCACCTCGATACCGGTTACACCGGGCCGTGCGGGTGTTGCTGCAGGAGCTGGCCTGTCCCGGCGGGCTGGTCCTGATCCTCGACGACATGCATTGGGCCGACGAGGCGTCCCTCCAGTTGATCGAGTATCTGTTGCGGAATCCACCACGCGCGCCGTTATTGCTGGCGCTGGCTTACCGTCCCCGTCAGATGCCTGCCCAATTGGCCGCGGCCTTGGCGCGGGCGGTGGACAGCGGCGACCGGGTGGATCGGCTCGACCTCAGTCCGTTGACCTTGGCCGAGGTCAGGGAACTGCTCGGCCCGTCGGTGAGTCCGGCGCGGTGCCGGACCCTGTACCAGGAGAGCGGCGGCAACCCCTTTTACCTTGATGCGCTGGTCCGGGCGGGGGGTGCTGCGCGGTTCGAGGTCGATGGCGATACGGCACAAGGTGAGCTGTTGCCATCGGCGCAGGCCGCGTTGCGTGCCGAGCTGGACGCGGTCTCAGCGAGCGGGCGGCTGGTCGCCCGGGCGGCCGCTGTCGCCGGCGACCCGTTCGATCCGTCCCTGGTCGCCGACGTGGCACGGTTGCCCGAACCGGCGGTTCTGGACGGGTTGGATGAGCTTGTCGAGCGTGACCTGTTACGTCCGACCGAGCAGCCCCGGAGGTTCCGCTATCGCCATCCGCTGGTTCGTCATGTGGTCTATCACTCGGCAGGCGCAGGCTGGCGATTGGACGCGCACGCCCGCGCCGCGACCGCGCTGGCCCGGAACGCAGCGCCGCCGATGGCCTGCGCTGATCATGTCGCCAGATCGGCGCTGACCGGAGATGACGCCGCAGTCGCCCTGCTCGTTGACGCGGCACGCGAGGCGATGGCAGTGGCGCCTGCCACCTCAGCACAGTGGCTACGGACGGCTCTCGGGCTCCTCTCAGATGGGGCGGTGCAGCGCCGGGCCGAGCTGTTGCGGGCACTCGCCCGGGCACTCGGCCTGGCCGGGCAGTTGACCGCGGCGGGCGAGATCCTGCACGAGGTCCTGCTGACCATGTCTGACGAGCTGCCTGCCATCCGGGCCTCGACCGTTGCGTTCTGCGCGATGGTCGAGCGACTCCTCGGCCGACATGCCCAGGCCCGGGCGCTGCTGCTCCGGGAACTGGATGGTCTTTCCGGGTCGGACGGCCGCGAGGTCGCGGTCCTCAAGCTGGAGCTGGCCTCCGATGCGCTGCTGGCGGGAGAGTTCACCAGCGATCGTGTCCTGACCGAGGATGCCGCCGAACTTGCCCGGCGGCATGGTGATCGAGCGCTGGAGGCGGTTGCCGTTGGCCTGAGTGCGCTGGGCAGCTATGCGGCTGGGCAGGTGTCTCAGGCCGGTGCTCAAGTGGTTGCGGGGGCACTGCTGGTCGACGGGTTGACTACCCGTGAGCTCACTTACCGGCTCGACGCCGCAGTCTGGCTGGGCTGGTCCGAGACCCTGCTCGAACGTCACGACAGCGCGCTGCGCCATTTCGACCGCGGTCTGAACGTTGGTGGGATGGCCGGGCAGAGCCATCTGCATACATATCTGCTGGTCGGCGGGGCATACGCGCTGCAATCTCTGGGGCGGCTGGACGCGGCGGCCGAATACGCGGCGGACGGTGTCGAAGCGGCTTTGCTGGCAGCCAGTGATGAGCTGAGCTCGATGGCCTTCACGGTCCAAGGTCTGGTCGCAGTCCAGCTCGGTGATCTCAAAGCTGGGCGGCGCGCCGCCGAACGGGCCGTGCAGACGGCGGGCCAGGACGGTGACTGGTGGTCGGCGGCGGCCGGCTGCGTGCTGGGCATCGCGCATCTGCTCGCCGGGGAACCGGCACGCTGCGTGGAGTGGATGGTCGGCGCCTGCGGTGGTCCGGACCTACCTGGTCTTGACGTGCTGCATCGCCCCTTCTTTCTGGAGGTCCTGGTTGCCGCCGCGCTGGCGCAGGGCCAGGTTGACGCCGCCAATAAGTGGGCGGAACTGGCGGAAGCATGTGGTCTCGGGGTGGACTTGCCCAGCAGGGTGGGACACGCCCTGCTGGCCCGGGCCCGAGTACTGCTCGCCGTCGGTGACCCGGCTGCGGCCGTCCAAGGTGCCCTCGCCGCGGTGGCTAAGTTCACCGCTGGGGAGAACCGGTTCGCGGCCGGTCGGGCGCACCTGTTCGCGGGCAACGCGCTGGCCGGCATCGATAGATCGCGGGCGTTCGCGGAGCTGGGCCAAGCCAAGGCGCTCTTCGCCACATGCGGGGCCCGTGGCGCCCTCGCGGACGCCACGCGGGCGCTACACATGCTCGGCGGACGCGCATCAGGGCCGCAGTCGCCGGGCACGTTGAGCCATCGGGAGCGGGAGATCGCCGAACTGGTCGCTGTCGGGAAGACCAACCGGGAGATCGCCGAGGCGCTGTTCATGAGCCCCAAGACGGTGGAAGCCCACCTTTCCCGGATCTTCGCCAAGCTGGGGGTGCGTGCGCGCGCCGCAATCGGCTCGCGGTTGGCTGAGGAGGGCCACCACTCGTAGGGGTTTCCCCGATGTTGTCGACGCGTCGAGGCACCGAGCCTGGAGCGGATTACTCACCCGCCGCAGCCGCAGGAGAACCCGTCATGCCGGTCAGCCCCACCGAGCCAAGAGCTACGCCGTCAAGCTACTCGGCCGATGACGAATAAGAATTCGTCCACCGCCACTTTATAGCGACTTCGGATATTGCTGTCATTCAGCAATTGGTCTCTGCTGTCGGCTAGATCCCATGGATAGGATTTTTTGTGATGACAATCGCGTGTGGTCGGCTACTGGGTCGGTGCGCTGCCATATTGTTGTCAGTGGTGTTGGCCGGCTGGCTCGTTATGACAGGTATGGGCATCCCGCATGCCGATAGCGCCGAGAATCTTAGCCGCGCAGGGTCAACCGAGCCGCCCCCGCCCCCACCAACTCTGACTTTGACCCCCAACAGCGGGAAGCCCGGGGATAAATTCACGGTTGAGGGGAGCGGGTACGTTAGTTGCCGCCGCCTCGACTCCTACAGTCCACCTGACTCGGTTACCTTGATCTGGGATAAGGGTAGCGCGAATGAACAGCTCGGCAGCAAGGTTATCAACTACGATGGTACATTTTCGATGGAGGTCAATGTGCCGCAGGGGGCGGCAGCCGGAAAACATCAGATACTCGGCGAGGCAGAATGCAATACTGAGCGCGGCGAAGCGATCTTCACTGTACCGTCCTCACCAAGTCTGACCCTGATTCCTCCGCAAGGGAAAATAGATACGCACTTCACTGTCAAGGGGAGTGGGTACAGCAACTGCAACTACAACTGTACTGGCGCCAGTCAATCACCCCAGGTTGAGGTGATGTGGGATACGAACCAAGTAACAACTGCAGTGATGGGCAACGATGGAACGTTTTCGACCGAGGTCTCGGTGCCGCAAACGGCGGCCCCGGGAGATCATCAGGTCGTAGGCAGGTTCGGCGCCCAGAGTGCTGCGGCAACTTTTGTCGTGCTGCCTCCGCCAGTGTTGGCCTTGAATCCCAGTAAGGGGAGACCTGGGGATAAGTTCACCGTTACGGGGAGCGGGTATAACCTGTCTCAGTGTGAATGCTCAGAGGTCCAGGTGCTCTGGGATACGAATGAGGAGATCGGTACGGCGGAAGTGGGTCCCGACGGCAAGTTCTCGGCGGAGGTC
>DASTLT010000292.1:0-26403 GCA_035714625.1 Pseudonocardiaceae bacterium | reverse complement strand
CGGGCCGCATCCGGAAACCGCACCCGGTCCAGGAACGTCATCGCGTCCTGGTTGTCCAACCGCCAGTAGACGTCAGGCACCGACACGTCGATCAGGGGCAGCGCGGCAATCGGGTCGAGCCGGGTGACCAGGTCACACACCCGGAAGGTCGGGCTGGCCAGAGCGAAGGCCAGCGCGTTCCACGGTGGGGTGCGCGGCAGTCCATGGAAGGTGTCCCGGTGGCCGTCGGCAGCGACCAGCGGGTAATCCGCCATCGGGACCAGCGCCCGGCCGAGCGGATCGGCTCGACGCAGCAGCGCCCGCAGGTTGTAGTACTGCCGGAAGAAGGCGTGGAACCCGCGGCTCATGGTGGCGGCCGAGCCGTCAGTGAGGGTGATCGGCCACCCCCTGAGCCGCCCACCGAGCTGGGGCTCCCGCTCGAACAACCGGACGTCGACGCCGCGCTCGGCCAGTGCGACGGCCGCTGCGACGCCGGCGATCCCGCCGCCCACCACGGCGACCCGGGGCGGTGGCCGGTCGGGTCGCAGCCGCCCGGGTCGCGCCGGGTGCAGCACGGCCCGGCGGTCCCGGCCGGGCCGCTCGCCGTTGGCCCCGCGGGCGCTCACGTCCCCCGCCTGCCTGCGGATGCGTCCACCGCGGTGATCGTAGCCTGCGCCGCCCCGCGGCGGCATCGAGCTGGCTCGGGAGTGGCGCCTGGTGCCAGAACACTGTTACGCATTCACGACCACGATGTGACTTACCGCGCGCCAGGGGTGGAGTTGCACCCAGTTGGTGTGGCCCCAGTCGTAGGTCTCGCCGCTCACCTCGTCGTGGGCCTGGCAGCGGGCCGGCCAGGCCAGCCCCAGCGCGGGCATGTCCAGGGAGAGGGTCGCGCGCACGGTGTTGACCGGATCCAGGGTCACCACGCAGAGCACGGTGTCCCCGGTGCCCGGGTCGGTCTTGGAGTAGGCGAGCAGCAGGTCGTGATCGGTGTGGTGGAACTGCAGGTTGCGCAGTTGCTGCAGGGCCGGATGCGCACGGCGGATCTCATTGAGCCGGGTGAGCCACGGCTGCAGGGACCTGCCCTGGGCCAGCGCGCCGGCGAAGTCCCGGGGGCGCAACTGGTACTTCTCGCTGTCCAGGTACTCCTCGCTGCCGGGGTGGACCGGGGTGTGCTCGTAGAGCTCGTATCCGGAGTAGACCCCCCACGAGGGGGAAAGCGTGGCGGCCAGGGTGGCCCGGATGGCGAACATGGCCGGCCCGCCCTGCTGCAGCGACTCGTGCAGGATGTCGGGGGTGTTGACGAAGAAGTTCGGCCGCACCTCGTCGGCTTTGCCGGCCAGCTCCAGGGCGTAGTCGGTGAGTTCCTGCTTACCGGTACGCCAGGTGAAATAGGTGTAGGACTGGGTGAACCCCCGCCGGGCAAGTCCGTAGAGCCGGGCCGGGCGAGTGAACGCCTCGGACAGGAACAGCACGTCCGGGTGGCGCTGTTTGACCTGCCAGATCAGCCAGTGCCAGAAGTCCGGGGGCTTGGTGTGTGGATTGTCCACCCGGAAGATCCGCACCCCCCGCTGCACCCAGAACAGCAGCACCCGCAGCATCTCGGCGTAGCTGCCCTCGGGGTCGGCGTCGAAGTTGAGCGGGTAGATGTCCTGGTAGCGCTTGGGTGGGTTCTCCGCGTAGGCGATCGTGCCGTCCGGGCGGAGGGTGAACCACTCCGGGTGCTCCTTGGCCCAGGGGTGGTCCGGGGCGCACTGCAGGGCGTAGTCCAGTGCCACCTCCATCCCGAGCTCGCCGGCGCGGGCGACAAAAGCCTGGAAATCCTCCAGGGTGCCCAGCCGGGGGTGCACCGCATCGTGCCCGCCCGCTGCCGAGCCGATCGCCCAGGGCGATCCGACGTCCTCGGGTCCGGCGTGCCCGATGTTGTTGGCGCCCTTGCGGTTCACCTCGCCGATCGGGTGGATCGGCGGCAGGTACACCACGTCGAAACCCATTCCGGCGATCCGGTCCAGCTCGCGGGTGGCGGTCGCGAAGGTCCCGTGCCGGGGGTTGCCCTGGGTGTCCCATCCCCCGGTGGACCGGGGGAAGAACTCATACCAGGAGCTGAACAGGGCCCGCCGCCGGTCCACCCACACCTTGTGCGGCTGTCCCTGGGTGATCAGATCGCGAATCGGATCAGCCTGCAAGATCCGGGTCACCGGCACGGCGAGCGCGGGAGCCACCCGCTCGGCGAGAGTGCCCCCGGTGGCGCGCAACGCGGCCACCGCGTCGGCCAGCACCGCCTCAGCAGCGGGTGAGGCGGGACGGCGAATGGCCCGCTCCAGCAGCCGGGCGCCGACCTCCAGATCGTTCTCCAGCTCGGATGCGGTCTGTCCGGCCCAGATCTTCACCTCGATCGCGTGTCGCCAGGTTGTCCAGGGATCTGCCCAGCCGTCCACCCGAAAGGTCCAGCAACCGGTCCGGTCGGGCTGCACAGTGGCGACGAACTGGTCGGTGCCCGGCTCGCCCGGTTGCATCCGGATCTGGCAGCCGAGCAGGTCACCGGGACCGCTCCACACCACCGTGGCGGCCACCGCATCGGGCCCCTCCCGCCATACCGTCGCGGTCACCGGCACGTGCTCCCCGACGACCGCCTTGCTCGGGTACCGCCCGCAGGACACCACGGGCGTCACATCGTCAATGGCGATCCGACCACTCATCGTTAACCGTTCCCGTCGGTTGGGCACTATTCGTAGTCTGCCTGAGCTGACCGTGCAGCGCCCCTGCCGCGGTCAACGGGTCGGGCGAGGGGGATTCGGGGGGATGACCTGCTCGACGTCCAGCGCGGTGATGGCGGGCAGGGCGGCGGCACGCTCCACCTTGTCGGTGGGCATGCTGACCCGCAGATAGCCGGGACCCGGGCTGGTGGTGCCGACCACCCCGCCGAGATCGGTCAAGGCAGCGGCGGCATCGCCGGTCCGGCCGGGTGCGGTGGCCACCAGCAGCACCACCCACCGCGCCCCGATGCGGCGGGCGTCGACGAGCCGTGCGCGGTCCTCGGCGCCCAGCCCCGGCTCGGGGCGGACCGGCCCGCCGGGCGGCTGCGGCTGCGGCAGGGGCAGCGGCGGTGCGGGCGACAGCCCGCTCGCTGGCGGCGGGGTGGCCCCCGGCGGGCTGGTGCCGGGCGGGGTGGCGCCGGGCGGGGTGGCGCCGGGCGTGCTGGCCGGTGCGGGTTCCGGCTCGCCGGCGCATCCGCCGACCGCCAGCAGCGCGACCATGAGCACGACGGCAACCTCGGCAGACCCGCGGCGCATTCAGTGTCCCCTCCCGGTCGGCTGCTCGGTCCACTCTCTCGTGGCAGACGAAGCTGCGCACCCCGGGGGTTGCTCCCACCGGCCCGCTCCGGATCGTTTCAGTTGCCGTGCCCGGGAAGAGATAGGGTCGGCGCTCGTGAGAGCACTGCGCCGCTTCACCGCCGGTGCCCAGCTCCCCGGGCCACTGGCGGCGCTGGAGACGCTAGCCACCAACCTGCGGTGGACCTGGCACCCGCCCACCCAGGACCTGTTCGCCGCACTGGACGAGCGCACCTGGGAAGCGGTGCACGGGGACCCGGTGCGGTTGCTCGGCGAGATCCCTCCCGGCCGGCTCACCACGTTGGCCGCGGACGAGCAGGTGGTGACCAGGATCAAGGAACTCGCTGACGACCTGCACCGCTACCTGACTGAGCCGCGCTGGTACCAGCAGCAGAAAGCGGGGCTGCCGGCGGCGATCGCGTACTTCTCCATGGAGTTCGGCGTCACCGAGGTGCTGCCGAACTACTCCGGTGGGCTCGGCGTGCTGGCCGGGGACCACCTCAAGGCCGCCTCTGACCGCGGGGTACCGCTGATCGGGGTCGGGTTGCTCTACCGCTCCGGGTACTTCCGCCAGTCGCTGTCGTTGGATGGCTGGCAGCAGGAGCGCTACCCGGCGCTGGACCCGCAGGGCCTCCCGCTGCGTCTGGTGGCCGACGCCACCGGGAGGCCGCTGCTGGTGCACGTCGGTATGCCGGGTGGGCGGGTGCTGCGGGCCCGGATCTGGCGGGCCGACATCGGGCGGGTGCCGCTGCTGCTGCTGGACAGCGACTTCGGGGACGGGGAGGTCGAGGCCAATCCCGACGACTTGCGGAAGGTCACCGACCGGCTCTACGGCGGCGACCAGAACCACCGGATCCAGCAGGAGATCCTGGCCGGCATCGGCGGGGTCCGGGCGGTACAGCTGTTCTGTGAGCTCACCGGCCACCCGGCGCCGGAGGTGTTTCACACCAACGAGGGGCACGCCGGTTTCCTGGGTCTGGAGCGGATCCGGGAGCTGATCAGTTGCGCGCAGTTGAGCTTCGACGAGGCGCTGGCCGCAGTGCGGGCGGGCACCGTGTTCACCACCCACACTCCGGTGGCCGCCGGTATCGACCGGTTCCCGGTGGACCTGGTGCGGCACTACTTCACCAGCGCGGGCGGCGCCCCTGACGGGGCCATGCTGCCCGGTGTCGACGTCAACCGGGTGCTGGCGCTGGGTGCCGAGGACAACCCCGGCATGTTCAACATGGCGCACATGGGCCTGCGGCTGGCCCAGCGGGCCAACGGCGTCTCGCGGCTGCACGGAGCGGTGTCGCGGGCCATGTTCCGCGGACTGTGGCCGGAGTTCGACGTCGACGAGGTGCCGATCGGGTCGGTCACCAACGGGGTGCACGGCCCGACCTGGGCGGCACGGGAGATCGCCACGGTGCTCGGGACGCCCGAGGAAGGGATGGGGCCGCTCGAGCCGGTCACCGACGTGTTGCTGTGGGACCTGCGGTGCGCGTTGCGCGCCCGTCTGGTGCACGAGGTGCGCAGCCGGGTCCGGGCCGCCTGGCTGGACCGGGGGGCCTCCGAGCCGGAGCTGGGCTGGACTTCGACGGTCTTCGACCCGAACGTGCTCACCATCGGGTTCGCCCGCCGGGTGCCCACCTACAAGCGGCTCACCCTGATGCTGCGCGACCCCGAGCGACTCCGCGCGCTGCTGCTGGACCCCGAGCGCCCGGTGCAACTGGTGATCGCGGGCAAGTCGCACCCCGCCGACGACGGGGGCAAGGCCCTGATCCAGCAGATCGTCCGGTTCGCCGACGCTCCGGACGTGCGGCACCGGATCGTCTTCCTGCCCGACTACGACATGTCGATGGCCCGCTACCTGTACTGGGGCTGCGACGTGTGGCTGAACAACCCGCTGCGGCCGTTGGAGGCATGCGGCACGTCGGGGATGAAGGCCGCGCTCAACGGCGGGCTGAACCTGTCCATCCGGGACGGCTGGTGGGACGAGTGCTACGACGGCGAGAACGGCTGGGCGATTCCCACCGCCGACGGCGTCGACGACCCGGAACGCCGGGATGCGCTGGAAGCGGGCGCGCTCTACGAGCTGATCGCCGCCCAGGTCGCCCCCCAGTTCTACGACCGTCAGGCTGACGGGATGCCCACCAGGTGGGTGGCCCTGGTGCGGCACACCCTGACCGTGCTGCGCCCGCAGGTGCAAGCCTCGCGGATGGTGCAGGAGTACGTGCAGCGGTTCTACGCCCCCGCTGCCCGATCGGCCGCCGCGGCACGCGCCGACTCCTTCGCCGGTGCCCGGGACCTGGCCGCCTACCGGTCCCGGGTGCGGGTGGCGTGGCCGCGGGTGCGGGTGGCCCGGGTCGATATCTCCGGGCTGCCCGATACCCCCGTGCTGGGGTCGGAGCTGACCGTCCGCGCTGCGGTCGAACTGGCTGGGCTTACCCCCTCGGATGTCGCGGTGCAGGTCGTGATCGGCCGGGTGGACGACCGCGACGAGCTGCGCGACACCGTCGTGGTGCAGATGCAGCCGGTGGAGTCCGACGATGACGGGCAGTGGCTCGAGGCAAGCGTGCGGCTACCGCATGCCGGGTTGCTCGGGTACACCATACGGGTGCTGCCCCGGCACCCCCTGATGGCCAGCCCCGCCGAGTTCGGCCTGCTCCGCCTCCCCACCTGACCCGCTCCAGCCAGGGGGGTCAGTCCGCACCGCGCGGAAGAGCAGCAGGGTCCGGGGGTGCAGGGTCACCCGGGTGTCCGGGCGTCTGGCGCGCGGCCGGGCCGGCCGGCCGTCCTCGCACCCGGTGTCAAGTACCGGCTCGTACCGCGCGCCGAACTCGGCGCCCGGCAGCGTGACCCGGATGGGATGGGCCCCCGCGTGCAGCATCAGCAGCCACGAGTCGGTGGCCGGCTGCGGTGGGTGGGAGCGCACATCAGCACCGTCGATCCACATGCCGAGGGTCTGCCGATGCCGGTCCAGCCAGTCGGCGAGCTGCATGGGCTGACCATCGGGGCGCAGCCAGACCAGGTCGGGAGTGCCGCTGGGGGTGGTGCGGCCCTCGAAGAACTCGGGTTGGCGCAGCGCGGGATTGCCCGCCCGCAGGGCCAGCACCCGGCGAGTGAAGTCCAGCAGCAGCTCGGCTGCCGGGTCCGCCGACCAGTCCAGCCAGGAGGTCTCGTCATCCAGGTGGTAGGCGTTGTTGTTGCCGCGCTGGGTCCGCCACCGCTCGTCCCCGGCCAGCAGCATCGGAGTGCCGGTGGACAGGGCAAGGGTGGCCAGCAGGTTGCGGGCCTGGCGGGCACGCAGGCTGCGCACTGCGGGGTCGTCGGTCTCACCTTCGACGCCGCAGTTCCAGGACCGGTGGTCGTCGGTGCCGTCCGCCCCGTGCTCGCCGTTGGCCTCGTTGTGCTTGCGGTTGTAGGAGACCAGGTCGCGCAGCGTGAACCCGTCGTGGGCGGTGACGAAGTTGACCGACGCCCAGGGCCGGCGCCCGCTCGGCGCGTAGAGGTCGGAGCTGCCCGCCAGCCGGGAGGCGAGCTCGCTCACCCCGGCAACGCCGCGCCAGAAGTCGCGGATCACGTCGCGGTAGCGCCCATTCCACTCGCTGAAGTGCGCCCCAAACCCACCGACCCGGTACCCGTCGCCGGTGGCGTCCCAGGGCTCGGCGATGAGCTTGCGGCTGCAGAGCAGCGGATCGGTGACAATGGCGGTCAGCAGTGCTGCGGCGGGATCGAACGGGCCACCCCGGGGGCGGCCGAGCACGCTCGCCAGGTCGAGGCGGAACCCGTCGACGCCCAGCTCACCTGCCCAGTGCCGGAGCACGTCGGTGACCAGCCGGATCACGGTGGGCGAGCCGGCATCCAGGGTGTTGCCGCAGCCGGTGAGATCCCGGCCGGGGAGGTAGTAGGCGGGGTTGTCGAGCCCTCGATAGGCCAGCGTGGGCCCGGCCACGCCGCCTTCGCAGGTGTGGTTGGCCACCACGTCGACGATGACCTCCAGGCCGGCGGCGTGCAGCGCGGCGACCATGGTGCGGAACTCCTCGATCTCGGCCCCGGGCACGCTGGCGTACCCGGGGTGCACCGCGAGCAGCGCCAGCGGGGAGTAACCCCAGTAGTTGTGCCGCCCGGTGCGCAGCAGCCACGGCTCGTCGCAGAACGCGGACACCGGCAGCAACTCGACCGTGGTGACGCCGAGCCCGGTGAGGTAGCCGAGCACCGCGGGGTGCGCCAGCCCCAGGTAGGTGCCCCGATGCTCCGGCGGCACCTCGGGATGGGTGCGGGTGAACCCGCGGACGTGCAGCTCATAGAGCACGGTCTGCTCCCACGGCACGTCCGGCCGGACCCCGGTGTCCGGGCCGCCGGGGGCGGTGACCACCGACACCGGAACCGCACCCAGCGAGTCGACCGCCGAGGGCGGGCCGTTGGGGTCACCCCGGTAGCCCAGCGCGGCGTCCAGGTCGGTCACGGTGCCCTCGATCCGCCGGGCGTACGGGTCGACCAGCAGCTTTGCCGGGTTGCACCGCAGCCCGCGGGCAGGGTCCCAGGGACCGTGTACCCGGTAGCCGTAGCGCTGCCCGGGGCCGAGCCCCGGCACCAGCCCGTGCCACACCCCGAAGGTGCGCTCGGTGAGCGGCACCCGGCGCTCCCCGTCCTCCGCGGACAGCAGGCAGACCTCGACGGCCTCGGCCACCGACGAGGCCACCGCAAAGCGCACCCCGCCGCCCTCGGGATGCGCGCCGAGCGGGTAGGGCCGGCCGACCTGCGGCGCGGGGGGAGGCGAGCCGGTCACAAAAAGCCATCTTGCCTGCCGGATCGGACATCCCGCCCGGCCAGCGGGGAGTGTCGGTCAGCACAATGGCCGGGTGAGCGCGCGGCATAGGTACCTACCGGAGACCGAAGACCTGCTGACCACCCTGCAGGCCGACCTGACCGATCTGGTCGTGCGGATGGACGGCGCGGGCGTCCGGCGCGGCGTGACGACCCTGCTCAGCGAGGTGGACTGGCGGGTGGAGCTGGACGAGAAGTGGGTCGTGCTCGGCCCCAACGGCGCCGGCAAGACCACCCTGCTGCGGTTGGCCGCAGCCGAGCTGCACCCGAGCTGTGGGCGGGTGCACGTGCTCGGCCAGCAACTGGGCCACACCGACGTGTTCGAGCTCCGCCCCCGGATCGGGTTCTCCTCGGCCGCCCTGGCCGGCCGGATCCCGGGCGACGAGGTGGTGTCCGATGTGGTGGTCAGCGCCGGCTACGCGGTTCTCGGCCGGTGGCGGGAGCCTTACGAGGAGGTGGACACCACCCGGGCCGCCGAGCTGTTGACCGCGCTGGGTGTCGCGGATTTCGCGGCCCGGCGATTCGGGACGTTGTCGGAGGGGGAGCGCAAACGGGTGCTGATCGCCCGGGCCTTGATGACCGATCCGGAGCTGCTGCTGCTTGACGAGCCTGCGGCCGGGCTGGATCTGGGGGGCCGGGAGGACCTGCTGACCCGGCTGGCCGCGCTGGCCGTCGATCCCAGCGCCCCGGCGACCGTGCTGGTGACCCATCACGTCGAGGAGATTCCGCCCGGCTTTACCCACGCCATGCTGCTGCGGGCGGGCTCGGTGGTCGCCCAGGGGCTGCTGGACACGGTGCTCACCGAGGACAACCTGTCGCGGACGTTCGGTACGGACCTGGTGCTGCAGCGCTCCGGGGAACGGTTCTTCGCCTACCGCCGCTGAGCGGCGCAGTGCCGACCGCCGCTGAGCGGCGCAGTGTCGACCGCCGCTGAGCGGCGCAGTGCATGCCGCAGGTAGCCTGCGGGCGGTGAGCGAGTTCGTCAGGTTTGAGGTGGACGGTGGCGTCGGCACGATCCGGCTGGATCGGCCCCCGATGAACGTACTGAGCAGGCAGATGCAGGAGGAGATCCGGACCGCTGCGCGGCAGGCCGGGGAGCGTGCGGAGGTCCGCGCGGTGATCGTCTACGGTGGGCCGAAGGTGTTCGCGGCCGGAGCTGACGTCAAGGAGATGGCCGCGCTGTCCGCGACGGAGATGGCCGCCCAGGCCCAGGCGTTGTCCTCGTCGTTCACGGCGGTGGCCGACATCGCGAAACCGACGGTGGCGGCGATCAATGGGTTCGCCCTGGGCGGCGGGTACGAGCTGGCGTTGTGCTGTGATCGGCGGATCGCGGCGGACACCGCCAAGGTC
Source organism: Pseudonocardiaceae bacterium (assembly GCA_035714625.1). GTDB lineage: Bacteria > Actinomycetota > Actinomycetes > Mycobacteriales > Pseudonocardiaceae. Next base: position 16,933 of record DASTLT010000292.1, on the reverse strand, counting down.
GGGCAGCCGGAGATCCTGCTCGGGATCATCCCCGGCGCCGGCGGCACCCAGCGGCTGCCTCGGCTGATCGGCCCGGCCCGGGCCAAGGAACTGATCTTCACCGGGCGCTTCGTCGCGGCCGACGAGGCGCTGCGGAGCGGGATGGTCGACGAGGTGGTCGCCCCCGATGAGGTGTACGACGCAGCCCGCCGCTGGGCCGAGCAGTTCGTCACGGGACCCGCGCGCGCCCTGGCTGCTGCCAAGGCGGCCATCGACGGCGGCCTGGACGTTGATCTGACCAGTGGTCTGCGGCTGGAGACCCACGTGTTCGCCGCCTTGTTCGACACCGAGGACCGCAGGACCGGGATGCGGTCCTTCCTCGAGCACGGCCCCGGTAAAGCCACCTTCGGTGGCTCGTGAGCCGACCGGTACAGGGCTAGTTTGGGGTCCAGTGGACATCGAGCTGGCTGACCTGCCGCGCAAGGCTGCAGCCCACCCGGCGGTGCCTGTTTTCTTCGTCGTTGGATGCCTGCTGCTCGGTGCCGCAGCCTGGTGGCTGGCCCCCCGCCGCGGTTGGGTCCGGGGACCTGCGGTGCTCGCGGGATGTGGCCTGGCGCTGGCGCTGGCCGTCACTGTGGTCCGGCCCGCTGGGCACTTCTCCGCTGCGGGCCTCGACCCGTTCAGCGCGCTGCAGGAGTGCGTGGCCGGAAGTCTGTCGTTGGCCCGCACCTACGAGAAGCTCAACGTGGTGATGTTGCTGCCGTTCGCGTTCTTCGCGACCCTGGCCACCCGCCGTCCGGTGCTGGTCGCCGCGTCCTGCCTGCTGGTCAGCGGGTTCGTGGAATATGTGCAGGCCGCCACCGGTGGCGGCACCTGCCAGGGCCGTGATCTCGTGCACAACATCATCGGCGGGGTGCTGGGCGCGGTGCTGTCGGTAGTGCTGCTGGGCCGGCAGACCCGGCGGTCCGAGCCCATCACCGCAGGCCGCCCAGCCGGTCCAGGATCGTCGCGCTGACCGCGGGCAGGTCGGCGTCCTGCGCCACCTGCACCTCGTGCCCTGCCCTGTGGTGCCCTGCCCTGCCGTGCTCGCCGGCCTGCACCGCGCCGCGGCTGGGTCCCTGGTCACAGACCACCTCCAGGCGCATCGGGGTGGCCCGCAAGGTCCCCGGCACGGCAGCCTCCAGTACCGCCAGCGCGTCGTGCAAGACCACCGCGTCCCTTCCGGTGATCTCCCGGAGGCAGGCCCGGTACGGTTCGACGATGCCCGCCAGCGCGGCGCACCGCGGCCCGGCCGAAGCCAGCTCGTAGAGCCAGTCACCGTCCACCACGGCCCGCAGGGTCAGATCCAGCGGCACCAAGGTGGTGGGCACGTCCTCCTCGACGAGTACCCGGTGGGCGGCCTCTGGATCGGCCCGGATGTTGGACTCGGGCTGCGAGTCGCGCACCAGGTGCCCGCCCATCGTCACGATCCGACCGATCTTGTGCTTCACCTCGGGATGCGCGGCGAGCAGCAGCGCGATGTTCGTCAGCGGCCCGATCGGCACCAGGGTCACCGGATGGGACGCAGCCAGCAGCAGGTCGGCCAGCAGGGCCACGGCACCCCGGGAGCTCAGCGGCCCGGTTGACTCGGGCAGCAGGTCCACCCGCCCGCCGAGGCCGTCTGGACCGTGACAGGACTCGGTCCGCTGGTCCCGCGGGTACACCAGGGGCCGTGCCGCGCCGCTCGCCACCGGCACGTGACCGAGCCCGGCCAGTGCCCGCAGCCGCAGCGCATTGGAGGTGGTGAGCTCGACGCCGACATTGCCGAACACTGTCGTCACGGCGAGCACCTGCACCTCAGGGCTGGCGGCGGCGAGCAGCAGCGCGACCGCGTCATCCACCCCTGGGTCGGTGTCGATGATGATCGGTATGCTCACCGGCCCATTCCACCACGCGCCTGGCTGCATCGCCCGAGTCCGGGGGTGCGCCGGGGAAGTGCCATTCGGAGCCGAATCGCAGGCCAGGCCATGCACCTGGTGCCATTCGGATCCGAATCGCAGCCCAGCCACGCGGCGAGGGCCGGGGCGGGTGTTCGGGTGACGGGCCGGGTGCAGCATGTCATGGGCGGAAGAAGCGCAGCGCCTCCTTGAGCCGCTGTGCCGTCTCCGGAGTGAGGATCAGTTCGATGGCGACGTGCTCCCCGGCTCCGAACACCCGGCCGTCGATCGCCAGCGTGGGCGTCTGCCGGCCATCGAGCAGCCCGGGGCTGAACAGTTGGACCCGGTTCAGCCGGACGTCAGCGTCGACGACGAGGCCGTAACCGGCCAATTCGTCACCCATCAGGATGCAGCCCTCGGAAAGGGTGGAGCCGACCCCCTTCAGTCGGCGTCCTGGCACCCACAGCCACGGCTCACCCGCTTCGATCCGCATCCAGTGCTGGGCGCACACCGGTGTTGCGTGCCACCCTTCGCCCTCTTCGGGCGTGCGCACCTGGTGATTCGGGTCACTCCGGCGGTCGGCGCAGTGCAGCACCATGCACGAGGGTGGCGGCATGGTCCCATCCTGCCAGTGCTGAACTCGCCAGGCTCGGCCGAGGTCATGTCAGTCGGTAAGGCAGGACAGCTCCGGCACTGCGCGGCGTGTCTTCCGCCGTGCCTGTTCGCAATGTGGCTAGTCGTTGCGTTAGAGTGCATCGCACCAAGGCCACATCGACAGACAAAGGAGATGGCTCCATGGCGCGGAAGACCGTTGTCACCATGGTCGATGATCTGACCGGTGAGGAAGCCGAGAACATTGGGACCGTCGAGTTCGCGCTCGATGGTGTGACCTATGAACTCGATCTCAGTGACGAGAACGCGACCAAGCTGCGCAACGCCCTTGCCCAGTACACCGACGCCGGACGCCGCATCGGCGGCCGCCGTCGCGCTGGTCGCGCACCAGGTCGGGGCACCAAGGGCGGCGCTACTGCCAGCTACAACCGTGAGACGCTGAAGTCGATCCGGGACTGGGCCAAGCAGCACGGCCACAATGTCAGTGACCGCGGCCGGCTGCCTGCCGAGGTCGTGCAGGCATGGGAGGCCGCGCACGCCAGCTAGCGGCGCTGGCCCTAGGCGGGGCAACAGACGGGAGTACCGCCGACGTCCTTCAGGTCACGGCAGTCTTTCGGAACCGGATGGTCGAAAACGCCGGGTGTGGTCCGAGCCCGGCGTTTTCGGCAGGAAGGGGTCCTGGTGCGGTCCCCACGGATGTGCCGCCCGTCGTCGAGATCATCGCACCGCGTTCTTAGCATCACCTTCCTGCTGCGCCTCCGTCCGGGGAAGATGGAGCCGGATCTACCATTCAGGGGTGAGGAGTGCGCATGAGGGGCGGTCAGCAGATCGCTGCTCCGGTGACGGGCCAGCTCGTCACGGTGCGAAACCGGCAGTGGATCGCGACCGATGTCGTACGGGGCGAGGTAGCCAGTAGTGCTCCGAATGTGCTCACTGGCCGGACACCCCATCTGGTGAGACTGGCCAGCATAGCGGACGATGCTCGGGACGAGGAGTTGAGCGTCGTCTGGGAGCTGGAGCTTGGTACGGTAGTGCACGACGTCGGGGTGCTGCCGAGCCCCGAACACGGCTTTGACCAACCGTCCGCACTTGCGGCGTTTCTGCATGCGGTGCGCTGGGGCGCGATCGCCTCGGCCGACACCACTGCGCTGCAGGCGCCGTTCCGCTCCGGCATCCAGATCGAGGACTACCAGCTCGACCCGGTGGTGCGCGCGCTGTCCATGCCGCGCACCAACCTGCTGATTGCCGATGACGTCGGTCTGGGCAAAACCATTGAAGCCGGGCTGGTGATGCAGGAGCTGATGTTGCGCCACCGCGCCCGCACCATGCTGATTGTCTGCCCGGCCGGGCTCACCCTGCAGTGGCACGACGAGATGCGGGACAAGTTCGGGTTGGACTTCCGCATCGTGGACACCGAGTTGCTCAGGCAACTGCGCCGGCGGCGCGGCCTGTACGTCAGGTGCACAGTTGTGCCCCGTCCGGGCGTGGTCGCTACGCGGTGGACTCCCTGCGTACCAAGGCGATCCGGGCCCTGGCTCCGCACTGCGAGCATCGGCTGTTCCTGTCCGCCACTCCGCACAACGGCTATCTGGAGTCGTTCACCGCGCTGCTGGAGCTGCTGGACGACCAGCGCTTTGCCCGCGGCGTGCGACCCGCTGCCGACTTCGTCACGACGTTGCTCAGGCGGAGGCTGTTCTCCTCGCCGAAGGCGTTCGCCGACACCCTTGAGGTCCACCTGCAGACCATGACCAGTCGAGAGCGGCATCCTGCGGCCACGGCCAGCGAGCGAGTGCTGCGGCCGTTGGCCGAGCGGCTCGATGAGACGGCCGAGGATGACGCCACCTACGACCAGGCCGAGCAGGACGCCCTGACCGCGGTCCGGCACTGCTCGCCCGCGCTGTCCCCGGCCGAAGGCGCGATACTGGCCGAGCTGGGCACCTGGGCACAGGGTGCGCAGGACCGGCCGGACGCCAAGTTCACCGCGCTGCGTAACTGGCTGGATCCGATCGTGCCGCCGACCGGTGACTCGGCTGAGCGCGTGATTATCTTCACTGAGTACCGGGCCACCCAGCGCTGGCTCTACGAACGGCTGCTCGCGGCCGGCTATCCGGCGCCCCGGCTGGCCCTGCTCTACGGCGGCCAGGACGAGCCGGACCGGGAGCATGTGAAGAACGCCTTCACCGCCGACCCGGAGCTGGACGACGTGCGCGTGCTGATCGCCACCGATGCCGCCAGCGAGGGCATCAACCTGCAGTGGCACTGCCACCGGGTGCTGCACTGGGAGATCCCGTGGAACCCGAACCGGCTGGAGCAGCGCAACGGCCGGGTGGACCGGCACGGCCAGCGCGCCCCGGAGGTGCAGGTGCGCCATTTCGTCCCGGCCGGCTGGCAGGCGGCGACCGCGTCGTTCACTACCGGGTCGCTGGAGGACGAGCTGGACTTCTTGCGGATCGCGGTGGAGAAGGTGGATCGCATCCGCGAAGACCTCGGCAGCGCAGGCGAGGTGATCTCCGCGCAGGTGGCGCGCAAGATGCTGGGCAGGCAGGCCGAGTGGATCAGCGCGGACACCGAGATCGAGCGCCGGCCAAGCGAGCCACCTTGAAGGTCGAGCGAGACCTGGCCCGCGACCTGGAACGGTTGACCGAGACGCTGGCCGGTAGCCGCGCCGCGCTGGACCTCACCCCGTTCACCGTGGAGCAGGTGGTGCGGACCGCGCTGCGGTTGGCGCACCGCAGGGAGCTGCGAGCAGCCGAACCACCGGACGGCTTCGACGCGCCGGTATTCCGGCTGCCCGAGCTGCCCGGCGCGTGGGCCGCAGCCCGCAACGGGTGAGCGCGCGGGTGGTGCCCGGCGGCCTGCTGCAGGTGCCCGCAGTGGTGGTATACGGCCGGGTGGTGGTGACCGGCGCCGAGGGCACCCGGCTGCACGAGGAGGTCATGACCGCGGGGGGCCTGATCAAGCAGGGCCGGCTGTCCCGCGCCACCACCGATGAGGTCGCTTCCTGGCTTGACGCGGCCTCGGATCAGCCAGTTCCCGAGGACGTGCGGGAGCGGCTCTGCGGGCTGTGGCCGGAGCTGTCCGGCCCGTTGGGTGGGCTGCTCGCCCGGCGGGCCGCCGACCGGACCCGGAGCATGCAGGCCATGCTGCGGAACCGGTGCGAGGAAGAGATCGCCGCGCTCGCCACGATTCTCGACGAATTGGAGCGTTCGATCCGCGTTGCGCTGGGGGAGACCGAGCACTGGCAGCAGCCAAGCCTGTTCGAGAACGAGCGTGACCAACTGCGCGCCGACCACGAGGCGCTGCTCGCCCGGCTGGACGCCCTTCCCGACCAACGCGAGGACGAGACCGCCGCGCTGCGCCGCCGGTACGCCGACCCGACCCCTCGTTGGTTCCCGGTTGCGGCTTCGGTCCGGATGCGGTGGTTCGCGCGCCCGACTCGGCGGCTCGGCTGCACCTCTACCGCCGTGGCTTCGACGAGCCGCTGACCGAGGCGGTGCACGGCCAACCGGCACTGGCCGAGCGCGCCGCCCAGGTGTGCCGGGACACCCGGGTGCCCCTGGCGCTGCTCACCAACGGCCGGTTCTGGGTACTCGTGCACGCCCGGCCAGGCGAGGCGACCAGCACCGCGGTGTTCGACGCCGACCTGTGGCTGGAGGAGCCGACGCTGCTGCGCGCGTTCGCCTCGCTGTGCTGCGCGTCCCGCGTGTTGCCGCCCCCGGCGTCGGCCGACGGCGCGCCGTCGGCCAGCCTGGCCGGGCTGTTCGCCCGCAGTGCCGACGAACACATCCACGTCACGACCACCCTGGGCCATCAGGTGCGCCAGGCGGTCGAGCTGTTCGTCGCCGAGCTGGCCCGGCTGGACCGCGAGGCGGGTGGTGCGCTGCTGGGTCCGGTGCGCGAACGGGACATCTACCGGGGCGCGCTGACCGCGTTGATGCGCCTGGTGTTCCTCCTGTTCGCCGAGGAGCAACGGCTGTTGCCGGTCACCGACCCGATCTACGCCGACGGCTACCCGGTGTCCACGCTCTACGAGCAACTGGAGGTGGAGCGCAACCTGCACGGCGACGAGGTGACCGACCGGCGGACGGCGGCGTGGCCGCGGCGACCGCGACGAGCTGCTCCTGCTCGCCCGCCGCAAGGTCGCTGCCCGATGCCTGTACGGGGTGGACCGCGACGACATGGCGGTCGAGCTGGCCAAGCTGTCGCTGTGGCTGGTCACGCTGGCCAAGAACAAACCGTTCGGATTCCTCGACCACGCGCTGCGCTGCGGGGACTCGCTGGTCGGCCTGACCTCAGAGCGCCAGGTGGCCGCGTTCCACCTCGATCCCGCACGGGGCTGGGGCGTGAGCACTCACCTGTTCAGCGCGCTGAACGAGCAAATCGACAGGATGCTCACCGACGCCGCTGCGATGCGTGAGCAGATCGAGTCGAGTGTCGTGCAGGACGTCCGCGATGCCGCGGAGAAGGCGGGGTTGCTGGCCGACGCCGAGTGGATGACCCGCAAGCTGAGGCTGGCCGCCGACGCCGTGGTCGGCGCCGCGCTCAGCACCGCGATCCGGCACGCCCGGTGGTATGCGGACCGCGATGACGACGAGGATCTTGACCACCGGCTCGGCCGTATCGCCAGTGATCTCACCCTGCTCATGCGAGACGATGCCGACTCTTCGTTGGAAGAGCGGCTGCGGGCGACGATCGACGGCTGGTTACGTGGTGGACGGCCGCAGCCGATCCACCCGCTGCACTGGCCGCTGGAGTTCCCCCAACCTCACCGTCTCGGTTCGCTGGCGGCCGAGGTGTGTAACAGCGACACTGATGGACCCGATGATGCAGGTGACCTCGCGGTCCTGACACCGCTGCAGGCCCCCGCGATTCGTCCATGGCGACGCGAGGAGGTCCGGGCGTCGAGGGCGGAACTGTGATCAAGAAGGTACGAAGGTGATCGAGGTGGGGGCGCTGACCAGCCTGCTGATGTTCTGGGTGTTCCTCTACTTCGCGCTCCTAGTTATCCCGCTCACCTTCAAGTTCTTCGGGCTCGGTGTCGTGGCGGATCCTTTGATTCACCTCGTGAATCGAGCGATGCTATTTCCATTCTGGCTTGCCAAGCGTGCGTTGACCTCCGGTCGACAGCGTAGCGGGTCCCACCGAGAGCGCACGCCCTAAATCTTGCCCATGGTCCCCTAGGTCAGGCGAGCATTCGATGTATCCACTTGCGTACCTGCTCGACTTCCTGATCCGACAGCCGTCCCAGTGGCGTAGGCCGGGTAAAGCGCCTCGTTGAGATCGCGCGGATGTCCTCGGTACGGGCCCAGCTCGGCCGACTGAGGCCCGACTCAGTCGAGCTGATCGGAATGTGGTGTGGCAGGCCGCGATCACGCGCGGTAAGCGGTACGACCAGCGCCATCTCGATCGGGAACCGGCAATGGTCCTCGGAGCCGACGACAACCGCAGGTCGGGTACCGCCTGGCTCGCTTCCGGCCGGCGTCCCGAACTCGGCCAGCCATACCTGCCACGGCTCGATCGTGGTGGTCAGTGTCATTGGTTGTACTCGGGGTACTCGTCGCGGGCGCTGCAGAGCCCATCGGCGGCCGAGTTCTCGGTAAGCCGGAGTTCCTGCTGATAGTCAGCCCACTGATCGGGGTGGTTGCGTAGCCGCGCGTACGCGGCGTGGACCTGCTGCATCTCGTGCTCGTCGATCAGCCGGTTGAGAGCTGCTTCATGGCTGACACCTCCGAAGTCCTGCCGCGCGACTGTCGCGAGGCGGTCTCGGGTTCGGCTGTCGATCCGTACTGTTGTGGTAGCCATAACATGAGTATGGCACCGCATGCCCACATGTAGGCCAGTTGGACATACACACATGCATGCGGGGTGTGCGCACCGGCCGGCATCAGCCTGGCACGCTCGTGGACGTCGGGTGTGCGTGAGCAGATCGTGCCCGTCGACCCCCATCGAGCCCACGGGCGGCCTCGTAGATCTCCCGATCACCTGGTGAGGTCGACCCGGGCCATGGCAGAGGTGCCGGGCGGCTCGGCAACCTCCAGTTCGGCGGCGACCAATCGGGCCTTCCGCATCGCGGCCCTGATCTCGCTGAACTCGACAAGCATCCCGTTGGCATCGCGCTCGCCGGACAGGCGCAGGGTGACGTGGAAGGTGTGACCGTGCAGGGGTTCGACCTCCCCGTCATACACTGCGAGATGGGCGGCGTAGAAGCCGAACTCGGCGCGCCTCATCTCCAATGTGGTCAGCATCCTCATCCTCCTCAACGGGCAGTGACGCCGCGCACCAACCTGCTGATCGCCAATGACGTTGGGCGGAGCAAGACGTGCACCCATGATGCCGCAGTCCCGACGCTGCCTTCCCGCCGTGCGGTCGTTGAGGGGGGCGAGCGTGGTCAGCTCTGCCCGAATCGACACCGCGTCCACCAGGTGCGCGCGGCGCTGACCGCCTCCGCCCGCCTGCGCCGCTCCGCTACTTGCGCCCGGAGCCGGTGAGTCGACGTCGGCGCGGGGGTCAGTGCGCCGGTTCGTCCTGGCCCGCTATCTTAATCATCTTCACATCATCCCCTTGTTGTGCTCCCTTGATCAGCTCGACGAACTGTGTCGCTTCCGGTTCGCTCATGCACAGCGTGGTCTTCCATGCCATGAGTGTGTGGGCCGGCTGGTTGGTGTTGTGCGCGATGGCTGACGACCGTATACATCTCCCTCGTCGCCGGGCTTGCCTGGTTGCTGGATTCCTGTACCGTCACGCGCGCTGAACGTCACTATTAATGTCCCTCGGTGGCCAGGAAGTCGACAGTTCGAGTGTGGACGGTGGTGCCGTCCACATCCAGCGAGGGGAATGGGAGCCATGCGTATGTCGCGTCCAGTCTGGAGCGGGCATCATGCGCTGGGGGCTACGTGCGCTGTGGCACCGCGCACCACCATGCGACTACTTCACTCCTGCTCCGACGCCCCACAAGCAGATCCGATACTGCGGCTGATACCCTCGCGCAACCTGGGTGTTGGCGGCGAGGCCAAGTATCACAGTCGGAGGCTCGACACGCGCACCACGCTCGTCGGCTCAAACCGAGCGCGCTGGCTTCACGCTGGGTAGAGTGCCCGCAAGGAGGGCGCCGTGGATGAACGACTACTACCCGTCAACGCAGCGGCTGGGCTTGTGCTGAGGAACGACATATGCCCAGCGGTCCTCGCTGATGCCGGTTTCCGGCTGGTCGGTGTCGAGGTGTCTGTAGTATGTGGCCACGGCCGCGTGACCGCTGATCTTGTCTTCTTTGCCGACGATGTGTCTCATCTACTGTTATGTGAAGCAAAGGCTGGTGCACACCTCGATGAGGACCAGGCGAGGAGGTATTCCGACATCGATCCGATGAATGCCGTAGATGCCTCACGGGTTACTATCACTAAACGTGTCCGGCCGACGGTTGAGGCCATTTATGTCTGCTTGGAGCGTCATGCCGAGAGTATCCGGAGAGGGTTCGCGTCAGCCGGGGTCGAATATCCGCTTCTCGTGCTGGGTGGTGACAAGCTGACTCTCGTAGGTGTCGAGCTGGCGTCTGATCATCTTCGCTGGGCCCTGGGCTCGGGAACAGTAGAGCTCAAAGGCCCTCCTCCGCGCCTGATCCCTTTCGATCACGAGTCGGACGAGAGTATTATCGAGCCTTTCGTGAAGGCGCAACTGGTCGCCGAATTGTCGAATCGTCGACCCAGTGTGAGTGTGCCAATGCTGACCGAGCGGATCGCTCCTTACGCTGCGGTCCTCGGTCGAAGTGCCCGACGGGTCTTGATTCGGAAGGTTGGTAACGTCTGTCGTTCCATCGCCAGAGGTGACTCGGACACGTTCGTCTACCAGCCGCCGGCGGGGAACGACGACGGTGTGATGCATCTTCGACGTACACCGGAGGACAACGATCCACGTGGGCGAACTCAGGCGTACCAGGCGTTGGCCCGCCGTCCGGGGTCTCGTACACGGGTCCCACCACCTGATCCTCGGCAGCCAGACCTGTTCTCCGAGTTAGATGTGGAGGATGATGGACAGTGGTGAACAGGGAGCCCGACAGTGGGGAGAGTGTGTCGTGATCAGCCGCGCAGACATGATCGACAGACTGTCATCCAGCGCGACAGCGCCCACCAAGACCTATGTTGTCGAGGTTCACACGGATGAACCTGGTGACTATCTTCGTGATGCCTTGGGTAGTCAGAACGTCGAGGAAACTGCTGATGCATACCTGTATCGCGTGCATGCAGGACCAAACCTGTCATTCTGGGTCGATCAGCTAGATGAGCGATTTTGGAATTTTCACACCCAAGATCCTGTACGTGATGCACTGCCGTACTTGAAATCCATCGTCGATGAGCGGCGGGAGCTCGATTGGATGTGGCTTCCGTCCGCGCACCTCCGCCATATCTGGCCGGGTGCGACTACGCGTAGGGTCCGGACAGAGTTCCATGCCCGTGACGTCTTGGATGAGGATTCGTATTCGTCAGATCTGAGTGTTCGACTCTCGGGTCGAGACGCCGACCAGCTCCTTGACTATATTGCGGAAAATGATAAATATAGGTCTGCGGTGCCTTTCGACAGTGTCCAGATCCGCCTCTCTGACCCAGAGCTGGGGTGCATAGACGAAGCACTTAATCGTAGTGGAAGATTTGCCGTATCGGGTGAGTCGATCGAATTTCATCTACAATTTGTTCGATCTATAGTAAATCGATACAAGGGTTTTGTGGAGGCTTGCGAGCGTCGAGCTATTGAATGGAGACCGTTCAGTGATGACGGCGATCCTGGTGGGCTGATGAATGGAGCACCGATTGTCATTGACTTCAGCAAGAGCGCGAACCTTTCTCGGCTGCTGGATGCAGTTTTCTCTTCCAGATATCCATACCGACTATGGGGTACACCAGTGATTGTGGACGCCGTCGCCTACGTCGAGGCGGTAGACCTGCATGTTGGTCGAAGAGTTCGCGTGGATGTGGGAAGTCGTTGGCTTCGCGTGTACCTTGAACAAGGTGGATGCGGAAACACCGTGGCAAGGCTGATCAGTAATTTACAGACTCGATTTGATAGTGCACTCAGCTTGCGGGACCCTGAACTGCAAGCAGCTTTAAGTGCTCACGCTGGATCGCGAAGCAGAACAATGTCATCCGACTAATACGGTCGGTGACCAACCGTGATTAGGTTATCTCCCATGGGTCGATCACGTCGATTCCGGTGTCGTGAAAATACTTGAGGTTGAGCGCGGACCCAGTCCAGCACAACCAGGGCAGGGAATAGTTTCATGAGCTCGGATGCGACGTTGGTGTGCTGGCAGCGCCGGTTGTCCGCGAACAGCGTGCATTCGGGGCGGGCACAGCGTGCGTGAGTGCCGGGCACAGCGTGCATGGGAGGCGGGCAGAGCGTGCAGGAGTGCCGGACACGCCAGGGAAGGGCGGGGCGGCTACGGTTCGTCAGATGAGTGAACAGCCGGTGCTGGGGGCGCCCGAGGAGCGGGAGATCCGGGACGAGTTGCAGCGGCTGGTGCTGGCCGACCTGAATGGTCCATTCGGTGGTGATGACGAGGAGTTCTCCGGGGAGAACCCCATCGACCGCTACCCGCTGGGCCGTCTCGCGCCCAGAGGCGAGGTCCTGCAGCCCGACGACCAGGACGAGCTCGCCGCCGCCGACACGGGGGAGGCCAGCGAGGCCGACCCGGAGCCCAGCGCACCGAACGTGCCCAGCCTGACTCGTCCGCGCTGGGCTTCACCGTCCACGTTGACGGGCAGGCCACCGAACTGCGGGTCACGGCACGTGGGCACGTTACAAGTTCACTGCTTCCGAGCGGGAGGAAACGCTCGGCAAGCGGATGTGGCGGCGCCTGCGGCGGGGCGGAACGGTCCGGTTGCGGCTCGCCGAAGGACTGCTTGCCCCGCAAGCCCCCGGTCCCGAGCAACCGGACGTCGTGGTGCGCGGCCGCTGCCGTCGGCATAACGGGAACTGGCTGGTCTCGCTGTTCCTGGAGAACCGGCAGAGCGAGCCGAGCCGCAGGCGCCACGCGCCGTTGTGGATCTTCCAGGTGCAGATGTCCGCGACCGGCGGGGACGACCGGCCGGTGTTTCTCCCCCGGCCGGAACGCCGTGGCGGCGGCGACCACGGTGCCGTGGGCGCCGGCCGGTGCTGCCATGACATTCCTGACCGCCGGCCTTCGGTCCTTCTCGTGTCTGGCTTGTCTGGTTGCTCCGCATCTGTATAGTCACGCGCACTGAACGTGACCATTAAGGTCGCTTTCCGGCCCGGATGTCGACAGATTGAATGCGGACGGTGAGCGGTCCGCATCTGTGAGGAGGGGGCTCGTGGCCCAGGCACCGAAAGAACTGACGCCCTATGCGTCGCTGCGGCATTCTTTGGCGCGGAGCTGCGGCAGTGGCGCCAGGTGGCGGGGCTGTCGCACGACCGGCTCGGGGCGCAGATCAACTACTCGGGGGATCTGATCTGCAAGGTGGAGAAGGCCGAACGTGCCCCCACCACGCCGTTGGCCGAGGCGTGTGACCGGGCGCTGCACACCGGTGGGGCGCTCGCCCGGCTGGTCGGGCTGATCGAGGCGACCGCCGCACAGGACCGCAACGGCTCCCACGACGTGGCGCCGCTGGTCTGTAGGTGCCCGCTGGCCGGTCGCGGTCCTACAGTGAGGAGGTTGTCGCCGAGAGGAGTGGATCCGGTGGACCGGTTCGAGTTCCTGCTGTCGACCTTTGGTGTCAGTGCTGGGACTCTGGTCGGCGCGGCGGAGGCCACCGAGCCGGTCCGGCTGGGGCGCGAGGACGTGGCGGCCTGGTGGCGCAGGCTGTCCCGGCTGCGTGAGCTGGACGCCGAGCACGGCGGGGGTGGGGTGTATGAGCTGGCGCTGCAGTCGCTGCGCCAACTGCGCCGCCTGCTGGGTCGGGCCAGCTACTCGCCGGCGACCGGCGAGGCCCTGCACGCCGTGACCGGCGAGCTGACTCGCTTCACCGGTTGGCTGGCGTCGGAGACCGGGCGGGAGGCCGAGGCCCGCTACTGGTGGCTGGACGCCTTCCAGATGGCGCAACGGGCAGGTGACGACCGGCTGCTCGTCGCCGCGATGCGGTCGATGTCACGCCAGGCCTTCGAACTGGGACAGCCGAAGGAGTCGATCGACCTCGCACAGGGCGCGCAGCAGGCCGCCAAGCCGTGGGCCACTCCCCGGCTGCAGTCCCTGCTGCTGAGCCGGGAGGCGCTCGGCCACGCGCGAGTCGGTGACAAACGGGTCACCTGGCAGGCATTTCACCAGGCTGAGGGATTGCTCGGGGCTGGTCGTCACGACGATGACCCGGCCTGGCTCGACTTTTGGTGTGAGGCTGACCTGGCTAGCTCCCAGCGGATCGCTGCCTTGTCTCTCGGTGATCTTCCGGTTGCTGAGCGCTGCAGTCGCACCGCCCTCGCCGCGGTCCGGCCGGAGTATCCGCGCAATCGCGTCTCCTACCTGGCAGGCCGGGTCGAGGTGCTGGTCAGGCAGCGGAATATTGATGAGGCCCTGGCCACCGCGGTGCCGGCTGTGCAGGGGGCCAGCGAGGTCAGCTCCGCCTGGGTGGATGGGCGCATCGACGCGGTGCGCACCGAGCTGGTCGGTTACTCGGGCATTCCCCGGGTCGCCGAGTTCCTGGACTGGTCCGCCGAGGTGCTGGCGGCCAGGGCGCACGGACCGGTGTCCCGGCTCTGACTCTCGGAGCCGCTCGCACTCTCGGGGCCGCTTGCCGGGCGTCCTGCGGACCGGCCGGCGATGTCCGGTCAGTGTGCCGGTGGGTCCGGGTCCGCGATCTTGACGATCTTCACGTCGTCCAGGGACATGCCGGTACGCACCGCCACCATCGCGGTCGCGTAATCGGTATCGATCATCTCTCCGGGCGGGACGTCCACTTTCAATTCCTGGGGCCGGTCGTGCGGGCGCTTGTAATTCTGATACAGAATCCGCCTGGTGACCAGCCTGCCGCTCCTCCTGCGCTTGCTGCGTCTCATGCGTTCTCCTCAATGTCTGAAGGTGCCGGCCCTCGGGAGCAGGAGCCCCGGACCCGGCCGGGGCTCCGCACCGGGCGCGTCACGTTCTCCCGCGTTGGGCGCGAGTGATCAGCTCGATGAGCTGCGCCACTTCCGGGTCACTCATGCACAGCGTGGTTTTCCATGCCCCATTCAGCGTGACCCATACCTGCGCATTACTGCCCATACCCCTGCGCATGACGATCACTGTGTGCGGCTCTCCCTCAGGATTACGCACCTTGATGGTGCCGCGGAACGACTCTTCTTCGGAATGCATCGAAACTCCCCAGGAGTGTGTGCGATCGGCTGATCGGCGTGGTGCGTGATGCCTGGCACGGGGTGTGCCTTCCTCGTGGCCTGGTTGCTGGGCTTCTGTACCGTCGTGCGTTGAACGTGACTATTGATGGCACCTTCCGGTCGCGATGTCGACACTTCGGCTGCGGACCGGGGCGTGTCCGCATCCGAGCCGGGACACCCGACAGGAGCTGCGCCAGGTCGAGGTGCCGCCCGGACTCGGAACGGTGATCATGAGCCGGCCCGACGGTGCAATGCACCGCGCCGCAGAGGGCTTTCCAGCAGGACCGTTTGATCACTGATCAGTATGACTGATCACTTTGCGGGATCGGGGAGCCTGAGTAGCTTGCGGGCGGCGCGATTGGTTGTCACCTGGTTCTTGTGTACCGAGTGCAGGATTCCGTTGTAGACGAGATCCCACAGCTCGCGGTTCTGTACCAGGTTGTTCAGGGGAACCGTTACCCGGTGATTGTGCCGGTCCGCGAGCACTAGATGCCACCAGCCCGGACCGCGGGCCTTCAGCTTGACCTCGGTCAGCTCGTAGGTGCGTACCCACTTTTTCTTGAACTTGAACCACTGGGCACCGGCAGCGAATACTTCGACCTGTCCCAAGACGAAGAAGGTCAGTGCGGTGGCGAGAATCAGGGCCCAGTAGAACCAGTGACCGATCCAGCTAAGGCCCCGTGATATTATTGTTCCACCGACCGCCAGGATCACGGCGCCGGCTAGTGCATACAGTAGTGATTCGCGGTGGGACCGTTTGAAATATTCGAGGACGGGACCTTCGCCTGGCGGTGGCTCTGGCTTGGCGGCCGGGTCGGTGTCAGGAACACCGGCAGGCCAGGTCCCGCGATGGGGCGCATGTGGAGGCCGGGGTTCACCCGTATGGATGTCCGGCATCGGCGGGAGATGACTGGATCCGGGTGTGAGACCCTCGCGCGCGGACATCAGGAGATTGCGTTGAAGGCGTGGCCGATGGGGCTGTTGCCGATCGCTCGTCCGACTGCAGTATTCTCGATGTCATCCCAGTAGTGCTCGACAGCCCATCCGGTGAGAGCGGACGCACCGATGCCGATCGCGACCGCTCCGAGCGTGACCGGCCCGCCGGAGACGCCCAATGCGAGTGCAGCACCGTAGCTCGCGCCGAAGGTCGCGGTGGCTCCAGCAGTAAGCCCCGCAACTCCTGAAGTGACAGCTCGATCGGATGGTTTGCCGGCCGCGATGTCATTGTTCACCTGCCAGAACGTGAGTCCCACGCCCAGCACCGGCACGCCCCTGATGGATCTTCCCGTCAGCGTGAGGACCTTTCTCACGGCCTGGGAGCGGGCGAGTGGGCGAGAGTGCGGGTGTTGCTGGCCGCGGCGCGGGCGGCGGTGCGTTCTCGTCCGGCGCTGCGCAGGAAATCGCGCAGGGCCTGAGCACGTTGGGCGGCAGTGGCGTTCGGGTCATCGAGGATCGCCCGGGCGGCATCGGCATCGGCGTGGTAACCGGCGGCTTTGCTCGTCCAGTGGGTGCTGGCGTGCTGCAACGAGGCGGGAGTGCCGAGTCCGGCCTCAATGCCGAGGAACCGGGAGTTGGTTGCGATGCTCTCGCACAGCGTCTGCTCATCGCGGATCCGGCGTACCAGCGTGTCATGCGCAGCCTGTTCGAACTCGCGGGCCTGGGCGACGGTGGCCTGCACCTCGGTCCAGGCCGCCACCTGGCGCTGGTGCGCCACGGCATCCAGAGGGATGGCCAGTGAGCCGACATCTCCGGACAGCGGTGCGGCGCCTGGGACCACCCTGGGCGCGACCGGAACCGGGCCCGGGGGCTCGATCCCGGTCGGGGTGACGGTCAGCCCGGCTTCGGCGGCCACGGCTCGGGCCTGATTCATCCGGGCGATCACCGTGTCGGTCTCGTCGGCGAATCCGATCAGCGCATCCCCGCAGCGACGCACCGCCCAGGACAGCTCGTCGGCATCCTGGCGGCCCTGGCGGAGGTGCTCGCGGAATGCCTCACCCGCCGTGCCGCCCCACACAGCTTCGGAGACGTCGAACCGGTTGTCCGTGGTGTTGAGCAGCCAGCCGCCAAACCTGGTCCCGTTCGGCTGCATCGTAGGTGCGGTCAACGTGCTACCGGAC
>DASTLT010000291.1:0-17279 GCA_035714625.1 Pseudonocardiaceae bacterium | reverse complement strand
CGCAAGTCGCGCCGCGAGACGATGGCCCGCGAGCAGCGGCGCCGGGGACGGGCAGGGGGCCGCCGGTGAAGCGGATCATCTGGTTCGGTCTGGGCATGGCCGCCGGGGTGGTGGCCAGCCGCAAGGCCAGGGCCGCGGCCCGGCGCATCACGCCCGCGGGCGCGGCCGAGAACGTTGGCGACGCGATCCGCGAACTGGCCGTGGCCATCGGCGCCTTCGGTGCCGACGTGCGGGCCGGCATGGCCGAGCGGGAGGCTGAGCTGCGCGCCACAGTGATCGAGCGCACCGGCATCGACACCACCCCCCGGCACCTGGCCGCCAGCAGGTCGGGCTGGACCCCGCCCCCTGAGGGCGGTACCCGAGCCCACCCCGGGGGAGCCCGCGGCTAGTGCAGACCCACGAGATCAGTCAACGGTTCCTGCGGCACTTCGAGCGCGCTGGGCACATCGTGGTGCCCAGTGCCTCGCTGTTGCTCGACGACCCGAACCTGTTGTTCGTCAACGCCGGCATGGTGCCGTTCAAGCCGTATTTCCTCGGCCAGGCCACTCCGCCCTACCGCCGGGCCACCTCGGTGCAGAAGTGCGTGCGCACCCCGGACATCGACGAGGTCGGCAAGACCACCCGGCACAACACGTTCTTCCAGATGGCGGGCAACTTCTCCTTTGGCGATTACTTCAAAGAAGGCGCCATCGAGCTCGCCTGGCACCTGGTGACCGGCAACCAGGACGCCGGTGGCTACGGCTTTGACCCGGATCGTCTCTGGGTCACCGTCTACTCCGCCGACGACCAGGCAGAGCGACTGTGGCGCAAGATCGCGGAAATCCCGGCCGAGCGGATCCAGCGTCGGGGCATGGCGGACAACTTCTGGTCCATGGGCGTGCCTGGGCCGTGCGGGCCCTGCTCGGAGATCTACTACGACCGCGGAGCTGAGCATGGCCGGGAAGGCGGCCCGGTGGTGGATGAGGACCGGTACCTGGAGATCTGGAACCTCGTTTTCATGCAGGACGAACGAGGCCCGGCCACCGGCCCGGGCAAGGGCGACTTCACGATTCTCGGCCCGCTGCCTGCCAAGAACATCGACACCGGAATGGGCATCGAGCGGGTCGCCTTGCTGCTGCAAGACGTGCACAACGTCTACGAGACCGACCTGCTGCGACCGGTGATCACCAAGGCCGAGCAGCTCGCCGGCCGCCGCTACGGCGCCGACCCCGCTGATGACGTGCGGTTCCGGGTGATCGCCGACCACGCCCGCACCGGGGTGATGCTGATCGGGGATGGGGTGACTCCGAGCAACGAGGCGCGTGGCTACGTGCTGCGCCGGCTGCTGCGCCGCACGGTGCGCTCGGCGCGCCTGCTCGGCGTGACCGAGCCGGTGCTCGGCGAGATCACCACGGTGGTGCGCGACGCGATGGGATCCTCCTATCCGGAGATCGTGACCGACTACCAGCGCATCGAGGCGGTGGCCCGGGCCGAGGAGGAGGCGTTCCTGGCCACCCTGTCCGCCGGATCGCGGATCTTTGACCTGGCGGTGGCGCGGACCCGGGCGGCAGGTGGCGCCCGGCTCGCCGGGGACCAGGTCTTCGCGCTGCATGACACCTACGGATTTCCGGTCGACCTCACTCTGGAGATGGCTGCCGAGGCCGGCCTGTCCGTGGACGAGGCGGGGTTTCGCCGGCTGATGGCCGAGCAGCGCGAGCGGGCCAAGGCTGACGCCGCAGCGCGCCGCTCCGGGCATGGCGACCTCAGTGCGTACCGGGCGGTGCTCGACACGCACGGTACCACCGCCTTCCTCGGCTATACCGATCTCACCGCGGAGGCCCGGGTGGTCGGCCTGCTGATCGACGGCGTGGGGGTGGCAGCGGCCGGTGCGGGCAGTGCGGTGGAGGTGGTGCTGGACCGCACTCCCTTCTACGCGGAAGGCGGTGGCCAGCAGGCCGACGCCGGCCGTCTGGTCGGTGCCGGGTTCGTGGTCGAGGTGGCCGACGTGCAGGCCCCGGTGGAGGGCCTGTCGGTGCACCGCGGCACGGTCGTCTCCGGCGAGGTCGGGCTGGATGCGGCGGTCTTCGCTGAGGTGGACCTGCCCCGCAGGCGGGCGGTGGCCCGGGCGCACTCCGCGACCCACCTGGTGCACGCCGGGATCCGTCGGGCGCTGGGCAGCAGTGCCGCGCAGGCGGGCTCGTTGAACGCCCCGGGACGGTTACGGTTCGACTTCACCACTCCGGGTGGGGCGGTACCGCCGAGCGTGTTGACCGACGTCGAGGACGAGGTCAACGATGTGCTGCTGCGCTCGTTGCCGATCACCGCCGACGTCATGCCGATGCAGGCCGCCCGCCAGCAGGGGGCGATCGCGATGTTCGGCGAGAAGTACGGCGACGCGGTTCGGGTCGTCACCATCGGCGACTACTCCAAGGAGCTCTGCGGTGGCACGCATGTGCCCAACTCAGCCGAGATCGGTCTGATCAAACTGATCTCCGAAGCATCCATCGGGTCCGGGGTGCGCCGGGTGGAGGCGCTGGTGGGCCTGGACGCCTTCCGCTTCCTGGCCCGCGAGCACGCGCTGGTCTCCCAGCTCGCCGAACAGTTCAAAGCTCCACCCGAGGAGTTGGCGGAGCGCATCGGTGCGGTCACCGAGCGGCTGCGGGCCGCTGAGCGCGAGCTGGAGCGGTTGCGCACCGCGGCGGTGCTCGCCGCAGCAGGCCCCCTGGTGGAGACCGCCGAGCAGGTCGGGGACACCGCGCTGGTCGCCGCGGTCACCCAGGAGGGGGTGAGTGGCACCGACCTGCGGGCCCTGGCCACTGACGTCCGGGGCCGGCTTGGTGAGCGCCCTGCGGTGGTCGCCCTGTTCAGCGCCGACCCTCCGGTGGGCAAGGTGTCCTTCGTAGTGGCCACCACCGCCGCCGCACGGGCGCGCGGGCTGTCCGCGGGGGCACTGGTGCCGGTATTCGGCCCGGCGGTCGGGGGCCGTGGCGGCGGCAAGCCGGATCTGGCCCAGGGTGGTGGTACCCAGCCCGGCGGGATTCCAGCGGCGGTCGCGGCGTTGCGTGCTGAGCTGCAGCGGTTTGAGCCGCAGCGGTCTGGGCGTGCGGTGCGCAACGGCGCGTGACCGCCGCCGTCCGATGACCACTGACACGGGCCGTCGCCTCGGGGTTGACGTGGGTGCGGTGCGGGTCGGAGTCGCCATCTCTGATCCGTCCGGAGTGCTTGCGACGCCGCTTATTACCCTGCAGCGGGACCGGCGCGGCGAGTCGGATCTCGACGCGCTGGCGGCCCTGGTGGTCGAGCATGAGGTGGTGGAGGTGGTGGTCGGGCTCCCGCGCACGCTGGCCGGACAACACGGTCCAGCCGCCCGCGCAGCGCAGGACTATGCTCGTGCACTCGCGGATCGAATCAGTGACACAGTTCCGGTGCGGTTGACCGATGAGCGGTTCACTACGGTGTCCGCGGTCCGGATGCTGGCCGGGAGGGGCCTCCGGGGCCGTAAACAGCGGGCCGTGGTGGACCAGGCAGCCGCGGTGGAAATTCTGCAGGGCTGGCTGGAGGCACGGCGGCATACCAGCGGCGGAGCGGAGGACATGCCTTGACTGCGCCGAGCAGGTTAGCCGGGCGGAGTGCGCAGCGGCGAGTCCGCCAGCGGCGCCGTCGGCGCCGTCGTATCGTGCTCGGGGCCGCCTTGGCTGTGCTGATGCTCGTGGTAGTCGCCAGCATCTACGGGGTGCGCGCGCTGATCAAACTGCGGGAGGTACCAGACTATCCGGGGCCCGGTGGTGCCGAGTTGATCGTGCAGATCCAGCCGGGGGAGAGCCTGAGTGCGATCGGCAGCACCCTGGTCCATCGTAACGTGGTGGCCAGCGTGCGGGCCTTCACCCGCGCCGCAGAGCAGGACCGGCGGATCCAGGCAGTGCAACCCGGCTACTACCAGGTGCGGGTGCAGATGTCCGGCGCCGCGGCAGTGGCGAGATTGCTCGATCCGGCAGCTCGGGTAGGACGGTTGGAGATCCGCGGTGGAGAGCAGCTCGACGATGTGGTCCGGCCGGATGGAAAGATCGTCCCCGGCCTGCTCACTGAGCTGTCCCGGGCTAGCTGTGCGGTGGTCGCGGGGTCGAGCACCTGTGTGAGTCCAGAGCAACTGCGTGCCGCGATGGGCCGGACCGATCCGGTCGGCCTCGGGGTGCCCCGGTGGGCCGCCGATCCGATGGGCCGGGTCGAGCCCGACCGCCGGCTGGAGGGTCTCCTGGTGCCGGGGACCTACGATGTGCGTCCGGGCAGCTCAGCGGTGGAGCTGCTGGCACAGGTCACCACCACGTCAGTGCCGCGGCTGTTGGCCGGGGGACTGCCGGACTCGGCAGCGGGTACCGGATACAGCCCGTACGAGGTGCTGGTAATCGCCTCGATCATCGAACGGGAGGCCATCACCTCCGACTTCGGCAAGGTCTCCCGGGTGATCTACAACCGGCTTGCCGATGGGACGGCGCTGCAGATGGACTCCACCATCAACTACCCGCTGGACCGGCAGCAGGTGCGCACCTCAGCCAGCGACCGGGCCCGCCCCGGCCCGTACAACACCTACCTCAACAAGGGGCTTCCGGTGTCCCCGATCGGAGCGCCGAGTGCGGCAGCCATCGCGGCCGCGACCCGTCCCGCGGCCGGGCCGTGGCGTTACTTCGTGAAGTGCCGCCGCGATGGCACGTCCTGCTTCTCGGTGACCATGGAGGAGCATGGCGCGGCGGTCCGGGCGGCAGTGGCTCAGGGCGTGTTCTGAGCCGCCGGTCCTCCCACCTGCATGGGCTTTGTCCACAGCCACCCTCGCTATCCCCAGCGAGCGGAAGCGGACCGCCCGGCACATCGTCCTGACCGGCAGGCTCGGGGCCATGGATGTGGTGGCGATCGCGGCGGCGGCCGGGACGGGTGCGGTGGCCGGTGGCGGGGGAGCGGTGCTGCTGCGCCGGGTCCCGCGAGGCGTGCGCGTGCCGGCCCTGGGCTGTGCCCTGCTGGTGGCGGGGTTGTGGGCGGTGGTCGCCGGGTGGGCTGGTGGGTTACCGGTGTGGTGGTGGCCGGTTCCGCTGGTGCTGGCATGGGCCGGGGTCCTGCTGGGTGCGGCGGATCTGGTCGCCCGACGGCTGCCCGATGCCCTGACCCTGCCGGCCTATCCGGTGGTCGCCGCACTGCTCGGGATTGCTGCAGCCGGCTCTGCGGAGGCCGGCTTGCTGGGGCGGGCGGCGGCCGGTGCGCTGCTGTGGGCCGGTGGTTACGCCGCGGTGCGGCTGGTGTCCCCGGCCGCGCTGGGGGGTGGCGATGTCAAGCTCGCGGCCAGCCTGGGCGCACTGACCGCCGCCTCCTCCTGGGCTGGGTTGCTGGTGGCGGTGCTGGCCGCCACCGCGTTGACTGCGGCCGTCGCCGGGGCGGCCAGGCTGCTCGGCCACCGCGATGTCCCGCACGGTCCGGCCATGCTCGTGGCAGCCTGGCTGATGGCACTTCATCCCCCGATGTGACAGCAGAGTGTATTCAGCACTCACCGCTGTGGGGTGTGCTAACTACACGAACAGGTGAGCTGTAACAGGATAGACAACTTTATGTAACATAGTTGTCACAGCACGTTCCTACCTTGCAGCGCAGGCAATGTCGTTTTCCCGGCCGAAAGGAATCGCTTTGAGCACACTACGAACCAGGGGACGCCTGTTCAGTGCAGCCGTCGTCCTGGTGGCTGCCGGGCTGGTTTCGGCCGCCTGTGGCAGTCGGGTTGATGATTCGGGGGCGGATGGTGCGTCCGCGGTCTCGTGTGTCGACACCTCTGGCGATTCAGTGAAGATCGGGTTCTTGAACTCCTTGTCCGGCACCATGGCCATCAGTGAGAAGACCGTGCACGACGCACTGGTCCTGGCCGCGGAGCAGATCAATACGAGTGGCGGGGTGCTCGGCAAGCGGTTGGAGATCATCAGCGAGGACGGCGCGTCGGAGCCGACGGTCTTCGCCGAGAAGGCCGGCAAGCTGATCAGCTCCAACTGCGTGGCAGCGGTCTTCGGAGGCTGGACGTCGTCGTCTCGCAAGGCGATGCTCCCGGTGTTCGAGGGCGCCAACTCCCTGCTGTTCTACCCGGTGCAGTACGAGGGCCTGGAGGCCTCGCCGAACATCTTCTACACCGGTGCGACCACGAATCAGCAGATCGTTCCGGCGCTGGACTACCTGAAGCAACAGGGCGTGCAGTCCCTGTTCCTGGTGGGCTCGGACTACGTCTTCCCACGTACCGCCAACAAAGAGATCCGGGCGTACGCGAAGGCCAACGGTATCGACGTGAAGGGCGAGGAGTACGCGCCGCTGGGCCACACCGATTTCGCGACGATCGTCAACAAGGAGTCTTATTGGAAACTCGGGCCGCTGCCAGCATCACCGCAGGTCAGGGGCGTGGTAGCCAGAGTTTCCAATAAGACTCAAGGTGAAGGCGGCCGGGGCGGGTGCGGTGTTCAACACCCTTAACGGTGACTCGAATGTGGCATTCTTCAAAGAGTACAAGAACGCCGGCCTGACCGCAGCCGCCATGCCGGTGGTGTCGGTGTCGATCGCCGAGGAGGAGGTCGGCGGGGTCGGTGTTGACAACCTGGTCGGCCAACTGACCGCCTGGAACTACTACCAGACCATCGACTCTCCGGCGAACAAGGCCTTTGTGGCCGCGTTCAAGGCGAAGTACGGCCAGGCCCGGGTGACCTCAGACCCGATGGAGGCGGCCTACACATCCCTGTTCCTGTGGAAAGCGATGGTGGAGAAGGCGAAGTCGTTCCAGACTGATGACATCCGCAACGCCGCGGCCGGGGTGAGCCATGCCGCTCCGGAGGGCACCGTCACGGTCAACGGCGAGAACCATCACATCGCCAAGACGGCGTTGATCGGCAAGGTCGCCCCGGATGGGCTGATCTACACCGTGTGGAGCTCCGGATCGCCGATCGAACCGGACCCCTTCCTCAGGGGCTACGACTGGGCGAAGGGGCTGTCTGGCTGATGCAAGCCCTGCTCAGTCAGTTGTTCGCCGGGCTGTCACTGGGGTCGGTGCTGTTGCTCGCCGCCCTCGGACTGTCCTTGACGTTCGGGCAGATGGGTGTGATCAACATGGCGCACGGCGAGTTCATGATGGCGGGTGCCTACACCGCCTTCATGGTGCAGGGCGCCATTGCCGATGCCGGGATCTCGCTGCTGCTCGCCATTCCGCTCGGCTTCCTGGTCGGGGGTGTGATGGGGGTGATCCTGGAGGCCACCCTGATCCACCGGATGTATCACCGCCCGCTGGACACGCTGCTGGTCACCTGGGGGGTGGCGTTGATCCTGCAGCAGGCGGCCCGGGACATCTTCGGCGCCCCGAACGTCGAGGTGCGTGCCCCGGGCTGGCTGTCTGGCAGCATCGACCTCGGGGTCACCCAGGTCCCCGCGGCGCGGCTGTTCATCCTGGCGTTGGCGGTGACCGCGGTCGTCGGGCTGTCCCTGCTGCTGCGGACGACCCCGCTCGGGCGCCGGATCCGAGGCGTGGTGCAGAACCGCGACCTGGCCGAGACGGTCGGTGTCTGCACCCGCAGCACCGATCGGCTCACCTTCTTCATCGGCTCCGGGCTGGCTGGGATCGCCGGAGTGGCACTCACCTTGCTCGGCTCGACCGGTCCCACCCTGGGCACCAACTACATCGTCGACGCCTTCCTGGTCGTGGTGGCCGGCGGGGTCGCCCAGATCAAGGGCGCCGTGATCGCAGCGTTCGGGCTCGGCCTGCTGCAGGCCACCTTCGAATACTCCACCACGGCCAGCATCGCGAAGGTCCTGGTGTTCGTGGTGATCGTGGTCTTCCTGCAGATCCGGCCGCAGGGCATCTTCAGCCTCCGGACCAGGAGCCTGGCATGACGGCCCTGGCCAGCCGGCTCAAGGGCAACCAGGGCGTGCTGCTCGGTTTCGTTCTTGGCGCGCTCGCGCTGCTGGTGGTGGCCCCGGCGATGCTCTCGGACTTCAGGTTGTCGCTGTTTGGCCGGTTCATCTGCTACGCCATCGTGGCGGTGGGGATCGGCCTGGCCTGGGGACGAGGCGGCATGCTGATCCTCGGCCAGGGCGTGTTCTTCGGCCTCGGCGGCTACGTGATGGCCATGCACCTCAAGCTCGCCGACGCCGGACCGTCTGGGGTGCCCGACTTCATGCGGCTCTACGGCTCAGGCCAGCTTCCCATCTGGTGGGAGCCTTTCCGGTCTCCAGTGCTGACCCTGCTCGGCGTGGTCCTGATCCCCTCGCTGGTCGCTTTCGGGCTCGGTGCCGCGATCTTCCGGCGGCGGGTGCGGGGCGCGTACTTCGCCATCCTGTCCCAGGCGCTGGCGGCGGCGTTCGCGATCCTGCTGATCGGCCAGGTCGCCACCATCGGCGGGTTCAACGGGCTCAACGGGTTCCGCTCGTTCTTCGGCTACAACCTGTTCGACCCGGTGAACAAGCGGATGCTGTTCTACATTGCCGCGGTCACCCTGCTGGTGCTGCTGCTGATCGTCTGGCAGCTCTACCGCTCCCGGTACGGTGAGCTGCTGGTCGCGGTCCGCGACCAGGAGGAGCGGGTCCGGTTTCTGGGCTACGACCCGGCCAGCATCAAGCTCGTGGCCTATGTGCTGGCCGCCGCCATGGCCGGTATCGCGGGTGCGCTGTTCGTGCCCATCGTCGGCATCATCTCCCCGGCCAATGTCGGTGTCGTGGCCTCCATCACCTTCCTGATCGGGGTGGCGATCGGCGGCCGGGCCACGCTGTTCGGCCCGGTGCTCGGCGCGCTCGCCGTGGCCGGAGCCCAGACCACCTTGTCGGAGAGCTTTCCTTCGTTCTGGAGCTACTTCCAGGGCGCGCTGTTCGTGCTGGTGGTGGCCTTCCTGCCCGGCGGGCTGTCGTCGTTGGGTTTGTTGCTGCGCAGCCAGCGGGTTGGTGTCCGGACCGGCCACATCGAGCCGCCCTCACCTGCGCAGCGCGTTGATGTGGGGCGGCCACCGCCGCCGGAACCCCTGTCCGGAGTTCGCAGCAGATCGGAGGCAGGCCGATGAATGCCGACCACCTGGAACTGTCCAATGTCCGGGTGAGCTTCGACGGGTTCGCTGCCGTCGATGGGGTCTCGATGACCGTGCTGCAGGGCGACCTGCGGTTTCTGATCGGCCCCAACGGCGCGGGCAAGACCACCCTGGTGGACGCGATCACCGGGCTGGTCCCGGCCACCGGGTCGGCCAAGTTCGGCCGCACGGAACT
The DNA here is from genome assembly GCA_035714625.1 of Pseudonocardiaceae bacterium. Taxonomy (GTDB): domain Bacteria; phylum Actinomycetota; class Actinomycetes; order Mycobacteriales; family Pseudonocardiaceae. The sequence goes on along the minus strand of DASTLT010000291.1, from coordinate 8,045 downwards.
GATCGGCAAGAAGGTACACACGATCGCCCGGCTCGGCATCGGACGCACCTTCCAGACCGCCAGCGTGTTCGAGGAGCTGACGGTGCTGCAGAACCTCGACATCGCCGCCGGGGCCCGCCGGGGGCCGCTCACGCTGCTGCACCGGCGCACCTCGGTGCCGGCGGAGGTCGAGGAGACCCTGGAGACCGTTGGGCTGAGCGACCTGCGGGACCAGCAGGCCGGCGCGCTGGCGCACGGGCAGAAGCAGTGGCTGGAGATCGGCATGCTGCTGGTGCAGAACTCGCGGGTGTTGCTGCTGGACGAACCGGTGGCCGGGATGAGTGCCGAGGAGCGGGCGCAGACCGGTGAGCTGCTGCGCCGGGTCGGCGCGCAGCGCACCGTCGTGGTGGTCGAGCATGACATGGACTTCATGCGCTCGTTCGCCACCTCGGTCACCGTGCTGCACGCCGGGAAGGTGCTGAGTGAGGGCACCGTCGCCCAGGTGCAGGCCGACCCGAAGGTTCAGGAGGTATACCTCGGGCGGACCGCCACCGAGAAGGCGCTCGCCGCAGTCGCGGCGGACCGGAAGCCCGGGGAGGTCGGCGGCTGATGCTGACGATGACCGATGTGCACGTCGGCTACGGCCGGACGACGGTGGTGCACGGGGTGAGCATCGAGGTGCCGCCGGACGGGGTGGTCGCCGTGATGGGCCACAACGGCGCGGGCAAGACAACGCTGCTGCGGGCCGCGGTCGGGCTGCTCCCGGTCCGCTCCGGACGGGTCCTGCTCGACGGTGCGGACGTCACCCGGCTGCGGCCCAACGAGCGGGTCAAGCGCGGTCTGGGCTACGTGCCGCAGGGACAGCAGTGCTTCCCGCAACTGACCAGCGAGGAGAACCTGCAACTCGTGGCCGACACCCGCCGGGACGGCAAGAAGCTGATCGCCGAGGCGCTCAACCTCTTCCCAGCACTGGGTGAGCTGATGTCGCGCCGGGCCGGGCTGCTCTCCGGCGGGCAGCGCCAGCAACTGGCCATCGCCCGGACGTTGATCACCCAGCCCCGGATGCTGATCCTGGACGAGCCCACCGAGGGCATCCAGCCGTCCGTGGTGGCCGAGATCGAGGCCACCATCCTGGCGCTGACCTCTCGGGGTGGCCTGTCGGTCCTGCTGGTCGAGCAGCACGTCGGCTTCGCCCTGGCTGCGGCCAGCCGCTACTACGTGATGGAAGCCGGCCGGATCACCTCCGCCGGGGACGGCGGCACGGATGCCCACGACAGCGTGCGGGCCGCCATGGCCATCTGAGAGCACCAGCCGTATGCCGTCATGTAAGCGCGGCGTGCTCACGAGTACACACCGCATGACTGGCAGCGCTTGCGCCTCGCTTTAACCCACGCCTCTCCGAGGCGCTGGACGTGGGCGAGATCAGCCCAGCCTTTAGGTGAGACGGGGATGGTGGCAAGGATCGGCACCGTCAGCACTTGATCGGGGTAAGTCTCTAACTGCTTGCCCTCGAAGACGTAGGCCATCTTGTCACCGCGCTGCCATCTGATCGTGCAGTCGCCCGAGGCGAGATACACCCAGGCGGTCGGGTGGTAGGCAGGCACATATCCGCCCTGACTCATGGCCGGTACTCGCGGGCTTCCTTGCTGGTCTGGTTCACCAGCTCAACCAGGGTGTCAGCCTGGGTGGTCTCTAGGATGGCTACGCAGACATGCGGGCAGTCGTACGTAGTGATCCAGACCTTGCCCCGACATGCCTCTAGATAGAAGGTGGCGGTTGCCTCCGGGCCTGGGGCCTTGACCACGAGCTTGCGGCGGGTCGTCATGGGAGGTCACCAGCTTCGAGCCTAGGAGTATCAAAAGGTTTCTGCTTAGCTCGTTCCTGGATGCGAGCAGCTATCTTGATGAGATGATCACCAAAATCACGCTGCTCTGCCGCGGATAATGAATCGGCGAAGATGCCATCCGCGAAGGGACCCAGGGCCTGACTAAGACTCCTCAGCTCGTCTAAGAGCTCACGGTCGTCAGTAGTCATCGCAGCGTCCATATACCTACCGTCTCAAGACTGATGATGGATGGCAGAACTGGCGACAGGCGTCGGGGTGTCAGCGTCACCAGTCCTGCCGGTCTTTGAGAGCCACGTCAGATCACGGCCAAGTTGTGGGTAGCGACCACAACGGACTCACAGGGCCAGGCCACCCACACGTCACACATAGTCCAGCCTCGTCGGTATGCTCGTCGAGCACGCTGATGGCGAGAGCCTGCATGAGTTCGAGCACGACCGCCAGCGGATCACGTACCGGGATCGTCCCGGTCGCGTTTTGCCTAGTCATGGCCCCTCGACCTCCGTTTGGTGCCAGGCCGGTCTCGGTCGTACCCTGCACCCAACCGGCCGTAGCGGGTCGAATACAGGGCACGGTATAGGGCGCCTCCTCGGCGACGACCAGGCGAAATGTGGCATTGGGCCGTTTGACCTGGGGAAATCAGGACGAAGGGGATCAAGGAGGGCATCAAATGGCGGCCAAGCGGCACCGCCTCGCTCAACGACGGAGAACGGTCGGCTTCACCCAGGAAGAGCTTGCCGAACAACTTGGTGTTGATTCAACAACTGTCCGACGATGGGAAAGCGGCGAGACCGAGACCGGTCCGCAACCGTGGATACGACCGAAGCTTGCTCGGTACTTGCAGGTGTCGGTGGAAGAGCTTGAGGAGTTGTTGTATGAGCCGGGTACTGATAGCCCGTCTGAGGATCCGCAAGAGGTAGGCAGCGACGTGAGCGGTGCTGATCGTGTCGCTCCAGGCACCCTCGGCCCGCAGCAACTCGACCAGCTTCGGCATGTGCTCCATGACCTGTTTACCGGCAGTGCAGCTCTCGGCACCGAGGCTCAGAGCCGGGACGCGGCGCCGACCAAGGCGTACGCTGAAGCTCAGGAGCTGCGAGGCGACACAGGCGCGTCTTCGTCCCAGAGCGGCCACGGGCTGGTGCTGCCGACCGGACACGAGGTGCTCGAGAGTCTAGTCTCGGCTGTCGGTGCCGAACTGGCCGGAAGCCTGGCTGGACCGCTCTTGTTCCTGGGGTTTTTGAGCACACCAACCCAGGCGACGCCTAGTATCGAGTGGAGAGCACAGCTTCGTGAGCAGCTTCGAACATTTCTCCATGAATGGGCGAATACGATGGAACGTCGGGAACACCTCCGGATGTTAGGATGGGTGGCCGCTTCAGTGGCTGCCTCACCAGTACTGAACCTGGACAGCGAGGAACAGGAACGCCTATCCAAGGTCATTGCTCAACCCAGTAGGGTGGATGATAAGTCCATCGACCATATTGAGACCATACTCCAGGACTTCAAACGGCAAGAAGACACGTTCGGCCCCCATGCCGTGCTGTATAGTGTCATCGCCCAACGCGAATTTGTGGACTCCTTACTGGACGAATGCCCAGAAGAGCTTCATCCGCGGCTGTTGTCGGTCTACAGCAGTATGTCCACCTCTATCGGCGCCTACCTATTTAACCTTGATGATGTTGCCAGCGCCATGCACTACTGCGACCAGGCCCGGGCAGCCGCCCAGAAAGCCCGAAATACCGAACTGGCGATTCATGCGCTGTGTACGATGAGTTTCTTTGCTTCCTGGCAGGGCAAAGCGCATGCTGCTATCGATTTCGCTGCCGCTGCCCGGAATCTCGGCACTCAAACCGATGACCACCTTTTGCGAGCCCGCACTGCCGCAGAATTCAGCCTTGCCTATGCAGTTGATGGCCAATACAAGGAGTGTATGACCGAGTTTGACCGGGCGCTTGCCAGTTTTGCATTATCGGCTGGCCAGCGATCCCCTGAATCGCCGGTCTACTGGCTGCATGAGGGCTTGGTGGCCAGTCACCAGAGCGATGGTCTGCTACGACTCGGTAAGCCAGCGGAAGCCGCTATCAGCGCCGAGAGAGGAATATCGCTGTACGGTAATTCATCCGACCGTGGCCTGGCTTACTGCAACCTTCGCCTGGGCACCGCCCGTCTGTTCTCCGGCGAGATTGAAGAAGCAGCACGAGTTGTTGGCGAAGGGGCGCTGCTTGCTACCAGGAACCGCACAGCACGGCTGACGGGTGAGGTCAGGGCTGCCCGGAGCCGGATGCAGCCATGGCACAACACGACAGCGGTGAGGGAGCTGGATGAGCAGTTGAGGATGTGGCGGATTTTCTGACTCGTCAGCCTGCACCGGATCGACCGGAAAGAACGGCCGAGGCTCAACACTGGTGACAAGTCCGACAGGTGGAGCCTTCGACAGGACGATCGACGTCTGGTCGAGATCTTGATACCCGCACCGATCATGTTGCCCCGCTTTGCGCCAGGTGCGATGTTGGGCAAAGACCCGGCGAAGGCCTGGGCGAGTTCGGTGTCGATCTGGTTGCCCACCGTCGGTAAGTCGTCCACGCTGATCGTGGCGGCTGTTTCTAGCGTTTTTGTGGTCACACACGAAACCATAGAGGCAGCCGCTTTCTTCGCACAGGACCAGGCCTGCCCGCCCGACTGTGACATCAAGTGACCGACTGCTAGCCGGTCCGGACCGACCCAGAAGAGCAGACCGTCACTTTCCGTCTCACCGCGGTCACCCTCCGACAAACCCGGACTGTGGTGTTTAGTGTAGCTTAAATACATTTCCCTACACTACGACCGTTTGAGCCCAAGCATCCACTCCTCCAATGCACTCGCCTCCTCGTCACGGCCTAAGGCACTTAGGTCGGCGGCGAGGTTGTTGGCCGAGATCAGGGTGTCGGGGTGGTCATCGCCTAGGACCCGGCGGCGGCGGCTGAGGATATCCTCATCCAGTCGGCAGGCCGCCGCATTTTCCCCCAGCGCCCACAGGTCGCGGGCGAGGTTGCTGGCCGAGATCAGCGTGTCGGGGTGGTCGTCGCCGAACATCCGACGGCACCGGGTCAGGGTGTCCTCGTTCAGCTCGCGGGCTGCCGCATACTCCCCCAGCGCGTGTAGGTTGCGGGCGAGGTTGCTGGCCGAGGTCAGGGTGTCGAGGTGGTCGTTTCCGTGGACGGCTCGGCGCAGGCCCAGAGCGCGACCAAACAACGGCCGGGCGAGGGCGGGCTCGCCCCGAGTGTGCAGGTAGGTAGCGGCGCGGTCAAGCAGCCAGGCGAGGTCATCGGCGTCGTCGAGGGGGCGGGTGGGGTCGGTGGCAGCCAGCACATGCGGCAACAGCTGCTGCCAGGCTGGCCAGGCAGCGGGGTTATACCATGGCTCGGATGGGACCGCGACACGCAGCAGTCGACCCGCCCGGGTTGCCATGTTCGACTTGCGGGGTCGGCGTCGTCGGAGAGCCGAGAGTAGCGCACTGCGTCGTGCGGCTGAGGGGTGAGGCTGGGCACGCAACAGGGCGGCGAGGAGCCGGTGCAGGTGCAGCGTTTCAGGGGTGACGCGAGCCAGTGCGCGTCGGCGGAGTTGCTGGGTCAGGTCGGTGAAGGCCAGCGGGTCGCGGGCAGCGCTGGCCAGCGGGGCGGGGAGTTGGTTGGGGTGGGCGGTGAACAGGGTGAGCGGGATCGGCTCGGGCCCCAGGTGCGCGGCCAGGGTGAGCAGGTCCAACGCTGCCGGGGAGTCGAAGGCAAGCCGGTCGAACGCGATCTGATAGCTGGCGGCCAGCGGTACCTGGTACGTCGGCGGGGGCTTCTTGGCGAGCAACTCCTCGGCGCGGTCCTTGAGCAAGGACAGGTAGTCGTCGGGGGACAGGCCGGTGTTGGCCAGGTGCGCTGCGGCCTGGCTCAGCGCTAGCGGTAGGTCACCCAAGGCGTCGGCGATCCGATCGGCATCGCGGTTGATCAGCTCCGGGACGCGGCGGCGCAGCAGCGCGATCGACTCAGGGCGGGTGAACACGTCCACGGGAACCAGGGTGGCTAGCTCGTCCCAGTCGGGGTGGCGGGAAGTGATCAACACGTGCCCGCCGGTACCGCTCGCAAGGTAGGGTGCCAGGGCAGCGGGGTGTCGGCGTTGTCGTAGATCAAAAGCCAGCGGTCCCGCGCTCGTAATGTTCCCAGCAACCGGGCTACTGCCGCGGCGACGGGATCGGTGGTCTCGGCCAAACCCAGGGCGTAGGCCAGCGCGACCAGCCGATCGGGCACCAGGGCCGGTTGTTCGGTGGGAACCCACCACACTACATCGTAGTCGTCGCCCCACTGGTGAGCGTACTCAATGGCGATGGCCGTCTTGCCGATCCCGCCCATCCCGTGCAGGGCCTGCACTACCGTTGCCCCGCTGGTCTGCAGAGCGGTGCGCAGCCGGGTGAGCAGCTCGTCGCGACCAGTGAATCCGGGATGACGAGCGGGCACATTCCACACCCGCCCAGCCTGAGATCGTACCGACTCGGGCCGAGGCAGCTCGGTCAACGCCTGAAACAACGCCTCGCTGAGCCCTTCTGGGGTAGTGACTATGGCGGTGGTCAGCCCGCTGTCGGCTAGCCGCGCTCGGAACGCCTTCTGCCGGGCGCTGTATTCCTCGTCGAGGAACAAACCGCTCGGGCCTTGCGTGTCGTCGCCGAGCAGGAACACCAGGCGGGGCAGGCCGGCCTCGCCCGCAGCCTGGAACTCCAGCTCGGTGTAGGACAGCTCGGGCTGGTCAGCCACGCGGGAGCCATACCGAAACCCGACCACCGCAACGTAGACGTCGGCGGCGTGTACCGCCTGGCGGCACACCTGTGCCGGGCTCTGATCCCGCGCGGTGAAATACGCCATGTCCCCGACAACGTCCCCGGCCCGGCTGACCGCCTGCTCCGCCGCCGCCACGAACGACCGCTCAGCAGGCAGCCGCCGCAGCTCGGAGGTATGACTGAGAAACACCCGCCGGGTCCGTACTGACACGTCACGTAGCATGCCACCAACTCCAGCACGCTGAGCCACTGGTCGTCACCTCCAGCCGCGTCGGTGGTGCTGTTGGGTTCAGCACCATTGCTGGTCCAGTCCGCCTGGCCGTCTGTTGCGCAAATCTAGGATCTAATTGCCCTGCCCGAACAGGACAATATGGCCAAGTACTCGTGCATCAGTTCCGGGCTTGAATCGCTAGGGCAGGTTGCTGCTGATGATGATCTGCAGGAAGCTGCTGAACAGGCCCCGCAGCTTCTGAAGTCGAATACTCGCGGGGCCAGCTTGCCCCGGCGGCGGCGTTGTTCCGGTCCCTGGGTGATCCGGCCCGGTTGGCTATCGTGCGCCGGCTGGGCGGCGCGGGGCCAGCGCGGGTGGTGGATCTGGTTTGCGGCGTTGGGGTTGGTGCAGTCCACGGTGTCCCGAGTCGAGCCCGCCCGGCGCGCCGTGCTGGCCCGGCGGGTGCGGTCGCTGGTCAGTGCCATGATCACCTAACAACATCGCCGAGGCCGTCGTGGCGATCTCCGCCGGGATGGTGGCCTCCTCCACCGCCCTGATCGGCTTCGGGCTGGACTCGGTTATCGAGGTCACCTCCGCCACTGCCGTCGCCTGGCAGTTCGCTGGCCGCGACCATGCGGCGCGGCCAGCGCTGTTGCTGACCAGCCGTTGCGGTCGCCCACCGCGAACAGCGGGCTGGACTAGCGGCCCCGACCTGTCGGCTTCTACTGTGCCGGTGGCGGGGAGCGGAGTCGGGGCTGGCCGGAAAGGACCGACATGCTGCTGTCCCCGCATGAGCAGGAGAAGCTCCTCGTGCACGTGGCCGCCCAGTTGGCCCGGGACCGCCGGGCGCGGGGGTTGCGGCTGAACTACCCGGAGGCCGTCGCGTTGATCACCTCCTGGGTGCTGGAGGAAGCCCGAGCCGGCCGCAGTGTCGCCGAGCTGATGGCCGACGGCCAGCGGGTTCTGGGCCGGCAGGACGTGATGGACGGGGTGCCGGAGATGCTGAGCTCGGTGCAGGTCGAGGCGACCTTCCCGGACGGCACGAAGCTCGTCACCGTGCACCGGCCGGTGCAGTGAGACACCCTCTGTCAACCCCGCGCTCAGGCGGCGCGTCTGAGGGCTCGGTTGCGGTTGGTTTGGTGGATGTTCTCGTCGTAGGGCGTGCCCTTGGTCAGGCAGTGCCAGAGGATCTCCAGCCAGCGGTTGCTCAGGGC
>DASTLT010000290.1:0-13408 GCA_035714625.1 Pseudonocardiaceae bacterium | reverse complement strand
GTACAAGGGCTACCAGGTGCCGCCTGCGGAGCTGGAGGCCCTGCTGCTCACCCACCCGCAGATCGCCGACGCCGCCGTCATCGGGGTGCGCGACACCGACGGCGAGGAGGTGCCCAAGGCGTTCGTGGTCCGCCAGCCCGGCGCTGACGACCTGACCGCGGACGACGTGCTGGCCTTCGTCGCGGCGCGGGTGTCACCGCACAAGAAGGTGCGTGTGGTCCAGTTCATCGCCCAGATCCCGAAGTCGGCCTCGGGCAAGATCCTGCGCAAGGATCTCCGCACCCAGCCGCCCTCCACCAGCTAACCCGATGAGGTTGCGGCCGCCCACCACTGGTAGGTCGACGCCGATAGGCCCGGTGCTGACCGACGGCGGTGCACCCGGACCCCTGACGGGCAGCGGATCGCGCTAGCCGGGTGGGGTGAATGGCGCGTCAGGGGGAGTCATTAGGCTCCTGGCGTGGGAGAGAGCACTCTGGACCAGACCGCGCCGCGCCACCAGGACCCGGTGCGGGAGCAGTGGCTGTTCACCGGCCGCCGCTCGGTCCTGACCCGGATCCTGTCCTGGCTGCACACGGCGCGGCCCGGCGCCTTCGTGGTGACCGGATCGTCGGGCAGCGGCAAGTCCGCTGTGTTGGAGCGCATCGTCGCGCTGTCCGTGCCCGCGCAGCGACGCGCGCTGCTGGAGCACGTCCCGCTCGAGCCGATCGACCCGGACCCGGGAATGGGTGCTGTGGACGCCGCGGTGCACCTGCGGGGCATGACCGCCCACGAGGTCGCGACCGTGCTGGCGGAGCGTCTCCAGTTGCCCGCGCCGGCGAGCTGCTGGCAGCTCATCGAGGCAGTGGCGGCGATGCCCCACCCGCCGGTCCTGGCGTTCGACGGGTTGGACGAGGCGGTGCCCGAGCAGGCCAGTGAGATCGTGACGGATCTGCTGGTCCCGCTCAGCGTGCTGGCCAGCGTGCTGCTCGCGACCCGGCACCAGGAGTTCGGGTGGAACCAGCCGCCGTCGGGCCAGCAGTCCGCCGCCCGGCTGAAGGAGCTGTTCGGGGGAACGGCGACCGTCGTGGACCTGGACGCCGAGCCGTACGCGAGAAAGGACATCGAGCAGTACTTGACTCGCCGGCTGTGCGCGGACGGCCAGGCCGAGCTGGTGCCTCGGGTGGCGCCGGTGCTGGCCAGGAGGGCGGCCACCCAGCCGGGCGGGTTCCTCTACGCCCGCACCGTGGCCTCGCAGATCGTGCGAGGGGTGATCAACACCCAGGTCGAGGGCTGGGACGAGCAGCTCGCCGCGACGGTCGTCGAGGCGCTGGAGCGCGACCTGGCCGGCAGCGTCCGGGTGCGTGATGGCAGGCAGCTACCGGATGCCGCCCGGGACCTGTTGCGGGCGTTGGCCTGGGGGATGGGCCGGGGAATGCCGGGCCGGGGGGTGTGGGAAGCCGCCGCCACTGCGCTGAGCCCGGGCGGTACCGAGTACCGCCCCGCTGACCTGGACTGGGTGCTCGAGCACTACGGGTGCTATGTCACCGAGGACGAGCAGGACGGCGAGCCGGTTTACCGGCTCTCGCACCGCGCTTTCGTCGAGCACTTCCTCGCCCGCTCCCCGGACGTCGACGGTCGCCCCGCGGGTGAGGTGCTGGCCGAAGCCTTGGTCGCGTTCAGCCAGAAGCAGACCAACCAGGCCGGCGCAGCGCAGCCGGGCAGCCCGTACCTGCGACGTCACCTGCCCCGGCACGCCACGCACGCCGGCCCCGCCGGTGTTGCCGCGCTGCGCAAGCTGGCCGAGAGCGACCCCGAGACATACCTGCCCGGTCTCGCGGTGGCGCTGAACCAGTTCGCCGCACATCTGCTCATGGTGGGTAGCCGAGCGGCCGCGGTGTCCGCGACCCGGCACGCCGTCGAGACCTATCAGGCGTTGGCGGACGCGAACCCCGATGCCTACCTGCCCGGGCTGGCCGCCGTGCTGACCAGCCTCGCCGCCCAGCACACCGAGCTGCAACAGCACGAGGCCGCTCTGGTCCCGGCCCGGCAGGCCGCCGATATCTACCTGGGGTTGGCCGAGGCGTCCGCCGAGGTTTACTTCACCCACCTCGTCACCTCGTTGAAGCACCTCACCTGCTATCTCGCGACACTCGGGCAGACCTCCGCTGCCGTGGACGCTTACACCGACTGCATTCAGGTATTCGCCGCCGCACCGGCCGCGCGAGATGCGTTGATCATTGAGCGCGCCGGGTTCCGCATCAACCACGGCGAGGTGTCCACCGGATTCCAGGAGCTCGTCACCCTGCTGACGTTGGACGACGGCGAGACGCCGGACGCCGTCGTGCTGGCCGGGCGCAATGTCCTGCGTGCGCATTGCGTCCGGGATGGCACTGCCGTGCACCATGCCTGGCGGACGGTCACCGGGGCCGAGCCACCGGAGTGGCTGGCCCTCAGCGCAGCCCAGATCAGTCTCGTCACTGCCTGGCTGACCGCCCCGAACTGGGCGGAATCACAGGAGTTCTGCGCAGCGCACACCGAGGAACTGCTGGACCAGGCAACGCCGGTGGTGCTCGACGAGCTGGCGCTGGTGGCTCGGGCCCGGGTCGAACTGCACCGGCATCTGCTCGACGGGGTGCGGGAACGCGGCCTTGAGGCGGCCTACCGGCCCCTGCTGCTCAAGGATCTGCTGACTGATTGGATCAAGCTGACGGACTGGCCGGATTCGCAGGCCTTCGCCGAGGAGCACGCGGCGCAGTTGCTCACCGTCGAGGCCGAGGTCGCCTTGATCCAGGTCGGGGATCCGCTCGGCACCCTGGTGCATCTCGTGCTGCTGCGCCTGGCCCGCCGGGACGGCATCAAGTCCGCGTACGGCTGCCTGACCGACCGCCGGATGGCGGCCGACCGGATGCAGCGGGCGCTGGCCGAGGTGGATGCGGACTCCATCACCGAGCTCGCCACCCTGGAAGGGCAGGTCTTCGGGGAACGGTTCCTCGCCGCCGCGCATCTCGCCGTCGCCGGATCGCTCACGGGTGAGGTGATGACCGACCACGCCAAGCTGGAGGAGCTGGCCGAGCAGGCCGATCCCGCCGAACGGCGGCGAGTGGCCGCCGAGATCACCGAGCTGCTCAGCCGGCTTCCAGAACAGGCCGGCTTTCGCGCTGCCCTGCCCGAGATCCTGCTCGCACCAGAACAGTACGGAGAGGAGCCGGGGCCGGCGGGCATTCGGTGACCAGTGGCGTCACCGGTATGGTCGGCGTGATCAGGAGCGGAGCAGCCGCAGCACGGCGCGCTCCAGAACGGTCCGCACCGCCTCGTCGGACAGGTTGGTGCTGCCGGCCCGACGCAGCGCGGGCAGCACCGTCTGGCCGTCCTCGAAGCGCTGCAGCACCCGGGGATCCACATAGGACGCCCGGGCCACGGCGCGGGTGTTGCCCAGGTGCTCGGCGACCTCGTCCAGCGCGGCGTTCACCAGCCGGGCCCGGCCACGCTTCGAGCCGGGCACGCCAGGTTCCGCGGCCGCGGCGAGGGCGACGGCGGCGAGCACCGTGGCATTCCAGGTGCGCAGGTCCTTGGCGCTGAACTCGTCGCCGGCGAGCTGCTTGAGGCGGGCGTTGACGTCCTGGGACCGCACGTCGCGCCAGCCCGGCCCGACCCGGTAGGCCAGCAGCTCCTCACCGCCGCCGCGGCGGCGCAGCAGGGCACCGACCACCTTGTACAGCGCCGGATCCAGCAGGGTCAGCTTCCGCTGCGCGCCCCCCTTGGCGGGGTAGCAGAACACCACCGCCCCCCGGTGCAGCTTGACGTGCTCGCGGCGCACGGTGGCGAGGCCGAAACTGCCGTCTAGGTCCTCGGTGTCCTGCCGCGCGGAGGGGGCATACTCCTCCCCGCCCACCCGGAACACGCCGATGTCGAGCATCCGCAACGCCGCCGCCAGCACCCGCTCACAGCTCAGCCCCGGTCCGGCAAGCTGCTCGGCCACCTGCTGGCGCAGCCTGGGCAGCTTGCGGCCCAGCCGCAGTACCCGGTCGTGCTTCTCCGCGTCCCGGCGCCGCCGCCACTCCTCGTGGTAGCGGTACTGCCGCCGGCCGGCGTCGTCGGTGCCGACCGCCTGGATGTGCCCGCGGGGATGGGGACAGATCCACACCTCCCGCCAGGCCGGCGGCACCGCCAGCGCCCGAATCCGGTCCAGCACCTCCGGATCGGTGATCAGCCGGCCGCGGTCGTCGTGGTAGCTGAACCCCCGGCCGCGTCGCTGCCGGGTGAAACCCGGTCCCTGCGGGTCCACCCGCCGCAGCCGCAACGCGCTCACCACGCCGCACCCGGGCCCGGCAGGTGGGGCAGCAGCTTCGGCAGGGCGGTGGGGTTGGCGTCGTCGACCGAGCGCAGCTCGCTGACCGTGGGGTGCCCGGCGGCGAGTACCGCGGCATCGGTGCCCGGCTCGGGGTCGCCGGGCAGCGGTGCGGTGACCCGACGGAGCTGGTGGCCACCTAGCTGCTCGATGCGGGTCTGCACGGTGCCGACCCGGGCCAGCGGGACGGGGCGCAGCTCGCCGAGCCGCTCGAGCGGCCGGTCCGGCACGTTGAGGTTCAGGGTGGTGCCCGGGGGCAGCTCAGCGACCAGCGGGAGCACGGTGCGCAGCACGGCCCGGGCAGAGTCCCACTGCCGGGGGTCGTGCGGCTCCGGACCCACGGCCAGCGACACCGCCATCGCCCGGGCGCCCTGCAGGGCGCCGGTCAGCGCCGCCCCGACGGTGCCGGAGTGCAGCACGGCCCGCCCGATGTTGGCGCCCTCGTTCACCCCGGAGAGCACCACGTCCGGGGCCGGCCCGAACGCGCCCTGGGCCGCGGCGAGCACGATGAACGCGGGATGGGCGGCGACGGCGTGCGCCCGGATATCGGGCAGGCCGGGCAGCTCGCGGTCCTCGATGAGCACCCTCCCGCCACCGTCCTCGGTAGCGGTCAACCCGGCCGAGGTGCCGCTGGCCTCGCGGATCGGTGCGGCGACGACGACCTGCAGGCCGGCGTCGCGCGCGGCGGCGGCCAGCACGGCCAGGCCCGCGGCGTCGATGCCGTCGTCGTTGGTCACCAACGCCAGCCACGGCCCGGCGGTCATGCCGGCTCCTCGCAGCGACGCAGCTCCACCCGCTCGGCGAGGACCCGGACGTCGTCCCCGGCGGCGGTGGCCAGCCCGCGGCGGATCACGTTCAGCGCGCCCGCCGCGGCGCCCACCCGCACCGCCTCCGCCCAGGAGCTGCCGGTGGCGACGCAGGCCGCCGCGGCGCCGGTCATCGAGTCTCCCGAGCCGCGGGTGTCGACCTGCTGCAGCTTGGGGGCGCGCACCTCGTGCATGCCCTCGGGCAGCCAGGCCAGCGCCGGCTCAGCAGCCCGCGACACCACCACCACTTGAGCGCCCGCCTCGCGCAGCTCCCGCATGGCGGCCAGCAATTGTGCAGGCTCGTCGCTGGCGGCGCGCCCGTCGTCAACCAATTCCTGGTGACTGACCTTGAGGAAGGTGACGCCGCCGGCCAGCGCCGCGTCGAGCAGCTCGCCGGACAGGTCAGCGAACACCCGGCAGTCCCCTGCGGTGAGATCGGCGGCGAGTCGCCGGTACAGCTCGGCCGGGACCGTACCGTGCTCGGTCGGCCCGCTGAGCACGGCGACCCCCGCCTCGAGGCCTTGGATCAGCGCTGTCTCGTACAGGCTGTCCAGCTCGTGGCGATCCAGCGGGTCGCCAGGGGCGTGGACCAGGAGACTGCGCTCCCCGCTGCGCCGGTCGTGAATATCACCACCGTTGCGGGCCGCCACCTCGAGCGCGTGCAGGGTGACCGCCCCGTCGGTGAGCAGGGCGCGCAGCACGGTGCCGGTCTCCCCGCCCAGGGCCACGACGAGGCTGACCCGCACGCCCAGGGAGGCGATCATCCTCGCCTGCCACACCCCCTGGCTGCCGGCGTGCAGGTGCAGGTCGGGCACGCCGCCGCGGTCCTCGACGGTGACCGTGAGCTCGGGGGCGGGGGCGAACACCATGATCTGTGCCGTCCTGTCCTCAGTGCTGCGCACGCCAGTACGCATACCCGCGCCCGCAGTCCGGTATGCGTGGCCCGTCGAGCAATACTGCGGTCCTGGGCACCTCAGGGCGCGGGGGCGAGGTGCAGCACCTTGGTGGTGGTCATCTCGTCGAGCAGTTCCGGGCCGAAGCCGAAGCCCGAGCCGCTGGCGCGCCGGGGCTGGGACGCCCCGCCGGGCGCGCCCCCGAACACGGCGTTGACCTTCACGTGGCCGACCGGCAGCTCCCGGCAGGCGCGCTGGGCGTGCGCCATCGAGCGTGTGAGCACCGTGGCGGTGAGGCCGTGCTCGTCGTGGGCGGCCTCCGCGAGCCCCTCGTCGAAGTCGCGCACCACCTGCACCGGCGCCACCGGCCCGAAGGTCTCCTCGCGCATCACCAGCATCCGGCGGTGGCAGCCGGTGAGCACCGTCGCCGGGTAGAACGAGGGGTCCCCGCCCGGTCGACGCCCCCCGGTAAGCAGCCGGGCGCCGCACTCGACGGCGTCGGTGACGTGCCGGTGCACCGCTGCCAGGTGCTCGGCATCCACCAGCGCCGCCATGGGCACGCTATCGCCGCCCGTGCCGTTGTTCCGGTCCAGCGGCACCCGGCGGCGCGCCTGCCCGGCCAGCTCACCGAGGAAGGCAGCGGCGATGCGCTCGGGCACGTAGATCCGCTCCACAGACACGCACACCTGCCCGGCGTTGGTGAAGGCACCCACGGCAGCCTGCTCGGCCGCCCACGCCGGGTCGACGTCGGCGTCGACCACCAGCGGGTCGTTGCCGCCGTTCTCCCGCAGCAGCGCGGCGCCGGTGCGGGCAGTTGCCGCGGCGATGCTGCGTCCGGCCCGGACGCTGCCCACGTGGGCGACCAGGTCGATCCCGGGGTGGGCGGCCAGGGCGGCCCCGGTCGCGCCGTCGCCGTCGAGCACTTGCAGCACCCCCTCCGGCAGCAGCCCGGCCAGCAGCTCGGTCAGCACCCGCCCGGTGCCCGGGCAGCGCTCGCTGGGCTTGTGCACCACCGTGTTGCCGGTGACCAGCGCGGCGCCGAGCAGCCCGCAGGCCACCGCCACCGGGTCGTTCCACGGAGTGATCGCGGCGACCACACCGCGCGGCTCGGGGCGCATCAGGTCGATGGCTTCCCAGCCACCGAGCAGGGTACGTCCATGGCTGGAGGTCGCCGTGTGCAGGGGCCCGAGCTGGGCATACTGGTCCAGCGTTGCGGCCCCGGCGAGCACCGAGGCGCGGGCCTCGTCGGGCAGCCGGTGCGTCTCGCGGTGCAGCAGCCCGACCAAATCCCCAGCGGCGTCACGCAATGCATGGGCGGCAGCCTGCAGTCGCTCGCCGCGGGCAGCAGGGTCGGTGCGCCCCCAGCTCAACTGGGCTGCGCGCGCGGCGCTGACCGCGTGGTCCGCGTCACTGGCTGCTCCTGGGGACCCGCTGCTCGCCAAGGACACGTCAGCCGAGCTGCCCGCCGTCATTGTCATCCCGGTACCTCCAATTGCCGCGTATCTGGGCTTCTTGCTGGCTTCATGGCGCCGGGAAGGAGTACCCCTGACCTGGCTCGGCAACCACCCCTCTCCCGAGCCGCGCTGGTATCCAGCGAGGACGAGCCCGAAGGGGTGTGTGAACCCGAGGACTGGGTACCCGGCCGGCATGTTGCTGACCGCAGCCTTCCTCGGGCGGCCGTCCGGTCTCCCGGGCGTGGCCGTGGTGACCCCAGCCAAGAAGATCGAGGCACGGGACTAATCTGCTCCTCTCCTACTCAGGGACGGGTAGGAGTAACAGCTCATGAGAGTAAAGGTGTGAAAGGCTTAAGATGCGGAACCTGGCACCAGATGTGACGCGCACCGCCCAGGCGGACGGTGAGGAATACCGTAACGGCGAGGAGCGCCCGATGGGCGGTTATGTGGTGGCGATGGGGGCTTTTGTCCTGCTGGTAGCACTCGCCGCGCTGGTAGCTACGCTGGCCGGACGGAACCTACCCCGGCGGATCGGGGCTTATGACCTGCTGCTGATCACCGCGGGGACGCACAAGCTCTCCCGCACCCTGAGCAAGGCGGCGGTCACCAGCCCGTTGCGCGCTCCCTTCACCCGTTATCAAGATACGGCGGGACCCGGCGAGCTCAAGGAGGAGGTGCGCCAGTCCACTGGCTTACGGCACGCGATCGGCGAGCTCCTCACCTGTCCCTTCTGCTTGGACATGTGGGTGGTGACCGCCCACATGATCGGGTTGATATTCGTGCCCCGTTTCACCCGGCTGACGGCAGCCACCTTCGCTGCGCTGGCCGGCGCTGACTTTCTGCACCTCGCTTACACCCGCGCGACGCAAGCTACCGAGAACTGACATAGCTCCCGAGAACTGACCTCAGTAAGAGGAGCGCCGCTTCAGGGAACGAACCGAGTGCCACGGGATGGCTCCCCCCGGCCGTACGGACCGCCCGTATGGAGCTGTCGGAAGAAGGGGGTCGAACAGCCGCACTGCTCCGCCCTGGCGTTACCCAGGGGCGGAGCAGTGCGTTGGCCTGCAGGTCAGGTTGAGGCCTTAGGGTTAACGGCCCTCGACGTAGGGCTCCCGGCTGCCTGCCTTAGCCAGCCCCCGGCTCACCATGTAACCGATGGTGAGGAAGGTGATGTAACGTAGCGCTTGCTCTGCGTTGAAGGGATCGGCGGTGTTACCGTTGCCGTCCACCACCCCAGCCGTGATAATGATTGCTAGGACAGCGGCGAGGTAGGCGAAAAACTCCGTGGTCTTGAAGGACGCCTTGGTCTCGGTGATACTCCTGCGGGCCGTCGCGCCCATGCCGAGATCGCCGGTGGCGCGGCCTGCTGCACCTGCTGCACTGGTCATAGATCTTCCCTTGATTGTGGGTTACCCCTCGGACACCAATTCCCCGCTCGGGTACCCCCGTCCCACGCTCCCAAACCCCGGAGGGGCCGGTCCGTTATCTGTGATTCAAATCACCCTTGATCACACAAATTCCTGTTCCTTCGATCGTTTCCTGCCCGCGTCCCCCAACTGGCCGGTACGCCAGCCGCTGCCACCAGCGACAACATCGTCACTCTCAGCCCGCATCGATCCGGCTCGCTGAGGTATGTAGCCACGAACAACCCTCGGGGTGGCTGGAGGCGGCATGACAGAAAGTGGCGGTACGGCAAGGACAGTCTACGCGGAGCCACCCTTGCTCGGCATCTACCTCAATGATCACCTAGCTGGTGCCACCGGCGGGCGGGATGGCCGCGTTCGGTGCCCGCATTCCCGGCGTCGGGGCGCTGGCCGATCCGTATCCGGCGCCGCGGGAGCTGGCGATCCAGGCCGGTGACCATCATCGGGCAGCCAAGGCGCTCACATTCGCTGGCCAGGTGGAGGCGGTGACCGGTCATCCGGATCACGCGCTCAAGTACTACCAGTTGGGGCAGGCCACGCTGTTGCGCGTTCCCGGTGATGGCCCCGAGACCACGGTTCTGGCTGCCGGTTTGCACGCCAGTTCGGCCTCGGCGTACGCCCGGATGGGCGATACCCAGCAGGCATTGACCTGCCTGAGCCGGTCACGTGACGGGTGGGAGCCGCCGGACGCCTTACCATCGGGCTGACTTCGACTGGACCACGGCCAACGCGGTCTGGCAACTGGGCCGGAACGCCAGCGCCGCGACCACGAAGCGGCCAGCCGGGTTGCCCGCCACCACTAGCCCAGCCACCACCTCGACGGTCCGAGGCGAAGCTTCTTCAGGTGACGCACTTCTTCGGCGAGCACCCGATACTGCTCGGGTCAGGACTCGAACACAGTGACCCGAGGCGGCCCCGGGTGAGCGACGCGCAAGGCGAAGATCTCCTCGCACGCTTCCCGGACCGCCGGCCGCTCGTCTTCAGCGACGCCCAGCGCTGCTGGCGGCCGACCGCCACTGCGGCCTCTGCAGCGTCCGCGATCCAACGCTGCAGAACGTTGACGCTGAACGGGGGCTTGCCCTTGGCCTTCACCGGGCACCAACCCGATCCGTGCGGGCGGCGGTGATCTCAGTGTGCTCAGCGGCGGTCAGCAGCCCCTCGCGGAGGGCGGTGTCGACGGCCTGATCGATGAGATGCCCGCCGATCTGGGCCTCAATGCCGTCGAGAATGGCCCGGCGCACGGCCACGACCGTGATGCCCTCGCTGCGCGTGATGTCGGCGGTATCGAGGTCGCGTACGTGAACTTCGTACGCCGGCGGCGTCTTTCGTCTGATGCGCGCCGATTTCGGAACTGTGACATGGACCTTGGTGGGGTTCACGTCGCAGAGGTCCCAGAGGTCGAGCGCCGTGGCGTGGCTGATGACGCCGAGGCCCCGGGGCCACAGCACGGCTTCCATAAGCTGGTCCCGCATCGTCACGGGGATGACCTTGAAGCGGTACAATCCGTGCGCCACCCGGTCAAGGTCACCCCGCTGGGCAAGGTCGACGAGATGGCCCGGTCCGAACCCGAGTTCGCGGGCGTCCTTCGCCGTGAGGTAGCCGTATTGCTCGACGGCTACCTCGAAGAGCGCCGCATAGACCCGACCCGGCATACCAAAAATATGGCATTTTGCCGTACTTTTGTCAAGACTTCCGTCGGCTTCGTTGATCGGGGGGCCTGGGGGACCGACAGGGACATATCGGGCTAGGGTGCGCCCGGCCACAATTAACCGAAGGGGTGTGGTGGTGGGTGATGAGTGACAGAGACAGGCACAAACCGATCTCGGGTGCGGCGGGGGCGGGCGAGTCTGCGCCCGCCGCGGACCCCGCGCGATACGCCGTCTATGCCCGCCCAGAGGTGCGCCACCTGCTGGTCGCGCTGGATATCGGCGGCCTGTACCGGGTGCTGGGTCGGGAGGGTGGGTTGTCGCAGCGGGAGATCGCGCGGCGGACCGGGCAGTCCCAGTCGGAGGTCTCCGAGATCGTCAGTGGCCGGCGGCGGGTGGAGAACCACCAGGTGCTGCGGCGCATCTGCGGTGGTCTGGAGATTCCGTTCGAGCTGATGGGGCTGTCCTGGTGGGGTCCGGACGGCAGCTACTGGGGGCCGGATGGCACCTACAGTGGAGAGGTCGCGGTCGCTGACCCCTGGGAGGGGGTGGAGGACGACGTGTTGCGCAGGCACATGGTGGCGCTGGGCGGGATGGCCGCGTTCGGTGCCCGCATCCCCGGCGTCGGGGCGCTGGCCGATCCGTATCCGGCGCCGCGGGAGCTGCCGTTGCCGTCGCGGCTGGGAATGTCCCACGTGGCCTGGATTGAGGAGATGGCCCAGCGGATGTGGGCGTTGCGCTGCGCCCACGGGGGTCAGGCAGAGATCGCCAGTGCCACGCTGGAGCAGTTCACCCGGTGGCGGGGGGTGGAGGGTCCCGAGGCCGTCCGGCGCGCCCTGGAGTCGGCGCTGGCTCGGGCGCACGAGGTGGCCGGGTTGTGCTGTTTCGATTCCGGGTACGACCGCCATGCGCGCAATCACTATCGTCAGTCCCTTGAGTTGGCTATCGAGGCCGGTGACTATCATCGTGCGGCCTCAGCACTGCGGCGCTCGGGCCAGTTGGAGGCGATGGCCGGCCATCCGAACAGCGCGCTGAAGTGCTACCAGTTGGGGCAGGCCACCCTGCTACGCGCTCCAGGGAATGACCCGCGGACAGCGGTCCTGGCCGCCGGGCTGGAGGTCAGCTCGGCGGGCTCATATGCGCGGTTGAAGGACCACCGGCAAGCCCGGGCCTGCCTCGCCCGGTCGCGGGATGGGTGGGAGCCGCCGGATTCCTTCCAGCGAGCCGACTTCGACTGGACCACCGCTGACACGGTGTGGCGGCTGGGCCGGCTGGATGATGCCGAGCCGTTCGCGGCCTCGGCGGCGCGGACCTTCGCCGCGCATGAGCGCCGCGACGGGGTGAAGGCGCGGCTCACCCTGGCCACCATCCATGTCCAGGCCGCAGACTCCCGCGGCCTGGTGCTGGCCCGCCAGGTCATTGACGAGGTGGCGGCGCTGCACTCGGTGCCCACCCGCCAACGCCTCATCCCCCTGGCCGAGACGCTGGATACCCGGCCGGGTTCCGACGCCAAGGAGCTGGCCCGCAACGCCCGCCAGGTCGCCACGACCCGGGCGTAGCCGGAGCCCGAGTCCGGCGGGCCAGGATCTCGCCCTTGTGCCGAAACCGTTGCCCCTTTGCTGAGCAGCGTAGGTGAGGGCACCCCTCGCCAAGCTCGCTGACCGTCTTGGTCAACTGGCTCTCTTGGTCACTGTTGCCGTGTCGCACGGTGGACAATATGGTGCCGACGGGGATGACCTTGAAGCGGTACAATCCGTGCGCCACCCGGTCAAGGTCACCCCGCCGGGCAAGGTCGACGAGATGGCCGGTCCGAACCGAGTTCGCGGGCGTCCTTCGCCGTGATGTAGCCGTATTGCTCGACGGTAACGCTGACCTGACCGAGCCCATCCGTCGCGGGCCGGTGCGGTTGGTGGCCACCGCACGTCGGCGGGTAACCGCGAGCCCCTGTCGGCACCCGGATGTGCTGGCGTGCCTACTAGCATGCAGGCATGGCGCAGGTGACCTGGCGTGCTTCCGAGGAGCTGGTCCAGCGGGTGCGCCGGGCCGCCGAACAGCGCGGCAGCAGCATCAATGAATTTGTGACCCGGGTGCTTGATGCCGCCACCGACCCGGAGTTGACCGACGACGAGTCGCTCCGGGTCCGTGAGCGGCTGGCCGCCGCGGGTCTGCTGGCCTCGACCGGTCCGCCCCGACCCAGACCGGCCGAGGACGACATCGCCCATGCCCGGCACCGAGCAGGTCAGGGTCACCCCCTGGCAGACCTGGTGCGCGACGATCGCGAATGATCGTCTTCGCGGACTCCTCAGCCGTGGTGAAGCTCTATGCGGATGAGCCGGACCATGGACTGATCCGACGACAAGGTGTTCTCATCGTGTCGGCATTGGCGAGGGTGGAGGTGCCGGCAGCCATCTGGCGCAAGCACCGGATGGGGGAACTCGAGCCAGCAGACGCCGCGGTCCTGATCGCCGCATTCGAGGCCGATTACCACGGCTCTGCTGTCGACCAGCCGCGCTTCGCCGTGCTGAGCTGAGCCCACGTCGCGGACCACCATTGGGTTCACCGGGCGCGGAGACCTCCCCTATTCAGTCCCTATTCAGTCTCAAGACCCAGGCGCCGGGCGAGCTCCTCCTCGGCTCGCCAGGCCGCGCCCGGATCATGCCCGTGCTGGGAGAAGCTGCCCGCCAAGCGGGCTCGTTCCCGCTGGTAGGTCTCTTTGTGCTCGTCCGGGTCGAGCTGGGCCAGGATCCGCCAGCGCACCACGACTTCGGTGCGCAGCTCCAGCTCCTCGTCATGTCGACCGAGCTCACAGAGCGCGATCGCCAGGTTGCTCAGCGAGTGGGCGAGGTGGGGGGTGTGGT
>DASTLT010000289.1:0-9255 GCA_035714625.1 Pseudonocardiaceae bacterium | reverse complement strand
GACCTCGCTACCGCGCCAACCCTGCAGACCTGCCTGACCGCGCAACTGGAGTGCAGCACCCAGCACCCGGTGCTCGTGGTTGATCTGGCCGCCGTGGATTTCATATCCTGCGCTGGCCTGCGCGTCCTGCTGGAGGCTCAGCAGCACGCCGCCGTCCACGGGACAGCGTTCCGGCTGGCCGGCTGCTCCCGGGTGGTCCTGCGCCTGCTGAACTTGGCCGACCTGCACGGCGAGTTTGACTCCTATCCCACCGTCCGCGATGCACTGGGCTGGTCTGCCAGGAGACAAGCCTGAGGTGCACATGGGATCTCAGCGTCACAGCGCTGCGGGGTCATCGGAGTCGCAATGCCCGATCGCGGGCTCTGCCCAGGCACCACCGCTGTCCCTGCGGAGGGGGGCGCGCAAGCGCACCACCGTGCCCTGCGCTGTAGGATAGAGCTGTACTTCGGTAGCCAGATAGCGCATGACGGCCAGACCGCGGCCACGGTGGCCGGGGTCGCGAGGGGTGCGCCAGCAACCGTGGTCAGAGATGGTCACCAGCACCTGGTCGTGGTCGAGTTGGGCCTGCAGGCGCACCACCGGGTGGGGGTGGTCGGGCAAGTAGGCATGTTCCACCGCGTTGGCCAGGGCTTCATACACGGCCAGGACGAGGTCGTCAACCACGGCCGCGCAGGCACCCACCGCCTGTAGCCATTGCTTGAAACGCACCCGCAGCCAACGTGCGTGCTGCGGTGTCGCTGCGGTAACCAGGTTCAGCCACTGCTGGTCGATGATGTTCCTCCCGACCGCCCCCACCGGGAGGGTCGAGGCTGCGGTGCACGGGGCAAAACAGCACCCACCCTCTATCGTTACCCATCCTCTGTCGTCGTGAGTCTCCACTGGGCTACCCGGCCCGGCAGGCGATCACACCTACGCCGACGCTGCGGCTGGGGGCACTGCTGATGGTGGGTTAGAATCGCACCAACGGTTGTGCAGCCAGGCACGTCCTACAGCGCACGCTGACGAACGAACCAGTCGACGGGAGTGCTTCCCCGCTCGTGTCGTGCTGCCCCGCGCCGGGGCGCGTCGGGCACTCCTAGTCGCGGGCAGTCTGGGAGGAGTGAGTTGCGTGATCGCGAACCAGTTCCGGCGTAGTGGCCAGGAGCTGCCATTGGAGTGGTCGCGCCGGTGAGTCCTCAGGCAAGGGACCTGGGGGCGGTGGCGGACGAATTCTTGACGGTGGTAGTGCTGCCCTGCGCCCAGCCGGAGGTGCTGGTGCTGCGAGTGGTCGGCGAGGTCGACCTGTTCACCGTCGGGCACTTGCGGAAGCAACTGGACCAGCAGGTCTGCCCCGCGCACCGGGCGGTTGTGCTGGACTGCACGGGAGTGTCGTTCCTGGCGGCCTGCGGCATCGGGGTGCTGGTCGAGTTCGCTGCGCAGGCCCGGGCCCGAGGACTGCTGCTGCGGCTGGTGACCACCGGCCAGATGGTGCGGCGCGCGCTGGAGGCGACCCAAGTGGACGGTCTGCTACCTCGCGTCACCACGGTGGCCGAGGCGATAGCCCAATGCGCAATCCGACCTGGCTAAGCCTCGCTGCCCAGATGGAGGGCCATGCCGATGGGGCAGACGTCCCGCTCGTCACCTGGCCCACTGCCCCCCTGGCCCCTCGGTCATCCTCGGCTACTCCTTGCCGTCCTCAGCGGGAAAGCTGGCTGAGGAGCAGGCGAAGCCCCTCAGTTGTCGTCTGAGCACAGACGCGGGCTGGATCGTCGTCATCGAAGTAGCGGTGCTCGACCTGGGTGCGCCGGCCATCGGACAGCCCCAGGAACACGGTGCCGGGCGGGTGGCCATCCTGCCCATCCGGACCCCCCGCGCCGGTCAGCGCGACCGCGAGGTCGGCTCGGAGCAGCCGACGAACGCCGCGGGCCATGCTTACGGCGGCCTCCGGACTCACCACCGGACCCGGCGGCACCTCTAACAGCTCATGCTTGACCTCGCTCGCATAGGCCACTACCGCACCACGGAACCAGGTGCTCGCTCCCGGTGCCTCGGCCAGCGTGCTGGCCACCATCCCGCCGGTCAGCGACTCGGCCACGGCCACCGTCAAGCTAGCAGAGGCGAGGACCTCTCCGATCCGGGCGGCCAGCCGGGCCCGCTCCTCGTGGTCGGACTCAGCCACTCGATTGGCCCGCCATGCTGTCGGCAACCACAGCGTGACGCTGACCCATCGGCTGCGACTCGCCGACCGTGGTGTCGCGCCAGGTCTGCCGCTCAGTCTCCGCGTTAATCTCCGCCCCGAGTAGCACGAGGTAGCTGGTCAGGAACAGCCACAGCATGAGCACAATCACCCCGGCCAACGCGCCGTAGGTCTTGTTGTAGTTGCCGAAGAAGTTGACGTAGAGGCTGAACCCGGCGCTGCCGAGCAGCCACAGCGCCGCCGCCACCACGCTGCCCAGGGTAACCCAGCGGAACTTGGGTGGATTCCGGTCGGCAGCCAGCCGGTAGAGCACCGCGAGACCGGCGATGATCAGCACCAGCAGCAGCGTCCACCGCAGCACCTGGGCGAGGACCGTCCCGACGGGGCCGAGGGGCACCGCGTGCAGCACTACCGGCACCACCGCGATCAGGGCCAAGGTGAGTACCAGGAACACGATCGCGCCCAGGGTGAGCAGCAGGGCCATTGCCCGCAGCTTGACAAAACCCCGGCTCTCCTGCTCGTCATAGGCCAGGTTCACCGCGGTCATCAGGTTCGCGGTCCCACTCGAGGCGCTCCACAGCACCACCAGCAGCGAGACCACCAATCCCACGGTCAGCGCGTCGTCCCCGCTCTGCGCCACTGCCTTCAACTGATCGGTGATGAGCTGCTGGGCACCCTGCGGCAGCCCCGTGGTGAAGCTCTGCACCTGCTGGGTGATCCGGGTCGGGTCGGCCACCAGCCCGACCAGGGTCACCAGCGCGATCAGTGCCGGGAACAGTGCAAGGAAGGCATAGAAGGCCACTCCGGCGGCCAGTAGAGACAGATTGTCCTGCTTGCTCTCGCCGATCGCGCGCCGGAGTACCTGACGCCAGCCCCGCAGGGAAATCTGGGTCGGTGAGTCTGCGACCGCGCTGTCCCGCCGCCGGTGGTCCGGCTGGTTCCGCACCTCACCCGGGTGCATCTCGCGCTGCGTCATGGGACAGGCATTCCCAGATCTGCCGATTTCATGCGTTGACTACCACTGCTCTTGTCCGGTCGAGCCAGTTCTCGCCGGTGAGTTCAGGCACGCGCTGGACGTGCCGCATGCGGCGGGGGTGAGATGATCGAGGGTGGCGGCGAGGATGGCGGTACCGATGTGGTCGAGGCCGGCCAGCAGATGCTCGCGGCCGCGCTCCCCGGCCAGCACCCGGCGCAGCGCGGCGACCAGGGCCACCCAGTCGGTGGTGGCCAGCTCGTCGAGAAGGTCGGTGAGCTCCGCCGGGATATCACCGTCTCTGGCCGCGGCACCGACCGCGCTGATGACCGGCCCCCAGGCCGCGAGCAGGTGGTTGACGTCGACGGGTGCGTGGTCGGCCTGCTGGGCCGCCGAGGTCGCGGCCGTGGCCAGCAGGTCGGCCAGGGCGTGCTCGGTAGTGGAGCGGCCGGGACACAGCGCCGCGACCAGGTTGCCGAGGCGCACCCCCGCATCGGCCTCCACCAGAGCGATGACCTCGGCCAGAGCGCGGGGCAGCGTCGCTGCATCCGGGCCGTCGGGGTCGCTGCGAAGCTCGCCGGCCAGCACGCCGAGCGTCCTGGTGAGCTCGGTGGTATCGCCGGTGAGGTGGTTGAGCAGCGCGGCGGCCAGGCGGTGAGCGCGCTGCTCGACGGGGCTGTCGCAGGCGCGGGACAGGTAGTTGGCCAGGTGGTGATGCGCCGCGGCGATCTCCTGGGGGTCGGGGCGCAGGTAACGCAGGCGCAGCGAGGTGCGCTGCAGGTCGACGGCGTCCCCGGGGTGGTCACGCTGGTCTTCCAGGGCGGCGCGGGCAGCGTAGACCACAGCGAGCTGGGTGATGTCCCCGCTGGTGTCGAAGACCTCCTGGCAGTCCCGCAGCAGTTGGTCGACGTCGGCCAGCCGGTCGAGGCGAAGCAACGGAAGGTAGTTGTTGAAACAGGTGCGAGCGGTCTCGTAGGGGCTGGCGCCGCGCCGCCGCTTGAGACCGGTGATCTCCTCGCCCAGCTCGAGTGCCTCCGCCCACCGCGCCACGGCCATCGCCGAGCAGCGGCCGACGTCAAGCAGTCCCTCCCGGACGTTGCCCGGGTTCACCTGGTCGTTGTCAGCGGGTTCATCGGTGAGGGTGGTCATCCGGGCGCGCAACGCGGGCAGTTCGGCAAGGACCTGCTCGTGGTGGCCGAGCATGCCGAGAAGCTGCAGCCGCCGTCCCTGGTCGCTGAGCTGGGTCCACAGCCCGAGCCCGGCCTGGATGGTGTGCTCGATCTTCTGGCCAGCCAGCCTGAGCGCCTCGCGCAGCCTGCCCTGGTCCCGCAGCAGGGCGACCAGATCACCAGCGGTGGCCGAGGCAAGCCGGTACTCCCCGTCGGTGACGGCCTGCTCGTACGCGCGGCGCAACAACATCTCGGCCTCACCGGGATCCAGCTTCCGGAGCGCGGCGGCCAGCACCACGAGATCCTTGCGGGCGCCGGTGGCCTCGGCGATGCGCCGCAGCGAGGGAATGACCAGCAGCGCTGTGCCCGTGGCGTAGTGGTCCCGCAGTAGGGCGCGTTCGAGCAGGCAACTGGCGGCGTCCCAGTCCTGTTGGCGCATCAGGTAGCGAGCGGCCGCCAGGCTAGCGTCCAGCACGAGTCGGTGGGTGTCCTTGCCGGCCTTGTCCTGCTCGATCCCCCATTCGCTGACCACGATCCACCAGGCAGCGAGTTGTGCGTCGATCCCGGCCGTGACCGGCTCAGCGGTCGCGGCGTGGATGACCTCGGCGACGCCGCGGTGGATCCGGTAGCGCACCGGCCCGTCGGAAGCGACCGGAGCCTTGATCGAATCGATGGCGACCAGGCCGGTGGCGACCAGCGCAGCGGCCCCCTGGGCCAGGGGTGGCGGTTCGCCGGGCTGGTCCAGGCGCCGCCACAGCGCAGTCCAGATTCCACCGAGGAGGGCGCTGCTCCGGTCGGACTCCTCGATGCGGCACAACGTCTGCAGCAGCAACCGGGCCGGGGCGGGCAGCGCCGTGGCCAGGTGGGTGGTCCATGCGGTCAGGATCTGCCACAACTGCTCGGCGTCCAGTCCGGTCTCGCCCGCAGTGCAGAATGCCGGCAGCGCCGCGGTGTCCACCATCGCCTCGATCGCCTCGAGCTGGACGGCCTGCCAGTTCGGGTCAGCTACCGCCGCGTCAGCCAACTCCAACAGTGTCGGATGGCCCTGAATCAGCGTGAGCACCCGGCGGCCCAGCACGGGATCCTCGATGCCCGCGAGGTTCGGCAGCTCCCGGGCCAGCAGCAGGGTCTCGGCCCGGGACAGTGCGTGCACCCGCTGGACCAGCACGGTGTCCAGGTCCAGCCCGGCCGGCACGATGCGGCTGGCCAGGACCACCCGGGAATACCCCGCATGGCCGGTCAAGGCGCCGATCAGCAACGCCCAACGCGGATCGCGCCATTGGCCGTCCGGGGTGAGCAGGACGTCGAGAGTGTCCAGGACCAGCAGCAGGCGGGCGTCGGCCAGGACGGCGGTCAGCGTGGGCAGGAAGTTCTTCAACTGCTCTGGGGCGGCGAGGGTGTCAGCCATCGCGAGCCGGTAGCTCGCCAGTTGCGCATCCAAGGCCACCGCCAGTAGCCGCAGCGCGTCGCCGTACTGGTCCGGATCGGTGGGGGCCGACCAGAACGCCAACGCCTCGAACGCCGGCTGGTGGCGGTAGGCCAACTCCAGCGCGCACACGGTCTTGCCCGCCCCGGCCATTCCGTGCAGCACCACCGCGGCCCGTCCGGAGGCCGGGGCCAGGGCGGCGCTGGCGGCCGCCATCGCCTCGACCCGGCCGACGAAGTGCAGCGGCTCTGCCGGGAAGTGGGCCATCACCTGCTCGGCAGGGTCGGGCACCGGTTTCCCGATCGGAGGCTCCAGCGACAGCCTGGTCGCCGCGGCCCCGAGAATTGCCGGACTCGCCAGGCAGATCGCCGGCCGAGTCAGCGACGGCGCGGGGCCCGCTGCGGCTGACACCGCAGCCGACACCGCCCGGTCCACCGGCTGAGCGTTGCGGAACATCCGATCGTAAAGCACCTCGGCGAACCCGGTGGCGAAGTCATCCACCACCGGGTAGCGCATCGCGATCACCGCACAGCCCAGGTCGGCCAGCAACGCCCGCGCCATCCCCACCGAACTCGCCGCCTCCTGAGCGCCCTGCGCCTCCAGCTCCGCGGCCGGGTCCGCCACGCCAAGTCCCAGGGTGGCCACGGTGGGTGCCGGCACAGACTGGCACGCCGAGACCACGGCCAGCTTGAGCCGCGACCGTAACGGGCGCAGCAGCCCGACCAGTTCCATGCTGGACACCGGATCCAGCGACCCGTCCGGATTCTCCAGCAGGAACTCCCCCATCCCGCCAAGCCCCGACAGATGCAGTACGTCCCAGCCGCCTCCGGACCGGGCCAGATCAGCCAGCACCGCCCGGGTCAGGCCGTACTGGGCGACCTGCAGCTCCACCCGCCGCCGGCTGCGGGCTGCAACCCTGGGCAGCAGCCGGGACAGACGGTAGCGCTCCCGGCGCAGCGCCAGCGCCGAGGTGGCGGTGGGCAGGCTGAACACCGCCAGCACCCGCAACGCGTCACCTACCCCTGCCTTCGCCGCTCGGGCCGAGCCGGCAAGCTCATAGACCAGGGCCACATCGCCGCGGGCGGCGAGCGGCATCCCGCCGGCATGAGCCAGCTCGATCGGGCGGAACGCCAGAAACTCCGCTCCCGGGGGCACCTGCACCCGCACGGTCACCGGCGCCGTCGTCGCAATGGCCCGGCCGATACGCTCACCCAGCACCACCGACCCGATCCAGGCCCCCATCCGATGGACCAGTGCCGCCTCGCTGGACACCCGGCGCTCCGGGTCAGCCCGCCACCGCAGGAACCGGTACAGATCCGCGAACGCCTCCGTCTCGGCGGCGTCCGGCTCCAGGTTCACCAGGTGATCGGCCAGCCGCACCCCTGACTGCTCGTCGATCAGCAGCCAGCGCCACCGGCAAGGCCCAGCCAGGTCGACCGCCCGTAGTACCAGGCCCACCGGAACCCCCAGCCACTACCCCACTCAGGGGGACCGCTCTAGCCGATGATGCGCTGCAACTGCGCGGACAAGTGGGGCTGCATGGGCAGCCCGCGCAGCGCGCGCTCCTCGATGTAGGCGAGCTGGCCATCCTCCACAATGCCGTACAGCCGGGCGGCCGCCGTCGTCTCCCGTGCCGTGGCGGTGCGCAGCACGTCCTCGGTGCCCAGCTCCCAGGCTGTCTCGCTGACCTGCCCGCCATACCAGATCTCACAGATGCCGAACATGTGCGCAAGGACCACCTCGATGGTCTCCTCCTCGTCCACCCGCCACCACCCGACCTCGCGGGCGGCCGGGCGCAGCACCTGCCCGGACGGGCTGAGCAGCCAGGCCCGCGCCTCATAGACCACGAACGGCCGGCCGTCGTGCGAGAAGATGATCTGCTGGCCGTACGGGAACTCGCCGAGCAGCGACGGGTACTGGGCCAGGCCCTGCCCGCGCCACACCCCCAGCAGCGGTGCCAGCGGTTTGCACTGCGGATGCAGCTCGACGCCCTGGTCCAGGCGGGCGGTATCCCCGGCGACCGGCAGGTCGTCGAACTGCGGCAAGTTACGGTCCGCGGCGACGTGCACCGCGTCGTCACTCGGACCGGGCTGAGACGGCTCGCTCATCATTCCTCGGTGAACAGTCGGGACACCACCGAACCAGGAGTTCGGTGCAGGGGCGGCGGTTAGCAGGGCGTATCGGTAAAAGCACGGTATGTCGCGGAGCGTACTGCTCCTGCCAGCCGGATGACCACCTCCCCAGCTCACCAGCTTTGCGGCGCCGCCTGATCATCGGGCTGGACGCGGCGGGATCTCGGGGTCAACCAGGGAACCGGGAGCGCGCGGCGCACGTCTTACTGGCACTTCCCGGCAGGTGCCCGGGAAGTTCCGCTCGGGGGCCGAACCTGACGGGCGGGCGCGCTGGCCTGGCCGGAACCGGACACCCTCCCCCACCCGGGGACGGCCGGGCCGCACGCAAGAGCACGAGATCACCAGAGCGGCGAGGTGAGCTGGCGCAGCGCGGGCAGCAGCGCGCGCAGCGCCCGGCTCCGGTGCGAGCAGGCGTCCTTCTCCGCGGGGTCCAACTCCGCGGAGGTGCGCCGCTCCCCCTCCGGAACAAAGATCGGGTCGTAACCGAACCCGTTGCTGCCGCGCGGGGCACGGGTCAGGGTGCCCCGCCACTCCCCGCGCACCACCAGCTCCCCCGGTGCTCCGAACTGCCCTCCGGCGGGCACCACCAGCGCTGCGGCGCAGACGAACACCGCCCCCCGGCGATGCTCCGGAACGTCGCTCATTTGATCGAGCACCAACCTCAGATTCGCGGTGTCGTCCCCGTGCCGGCCAGCCCACCGGGCCGAGAGCACCCCGGGCATGCCCCCCAGGGCGTCCACCACCAGCCCCGAGTCGTCCGCCACCGCGGGCAGAGCGGTAGCTGCCGCCGCGTCGCGCGCCTTGGCCAGCGCATTCTCCTCAAAAGTGGCTCCCGTCTCGGGGGCCGCGGGAAACCCGGGGACGTCGGCAAGCCCGACCACCCCGACGGCGGTGCCCGACGATGCCAGGATTCGACGCAACTCGGCGAGCTTGGCGGGGTTGCGGGTAGCCAGCAGCAGTCGCGCTGCGCTCACCGGGGCAGTTCGCCGGGGTAGGGCTCGGACAACGCCTTGGCCTGCAGCACCGCGAGCTCCGCGCACCCGTCCATGGCCATGTCCAGCATCTGGTCCAAAGTGGAGCGGGCGAAGGTGGCACCCTCGCCGGTGCCCTGCAGCTCCACCAGGGTCCCCGTGTCGGTGGCCACCACGTTCATGTCGACCTCGGCGCGGCAGTCCTCCTCGTACGGCAGGTCCAGGCGAACCCGGCCGGTCACCACACCGACACTCACCGCCGCGATCGAGCAGGACAGCGGCTGCGGATCGGCCAGCCGCCCAGCGGCTCGCAACCAGGTCACCGCGTCGTGCAGCGCCACGTAGGCGCCGGTGATCGCCGCCGTGCGGGTGCCACCGTCGGCCTGGATGACGTCGCAGTCCAGCGAG
>DASTLT010000288.1:0-7694 GCA_035714625.1 Pseudonocardiaceae bacterium | reverse complement strand
CCAACTGGCCAACCGCCTGGTGGGCATCCTGCACGGCTGCCTGAAGACCCGCACCCTCTACGACGAAGCCACCGCCTGGCCCACCACCACCAACGAAGATCAACAAGTTGCTGCTTGACAATTAAAGCCCTGGGATGTCTCCGTGGGATTCACCATCTCCGCGGCCCTGAGCAGGGTCTCCACCCGGTCGACGAGCAGCAGCAGTTCCTGCAGCAGGGGCGCGATGAACTGCTCGGTCAAGTCGGAGCGGGCGAACTCGAGCTGGGCGCAGAGCTCGTCGTACATCTGCTGCCGGGCTCGGTCCTCGAACAGCCGGCGCTGGAACAGGTCGCGTAGCATCGCGACCTCATCGCGCAGCGCGGCAAGCTCGCTCGGTTCGGTCTCCTGCGCCATGTCAGATCCCCGCCCGGTGGACGCCGAGGGTGCGGCGCGCCAGTTCCCAGCGCGCCTTGTAGTGGCGCGTGATATAGGTACCCGTCAGCACCGCGCAGACGAGTAGGCCCCACAGGACCGGTCCCGGCTCGCCGCTGACCAGCGGGAACAGCCCGAACACCACGAAGGCGCCGACATACCAGCGCAGCGTGCCATTGTTGATCCAGACCATCCCGCGGGCATGCGCCGCCTGCTCCCGCAGGCCACGGGCCAGCCGGTCGATCTCGGGATCGGCCAGACCGAGCGCCTCCATTCGGTCGGCGTTGCGCTCGGCCACACCGGCCTGCTCCTCGCTGGTGATTACCCAGCCGCCGCCGCGGGGATCCTTGGTCATGTTCTCCACCGCGGCGTCGTGCAGCGCGGCGCCGAGGTAGTACTTGAAGACGGCGTTGTCCGGGTGCTCGGCGACCACTTTTTCCAGGACGGCCAGAGCTTTGGCCGCTTGATCGGTAGCGAGCAGCACCTGGGCGATCCCGGTCCGGTAGCTGGGATTGCCCGGATCCAGCCGGAGCGCCTGCTCGAACTCCCGCATCGCGGGCTGCCACTTGGCCTGCTCGCCGTAGACCTCGCCCAGACCGAAATGATATTCGGCATTATCCGGTCGCAGCCGGATTGCCTCGGAAAACTCGTACTCCGCATCGGAAGGGCGGCCGAGCAGAAACGAGGAGTGCGCGCGGATGAACCATGCCTCGTCGCTGGATCCGCAGCGGATGATGGCTTCCCGGGCGGCATAGTTGGCCGCATTCGCATTGCCCAGGTCCAGGTAGACCCGGGCCCGCTGCAGCCAGTCGTCGTCTCCAGCCGGCAGTTGGGCGTCAGTGGTCGGTGGACGGTACTCGGCGAGCTGGCGGTCGTAGCCAGCCCGCGCGGCGGCGTCGAGCAGGGTCTTCTCGGCCTGGTCCAGGTGGCGTACCCGAGCCTCGGCCTCAGCCCGCCGATCGGCGTCCGGATGCGCCTGGCGTTTCACCCACGTCCGGCGTTCCCTTTTGATCGCCTTTCGGATCTGCTCGTCATCCGCGTTGGACGAAATCTGCAGAATCTCGTAGAAGTTGACCAGCGCCGTTGTCATCATCCCACCTCAATCATTTTGGTCTTACGGATGGCCGCAGCCACCTCATCCCGGCTCATGTTGGCGATATTGGTCACCTCGAACGTTCCGAGGGAACGGTTCGCGGTCAGGTCGTCGACCTCGATGAACACCACCTGGTCGATGTCGTAGGCATAGGTGATCCGAATCTGGGCCCCTGCCGGATAGGGCGGAATGGAGACCTCGTGGGTGGTGATGATGCTGACGTACTCCGGATCGGTGTCGTCGCCCTGGGTGACGTCGACCTCGATGCGGGTCTGGTTGTCGGAGACCGTCTTGAATATTTCACTGCGCTTGGCTGGGATCTTCGTATTGGGTGGGATGATGACCGAGTTCTGCAGGCGTGCACTGCGGGGATCGAGGGCCAGCGTGCCGAGGCCCTGCGAGGTGACGTCGCGCACGACAGGAATACCGGCCGGGTACCCCGCGGCGGCCAGTTGACCACCCGAGACCTCGGCCTCGACGATCTTCGACTGAACCGCCGCCCCGAGCGCCACTACCTCGTCGGGATTGACCGTGCGGTCCGCCGTCTTGCCGGACGTACGCTCCATGAGCTCACGAACCATGGGCATCCGGGTGGATCCGCTGACCAGGAGCAACCGGTCGATCCCGGGCCAGTCCAGCCCCGCGTCCTCAAGCACCATCTCAGCGATGTCGCGGGTCCGGCTCAGCAGGCTGGAGGTAGCGGACTCGAACTCCGCGCGGGTGATCGGGATGACCTTTGAGAAACCATCGACGGTGATCGCTACCCGGGCTTGCTCGACCGAGCTCAGCATGTGCTTGGCCGACTCGACTTTCTCCCGTAGATCTGCTACGGCGCGGTCGTCGTCGAGGATATCGGGGCCCCGGCGGCGGTGAAGTGCTTGTTGACCAGATTCATCAGGGCGTTGTCCCAGTCGAAACCGCCCAGATTCCGATCGCCGTGCGTGGCCCGGATGTCGAAGATGCCGTCGTGGATCTGCAGTACCGTCACATCGAAAGTGCCACCACCGAGGTCGTACACAAGTACCGTGCCGATGCCGGCGGTGTCCAGACCGTAGGCGAGCGCGGCCGCGGTGGGCTCGTTGAGTACCCGGCGCACGTCGAGCCCGGCGATCTTCCCGGCATCAATCGTCGCCCGCCGGCGGGCGTCGTCGAAATACGCCGGTACCGTGATCACCGCATCGGTGACGGTCGTGCCCAGGGCGAGCTCAGCATCCTCCTTGAGGCGCTTGAGTATCAGCGCCGAGATCTCTTCCGGCCGGAAGCTCTTTCCTTCGGAGGTTTCGAAACGCCACGTCGGGTCGCCCATGGCGCGCTTGACGTACTGCACAACGTCATCCGGGGCGGTGGCCGCAGAGTGCTTGGCCATCTTTCCAACGATCGGAATATCGCCCTGGAACAGCACCACCGAGGGCATGATGTTGTCGCCGTCCCGGTTCCTGATGATCTCCGGCTTGCCGAGCTCATTCATGCGGGCCACGGCCGAGAAGGTCGTGCCCAGGTCGATCCCTACTATCTCTCCCACGTGTACCCCTCCGGGCTTCTGGGCTGTGCCCCGGTGGCTTTGATAGGGGACAGCGCACAACCGCGTTCGCTCATGGGTTCGTGATTGCCGCGTCGCACGTTACGCATCGCAGCGATCATGCTGCTGACCTGGAGCTCTGACCGGGGTTATTGATCATGAAGCACTGGGTGAGGATCGCGCTTCTGGGCCTCCCACGGGGCCGAAGGGCGGTCTGGGGTGCGCTACTCGGACCGCGCGGTCAGGGTGGCGGTGGTCAGCGCGGCGATCGTCATCCGGCGCAGCAGCACGGCCACCTGCTGCGGGTCGGCGCCGGCTGCGCTGTGCCCAGTCGGGCTAGGGGACCCAGGGGAGGTGATGTGCGGGGTGGAGTTGAGCAGTCCGAACGCCCCGTGCGCAGCCACTCGGGCGGTCTCGGTGGGCAGCCCGGGGACGAGCCGGCGCAGGGTGTCTACCCAGATCTGGACGTAGGAGCGTTGCAGGCTGCGGACCTGGCGGCGGGCCTGCTCGGGCAGGTTCGCCAGGTCGCGGTCCTGCACGGTGATCAGCTCGGGATGGCGCAGCGCGAAGTCGACGTGGAAGTCGACCAGCTCGGTCAGCACCTGGCGGGGGTCGTCGGTGCGGGCCGCCAGCGCGGTGGCGCCGTCCAGCAGATACTCGCTGATGCCCACCAGCATCTCGGTGAGCAGCGCCTCCTTGCCGGGAAAGTGCCGGTAGAGCGCGGGGCCGCTGACCCCCACTGCGGCGCCGAGCTCGGCGATGCTCACCCCGTGGAATCCGTGCTGGGCGAACAACCGGGCGGCGACCTGCAGGATCTGCTCCCGCCGGGTCGGTGCGCGATCCGGTGCGGAGGGCAGGGTCACGCGGCTGACCCTAGCGGCCGGCGTTAATGAGCGCTAACCTAGTTAATGAGCGTTAACGCAGGGGGCGGGCCTGCCGGGGTGCGGGGGTTCCGGGAAGGATGCAGAGGCATGGACGCGCGCACCGGTGCCGCTACGGTGGATCCGGCCGCGGCGGCCGTCAGGCGCAACACCGAGGCGCACGCCAGACTGCTCACCGAGCTGCGCGAGAAGCTGGCGAGAGCCCGGCTCGGCGGCCCACCGCAAGCCAGGGACCGGCACGTGCAGCGCGGCAAGCTGCTGCCCCGGGACCGGGTCGACGCCCTGGTCGACCCGTCCAGCCCGTTCCTGGAGCTCTCCCCGCTCGCCGCCACCGGCATGTATGGCGACGAGGCACCGGCCGCGGGCATCATCACCGGGATCGGGCGGGTGGCCGGGCGGGAGTGCGTGATTGTCGCCAACGACGCCACCGTCAAGGGCGGTACCTACTTCCCGATGACGGTCAAGAAGCACCTGCGCGCTCAGGAAGTGGCGCTGCACAACCGGCTGCCGTGCCTGTATCTGGTCGACTCCGGCGGTGCCTACCTGCCCGAGCAGGACCAGGTGTTCCCCGATCGGGAGCACTTCGGCCGGATCTTCTACCACCAGGCGACGATGTCCGCGTGCGGCATCGCGCAGATCGCCGCGGTGCTCGGCTCCTGCACCGCTGGGGGCGCCTACGTGCCCGCGATGAGCGACCAGGCAGTGATCGTCCGCAACCAGGGCACGATCTTCCTGGGTGGTCCGCCGCTGGTCAAGGCGGCCACCGGGGAGGTGGTCAGCGCCGAGGACCTCGGCGGCGGGGAGCTGCACGCCCGGATCTCCGGGGTCACCGACCACCTGGCCACCGGCGACGCGCACGCGCTGGCGATCGTCCGGGCCATCGTCGCCACCCTCGGCCCCCGCCCGCCCCGGCCGTGGGATGTGGCGTCGGTCGAGGAGCCCGCGCTGGACCCGGCCGGCATCTACGGCGTGGTGCCCACCGACTCCCGCACCCCCTACGACGTGCGCGAGGTGGTGGCCCGCCTCGTCGACGGCAGCCGGTTCCAGGAGTTCAAGGCCGAGTACGGCCCGACATTGGTGACCGGTTTCGCCCGGCTGCACGGCCACCCGGTCGGCATCGTGGCCAACAACGGGATCCTGTTCGGTGAGTCGGCGCTCAAGGGTGCCCACTTCATCGAGCTGTGCGATCAGCGCAGCATTCCGCTGGTGTTCCTGCAGAACATCTCCGGCTTCATGGTGGGCCGGGAGTACGAGGCAGGGGGCATTGCCAAGCACGGCGCCAAGATGGTCACCGCCGTCGCCACCACCCGGGTGCCGAAGCTGACCGTGATCATCGGCGGTTCCTTCGGCGCCGGGAACTACTCGATGTGCGGAAGGGCCTTCTCCCCGCGCTTTCTGTTCATGTGGCCCAATGCGCGGATCTCGGTGATGGGCGGGGAGCAGGCCGCCACCGTGCTCGCCACCGTCCGCCGCGGCGATGACCCGGAGCCCGAGGCGCAGTTCAAGCACCGCATCCGCGCCCAGTACGAGCATCAGGGCCACCCCTACTACTCGACGGCCCGGCTATGGGACGACGGGGTGATTGACCCGGCGGACACCCGCATGGTGCTCGGGCTCGCGCTGTCCGCCGCCGCCAACGCGCCGCTGTCGCCGCCGGGCTTCGGCGTCTTCCGGATGTGAGGGCAAGTGTTCGGCTCAGTGCTGGTAGCCGGCCGCGGCGAGATCGCGGTCCGGGTGATCCGTACGCTGCGCGCGCTGGGCATCCGGGCGGTCGCGGTATACAGCGACGCCGACGCCCGCGCCCGGCACGTCCGGGAGGCCGACGTCGCCGTCCGGCTCGGCCCGCCGCCCGCCGCGCAGAGTTACCTGCTGATCGACGCCATCCTGGACGCCGCCGAGCGCACCGGCGCCCAGGCCGTGCACCCCGGCTACGGGTTCCTCGCCGAGAACCCCGCCTTCGCCCGGGCCTGCGCCAAGGCCGCTCTGGTGTTCATCGGCCCGCCCGCGGAGGCGATCGAGGCGATGGGCGACAAGATCCGGGCCAAGCAGGCCGTGAGGGCCGCCGGGGTCCCGGTGGTACCGGGCAGCGACAGCCTCGGCCTGGACGCCGGGAGGGGCGGGGACGACGAGACGCTGGCGGCCGCAGCCGCAGCGCTCGGGTACCCGGTGCTGATCAAGCCGTCCGCGGGTGGCGGCGGCAAGGGCATGCGGGCCGTGCGCACCGCCGCCGAGCTGCCTGCGGCGCTCGCCGGGGCCCGCCGCGAGGCCCTCGGTGCGTTCGGCGATGACACCCTGCTCATCGAGCGGCTGATCAGCGCTCCCCGGCACATCGAGATCCAGGTGCTGGCCGATGCCCACGGCGCGGCGGTGTACCTCGGCGAGCGGGAGTGCAGCCTGCAGCGGCGGCACCAGAAGATCGTCGAGGAGGCACCCTCGGTGCTGCTGGGCCCGGCCGCCCGGGCCCGGATGGGGGCGTCCGCGGTGGCCGTCGCGCAGGCCGTCGGCTATGTCGGTGCCGGCACCGTGGAATTCATCGTGCCGGGCCACGACCCCGACGTGTTCTTCTTCCTGGAGATGAACACCCGGCTGCAGGTCGAGCACCCGGTCACCGAGCTGGTCACCGGGCTCGACCTGGTTGAGCTGCAGTTGCGGGTGGCCGCCGGGGAGCCGCTGGCGCTGGGCCAGCCCGACGTCCGCTTCGAGGGGCACGCCGTGCAGGCTCGGATCTACGCCGAGTCCGTGTCGGTGACCCCGGGCGCGCGGGGCTTCCTGCCCACCGGAGGTCGGGTGCTGGCGGTGCGCGAGCCCGCCGGGCCGGGCGTGCGGGTGGACTCCGGGCTGGCCCCGGGCGACACCGTGGGCAGCGACTACGACCCGATGCTTGCCAAGATCATCGCGCAGGGCCCGGACCGGGACACCGCGCTGCGCCGCCTGGACGCCGCCCTGGCCCGCACCACCGTCCTGGGCCTGGGCACCAACATCGGGTTCCTGCGCATGCTGCTGGCCGATCCCGACGTGGTCGCCGGCCGGCTGGACACCGGGCTGGTCGAGCGCCGGCTGGCCGACTGGGTCGCCGAGGTGCCGGACGACGTGCTGGCCGCGGCCGGGCTGCTCGCGTTGCTGGAGCTGGAACCCCCGGGCCCGGTGGTGGATCCCTTCGCGCTGCCCGGCGGCTGGCGGATCGGCGAGCCCACCTGGACCCGCTGGCAGGTCCGCGCCGTCGGGCAGGACCCGGTCGAGGTGCGCACCCGCGGCCGGGCCGGCGCCGCCGAGGTCGCGATCGGTCCGGGCGCCCCGGTCCCCGCCTCGGCCCGCTGGGACTGTGCCCTGCCGGCCGGTGCCTGGGCCCCGCCGGACGGCACCTCGGTCCCGCTGGACGGCGCCTGGGCCCCGCCGCCCGGTGCTGATCTGGTCGTCACCCTGGACGGGATCACCCGGCGCTATGCCTGGGCCCGGGATGGTGCGGTGCTCTGGCTCGGCCGCGACGGGCACGGTTGGGAGCTGCGCGAGCATCCGCCGCTCGCCACGGCCCGGGAGGCCGACACCGCGGCGGGCTCAGGACCGGTGCGCGCGCCGATGCCCGGCACCGTCACCGTCCTCGACGTCGCACCGGGCCAGCAGGTCCCGGCGGGCACCCGGTTGCTCGTCATCGAGGCGATGAAGATGGAGCACCCGCTGGTCGCGCCGGTCGACGGGGTGGTGCACGCCCTGCGGGTCCGCCACGGCGACAGCGTCGATCGCGACTCCGTCCTGCTGACGCTGGTGAGTGGGTAACGGGGCGGTAGCCCCG
>DASTLT010000287.1:0-1580 GCA_035714625.1 Pseudonocardiaceae bacterium | reverse complement strand
TCAGTCATCTGGTGAGCCGTCCGTGAAAGTGGTGTTCCGGAACCCGTTCCGCTCCGCCACCTTACGTTCGCGCTGATGCGTCACCCCGCGTCGAGGTCAGCCACGCCAGGTCGGTCACGGCCTGGCGCCGCGCGTTCGTGGCGCGGGTGAACAGCTCGTCGGTTTTCGTCAGCACCAGCGTGTAGGGCCGCCCCTGCCGCCGGGTCTGGTGCCGCACCGGCAGCCCTGCCGAGTCGATCTGGGTGTGCACGTGTCGGCGTCCGTCTGTCGCCAGCGGCCACGCGAAGATCCGCTGTGATGGTGAGCCGAGAAACGTCCCCAACGTGTCACACAGGCCGCACCCGCACCCGGTCCATTCGATCGACCAGTCGTCTTCGTCACGCAGCGGCCGCGCGATGATCGTGCCGAGCCGCTCCGCGCAGTCCCGCGCGACCGTGTCGAGCCCCGCTGCCCGCCGCGCGTCCGCCAGGCGCAGCGCCGGCATCAGGCACTCCAGTACGTTGTCCCCGCACTCGCGCAGCGCTCTCGTGATCTCGTCGTGTAGCTTGCCGTCGGCCGCCTCCAGCAGCCGCACCAACGGCGAACTCAGCATCTCCAACTGCGGCTGGCGGACCTCGCTTCGCGGGGTGGTAGTCCAGAGCCGGAGCTGGCGTCCCATCCAGCGCCAGGCTCCGGCGGCCAGTAGCCGTGCCACCTCCGGCCTCCCGGTGCTACGCAGCGCCCCGCACAGCGCCGGCAGCCTGTTGTCGACCCACTCGGACAGGTCGGTTCCGAAGTGGTGCCCCGACCCGAACCACCCGTCGATGACGCTCCGCGTCCAGTCCACGCCGTAACGCCCGGCCACCGCTGCCAACCCGCCCGCATGCTCCTGCGTGACCATCTCCACCCGGAACGGTTCCAGCAGCATCGCCGCCGTCCCGGCGACGCCCAGGCCCGCCGCCACGTCCAGGGCCGCACCGAGCAGTCCCGCCTGTGCTCCTATCCGTTTCCAGAACGGCGCGAGCGACTCCGCTGCGGCACGTGCACCCTCCAGGTCTCCGACGTGGATGCGGTCACCGAGCTCGTGCAGAGCCCACTGCGATCCGGCCTCGGCACGCGCCGCGAACGCCCTGTCCTGCGGCCACACGACAACCGCGGCCCGCCGGTACCACCGATCCAGCGTGTTGCCGTAGTTGCCCATGTAGCCCTCGTACTCGGACCGGTAGGGCGCCAGGCCCACGCTCGGGGTGGGGGTACACACCTCGTAGTCGGGGACGTGCAGCGAGATCGGCTCGCCGCCGGTGCCCTCCGGGCTGGTCCACCAGCTGAAGGTGATCTCGTCGTCGATCAGCTCATTGAGCTGAAAGTCGTCGGGGTCCTGACTCGGGCTGCGGTAACCGTCGTCCTCCTCGTCCTCGTCCTCGTAGTAGTCGTAGTCGTCCCACTGGTCGCTGTCGGATGGCAGGGCGTCCCAGGTCTGCTTCACCTCGGCCAGTGCCAGCACGGTCTGGCACCCGGCCTGCTCCGCCGCGGCGCGCACCAGCGCGGCCCGCTCCGCGTCGGCGCCCTTGAGCCGGCTCCAGATCAGGCCCTGCTGGGTG
>DASTLT010000286.1:0-3655 GCA_035714625.1 Pseudonocardiaceae bacterium | reverse complement strand
GCCGCTCACGGGTGCACCAGCGCATAGCCTGCGGCGGCCAGATCGGCGACGAGCTCCTCGCAGTGCCGCGGCCCCCGGGTCTCCAAGCTCCGCGCGACCACCACCTCACCCAGGGCGAGGCGGCCGGAGACACGCGAATGGGACACGTCCACCACATTCGCCCCCGATGTGCTGACCCGCGCCAGCAGCGCAGCCAGCTCGCCGGGACGGTCGGGCATGGTCACCCGCAGTGCCAGGAACCGGCCGCCGGCACCCAGGCCGTGCTGGATCACATGCATCAGCAGCAGCGGGTCGACATTGCCCCCGGAGAGCACCACGCACACCGGGCCCGGCACCCAGTCGCCGCCGCCCAGCAGGGCGGCGACACCTGCCGCACCAGCCGGCTCGACCACCAGCTTGGCTCGCTCCAAGCACAGCAGCAGCGCCTGGGACAGCGCCTCCTCCGTCACCGTGCGCACCTCGTCAACCAGCTTGGCCGCATGGGCGAAGGTCACTACCCCGGGCTCGGCTACCGCGATGCCGTCGGCCAGAGTCTGGGGCTTGCCCAGCCGGACCGGCTTACCCGCGGCGAGCGAGGCCGGCCAGGCAGCCGCCCCCTCGGCCTGCACTCCGATCACCCGGACGTCCGGTTTGACCCCCTTGACGGCCGCGGCGATCCCCCCGACCAGCCCGCCACCGCCGGTGGGCACCACGACGGTGCCCACCGAGGGCAACTGCTCGAGTACCTCCAACCCGACGGTCCCCTGCCCGGCGATCACGTCGGGATGGTCGAACGGGTGAATGAACACCGCTGCGGTGCTCGCGGCGAACTCGCGCGCCGCGGCGAGGGACTCCTCGAACACCTCACCGACCTGGTACACCTGCGCGCCATACCCCTGGGTGGCGGCAAGCTTGGGCAGCGGCGCGGTCACCGGCATGAACACCGTCGCCCGGATGCCCAGCTTCGCGGCTGCCAAGGCCACGCCCTGGGCGTGGTTGCCGGCACTGGCCGCCACCACGCCGCAGGCCCGCTCGGCCGCCGACAGCCGGTGGATGCGGACGAAAGCACCCCGAATCTTGAACGAGCCGGTACGCTGAAGGTTCTCGCATTTGAGGTGCACTGGGACGCCGCAGCGCTGCTCGAGAACCCGGCAGGCGGCCAACGGAGTGCGCCGGACCACACCCCGCAACACCTCCTGCGCGGCCCTGATCTCCTCGAGGCCGACCAATTCCATAGCCGGTGATCCTGCCAGGTCTCAGGTAGGCCACCGCCCAGGTGCAGCGGACCCGGTACCTCGACCCAGCGCAGAGCGCGCCCCCGGCAGGGCAGACGGTGCGGGGGGTATGGTCGAACCCGGCAGGGTCAGGGAGGTGGGATGGGGCGCAGCAGCCGCTGGATGCCGGTCGCGGTCACCACGGCGGTAGCCGCGCTACTCACCTGCGCCGCTTTCGTCACCGCCAGCCAGGCGGCCTGCGATGACCCGGGCAGCTACGTAGCCCGGCCGGGCGGCATAGTGCTGGTCGGGGGGTGCCTGCACCGCGACGACCTGCCGGTGGCGCCACCCCAGGATCAGCCACCCCAGCCCGCACCACCAGCGCCGATCGGCGACTGAGCGGATCTGGAAACGGGGCCGATCCGGAACGGGGGTTACCGGATGAGCGCTTAGCTGAGCGCCTGCAGCAGGTCGTCCACGAGATCGACGGCATCCTCGATGCCCACCGACAGCCGCACCAGGTCCGCCGGCACCTCCAACTGGGACCCCGCGGTCGACGCGTGGGTCATCTTTCCCGGGTGCTCGATGAGCGATTCCACCCCGCCCAGGGACTCGGCCAGGGTGAACAGCCGGGTCCGGGAGCACACGGCGAGCGCGGCGTCGGCTCCCCCGCGGACGGTGAACGAGACCATCCCCCCGAAGCGGCGCATCTGCTTGGCCGCCACTTCGTGCCCGGGATGGGTACCCAGCCCCGGGTAGCGAACGCTGCTGACCTGCGGATGCGCCTGCAGCGCCGCGACGACCCGCTCGGCGTTGTCGCAGTGCCGCTCCATCCGCACGGCCAAGGTCTTGATCCCGCGCAAGGTGAGCCACACGTCGAACGGCCCGGGCACCGCACCGGCACCGTTCTGCAGGAAGGCCAGTT
Source organism: Pseudonocardiaceae bacterium (assembly GCA_035714625.1). Classification (GTDB taxonomy): domain Bacteria; phylum Actinomycetota; class Actinomycetes; order Mycobacteriales; family Pseudonocardiaceae. The sequence goes on along the minus strand of DASTLT010000286.1, from coordinate 1,537 downwards.
GCTCGTCCAGTGCCCCGTCGTCGGTGACCAGCGCGCCACCCACCACGTCGGAGTGCCCGCCGAGGTACTTGGTGGTCGAGTGCAGCACGACGTCCGCCCCGAGTCCCAGCGGAGCCTGCAGGTAGGGCGAGGCGAAGGTGTTGTCCACCACCAGCTTGGCGCCTGCCTCGTGTGCCACCCCGGCCAGCGCCGCGATGTCGGCCAGGTTGAGCAGCGGGTTGCTGGGTGTCTCGCACCACAGCAGCCGGGTGGCCGGGCGCATCGCGGCCCGCACCGCAGCCACGTCGGACAGCGAGACGGGGGTGTGCTCGACCCCCCACGGCCGGAACACCTTGTCGATCAGCCGGAACGTGCCGCCGTAGGCGTCATCCGGAAGGACGATGTGGTCGCCGGGCCGGCAGGTCGCGCGCAGTAACGCATCGGTGGCCGCCATCCCGGACGCGAAGGCCCGCCCGTGGCGCCCGCCCTCCAGCGCCGCCAGGCAGGTCTCCAACGCGGCCCGGGTGGGGTTGCCGGTGCGGGCGTACTCGTATCCCGAACGCAGCCCACCCACCCCGTCCTGGACGAACGTGGAGCTGACATGGATCGGGACGATCACCGACCCGGTGTCCGGATCGGGAGTCTGACCAGCGTGGATGGCACGGGTGGAAAAGCCTGTCACCTGGCCAGCCTACGGACTGGGCGGCGGGGAGCTGCTCCCGGGCCGGGGCCCGGCTGCCGGGTCCACGCCGACCACCACCGTGCCGACGATCTTGTCCGCAACCGTCTGCCGCTGCTCGTCCCACAGCGGCCAGAGGTAGCCGAGGCCGAACTCCAGCCCGTGGCAGAGCTGGCGCAGCACCGCGAGCCCGAACCCGACCGGCGCCCCAGTGTCGATCTTCACCAGCTTGGTCCCCGCCACCCGGCGACCGATGCTCTGCCCGGTGCTGCCCTGCCGGTATCCCGAGTTCCATCCGTAGAACAAGATCAGCGCGACCGCGGCGAGCAGCCCGGCGGCCAGCGGGCTACCCACACCGAACCCGACACCGAGCAGGACGGCGACGACCAGTAACGGCGCCACGCTGTCGATCAGGAAGCTGATCACCCTGGCCCGGAAACCGGCCAGCGGCCAGGCCCGGTCATCCCCGGGAGGCGCGGCCGGCGCCGATCCGGGCTGAGCACCGGCAGCCGGCGGCCCGTCCCCGGTCACCACGTCAGGCTGCGGCAGGTACCGCGGGGACAGCGGCTGCCCGTGATAGTCAGACTGACCGTAATACCAGGGCTGCCCGTAGTGCGGGGGCGGCGGATACGGCTGCGGGGCTGCGGGCAGACCCGCCGGGGGCGACCCGGGCGGCGGTGGCGGGGCGGGCAGGCCGGCGAAGAAGCGAACCTCCGGCTGGGGTGGACCGTACGGGTGCCGGAACTGCGCCGGTGGCTGGGCGTGCTGCGGTGGGGGCGGTACCGGGGGCCGGCCGTCCGAGGTCGGGCGGAAACCCGCAGGCGGCAGCGGGGGCCGGGGTGGTGCAGCGGGAAGATCAGTCAAGGCGGGAGCGAGCGG
>DASTLT010000285.1:0-3301 GCA_035714625.1 Pseudonocardiaceae bacterium | reverse complement strand
CCGTTACGCCGAGACCCGCACCGGCTTCAAGTGGCTGGCCCGCGCGGGCCCCGGTCTGGTCTACGCCTATGAGGAGGCGCTCGGGTACTGCGTGGACCCCGACGCGGTGCCGGACAAGGACGGCATCTCGGCCGCGGTGCTGGCCGCCGACCTGGTGGCCACCGCCCGAGCTGCCGGACGCACCCTGGACGACCTGCTCGACACACTCGCCATCCGGCACGGCGTGCACCTCACCGACCAGATCTCGGTCCGGTTGCCCGATCACGCCGCGGTGGCCCAGGCGATGGCCCGGCTGCGGGCCCGGCCTCCCACCGAGCTCGCCGGCCACCCGGTCGGGGTGCAGGACCTGCTGCATGACCCGCGCCAGCCCGACAACACCCTCGTGCTGCGAGGCGAAGGTTTCCAGGTGCTGGTGCGGCCGTCGGGCACCGAGCCCAGGCTGAAGGCATATCTGGAAGTCGTGCAGCCGCTGACCTCGCCCGACACGCTGACCGGGGCCAAGAAGACCGCGGCGCAGCGCCTCGCCTCCCTGCGAACCGCGGCGCTGGAGGCGGTCGCTGAGCATCCGTCCGGATAGGAAGAAGCGGTGCTCCTCGACCAGCTCGACGCGCTGTGCTCCCCCGAGGGCCGGGCACTGCTGAACCGGCTGGCCCGCGAGGACCCGGCAGCAATCGGCTCGATCCGGCTGGGCGTCGCGTTGCGCGCGCAGTTCCCGGCGGAGCTGGTGGCGGCCGCATTGAGCCAGCACGAGCTGCGCCAGGCAGCGGCGAACAAGTTTCGCCTGGCCGGCCAGATGTTCTTCACCCGTCCCGGCCTGGAGCAGGCGTCCGCCGAGCCGATCTCCCGGCACCGGGCGCCCCGGTTCGCCGGCTGCGCCCAACTGGCCGACCTGTGCACCGGCATCGGAGGCGATCTCATCGCCCTGGCCGAGGGGCGGCCCGTTGCGCCCTGCCGGACCACCGTCCTGCCCGTGGCTGCTGATCGTCCGGGTCACCCGGCAGCACAGCGCACCCTTTACCGAAACATCGTTATAAAACGCTGTTGCGATAAGGTGGCCACATGCCCCGGCCAAAGTTGCACGACAACGCGCTGCGGGTTCGACTGCTCGACGTGGCCGGGAGGCTGCTCACCGCCGAGGGGCCGGACGCGCTGAGCCTGCGCCGGCTCGCCGCCGAGGCAGGCACCTCGACCACTGCGGTGTACTCGCTTTTCGGCGGCAAGCCCGGTGTGCTGCGCGCACTGTTCGTCGAGGCATTCACCAGGTTCGGAGCGCATCTGGACGCGGTGGCCGCTACCGACGACCCGCTGGCCGACATCCTCGCGCTCGGCCGCGCCTACCGAGCCAGCGCCCTCGCCGACCCACACCTGTACACCGTGATGTTCGGCTCGCCGGTACCGGGATTCGTGCCCACCGCTGAGGACTGGGCACGCGCCGAGGCCACTTTCACCCGGCTGCTCGATGCCGTGCGCCGGGCAGTCGCGGCAGGTCTGCTGCGCGCCATCGACCCCGGCCTGATCTCCACTGCGCTATGGGCAAACGTGCATGGCCTGGTGTCACTAGAACTGCGCAATGCGCTGCCTGGGCAGGCCGGCGCCACCGCCGAGGTCTTCGAAGCCGCCCTCCGCGCCACCCTCGACGGCTGGCGCCCTCCACACCCCTCCTAACCGGTGTGTCGGGCTCTGGTGCGCGGTGTGTCGGGCGGCTGTGCCACCTCAGACCGCGCCGAACTGACGGTCCCCCGCGTCCCCCAACCCGGGCACGATGAAGCCAACGTCGTCGAGTCGCTCGTCCACGCTGGCCGTGACCACCCGCACCGGTAGCCCGGAATCCCGCAATCGGGCGATGCCCTCCGGTGCGGCCACCGCACAGACAGCGGTCACGTCAGTAGCACCCCGATCAATGATCAACTGGATCGCGTACTTCATCGAGCCTCCGGTGGCCAGCATCGGATCCAGCACGAATGCCGACCGCCCCGCCAGCGACTCCGGCAGCGACTCCAGATACGACCTCGGATGCAACGTGCGCTCATCCCGGGCCAGCCCGACGAAACCCATCTGCGCCTCTGGGATCAGCGCCAGCGCCTGCTCGGCCATCCCCAGCCCGGCCCGCAGCACCGGCACCAGCAGCGGTGCCTCAGCGATCCGGTATCCAGTGGCACGCCCCACCGGAGTCTGCACCCACTCGACGCTCACCCCGGCATCCCGAGTGGCCTCGTAGATCAGCATCACGGTCAACTCACGCAGCGCGGCCCGGAAAGCGGTCTTGTCGGTACGCGCATCGCGCATCACCGTCAGTCGTGCCTGAGCCAACGGATGGTTGACGACCAGCACATCCATGCGGCCGCACTCTATAACGCGCACACCGCCGGGTGACTGCCCGGTGGCCGCGGAACCCAGCGGATGCGCAACCCGGCCAGATCTCACCCACCCTGTGATACCGCGAGCGCATTCAGTAGTGTTGCCAGGGTCCGGCGAGCGTTTGCTGCCTTGGAGCTCCTGATGCGAACCGTGGACCCGGCGTGGCAGAACCTCGCCGCCGGCCAGCGCCGGGCCCGCCAACTGGAGATCGAACTCAGGGAACGCTGGTCCGCCCGCGTCGAGGAGGCATATCACCGCGCGTTCGAGCGCGAGACCGCCGCCTGGAATGAGCAGCGGGACGCCGAGCGCCACCGGTACGAGCGGGCACTCAACGGCTGGCACGCGGACCGGCAACGTGAGATCAAAGCGGGTCTGATCGCGCGGGACCGGGCAGCCATCGCTGAGCGTAGGCAGTTGGCGAGGCTTCTTCTGCTGGGGTTCGTCGTGGTACTCGGGGGTTTCTTAGTGCCCCTCATGCTCAGCACGCCGACCATGGTGGCGACCATGGTCGCGGTGGCACTGCTGCCCTTGGCCTTTCGCCTGGCCGCGAAAAGCCGCGCGAGGTTGCGCGCCTTGCGCGAGGAGGATCCATCCATCCCGCACGGCAATCAGCCAAAGCCACAGCCCCGCTCTTGTGGGTCCGAGCCGAAAAAGATGGCGCGCAGCCCGGTGTCCTTGGACATCGTCCAAAGATGGTGGGCGGAAGTATCGTCAACGTCCACCACAGCCCAAGGACAGGTGACCTACGGTGACGAAGGGGTGGAGGACTTTCTGTGCCTGCTTCGGCACCGGCTTGGAGACAGGTATCTGGTCGTGCGAGAACTACCGGTGGCGCGGAGCCTTGATGTGGACATGCTCGTTGTCGGCCCCACCGGGGTCTGGGTATTTGAAGTGAAACACTGGAGCGGAACGATCATATGCCGGGACGGCAGGTGGAGCAGAG
>DASTLT010000284.1:0-4692 GCA_035714625.1 Pseudonocardiaceae bacterium | reverse complement strand
CAAGCAAGGACGTACCGAGGAAGCATATACGCAAGCCAGAAAGGGCTACCTGGACCACTTCGAGTACGTCGAGGTGCCGCTGCGCGTGGTGGCACCGGACCTGACCGCCGACACCGAGACGAAATTCGCCGAGGTTCGCGGCTTGATGAAATCCGGCGCGTCGGTCGAGCAGGTGCGGGCCAACATCGTCGAGTTGCGGCGGTTGATCGACAATGCCGAGCGGCGGTTGACCGACACCGGCTTCGACGCCGCCGCAGTGGTCGCCGGACAGTCATTTCTGATCATCCTCCGGGAAGGCCTGGAGGCGGTGTTGTTGCTGACTGCCCTGCTGGGATACCTGGAGGCGACGAAGTCCACCCGCTACCGCAAGCCGATCGTGTGGGGAGTGCTGCTGGGTCTGGCGGCCACCGCGCTGACCTACCTGATCCTGCGGTCCGTGCTCGCGGTCTTGCCGGTCGGGCGGGAGGTGCTGGAGGCGGCGGTGGCGGCGGTGGCCGTCGCGGTGCTGCTGTACGTCTCGTTCTGGCTGATCGCCCGGCTGGAGCAGCGTCGTTGGATGGAGTTCCTGCGCAGCCGGGTGTTCCACGCGGTGTCGATCGGCTCGACCACGGCGCTGCTGCTGGTGGGATTCACCGCGATGTACCGGGAGGGCCTGGAGACCGCCCTGCTCTACCAGGCGCTGGTGGAATTCGGCGCCGGGCTGGGGGAGTGGATAGTGCTCGGGCTGGCGGCCGGCCTCTTCGCCTTGGCCGTGTTGTCCTACCTCATCTTCCGGCTCGGCAGGCGGATTCCGGTACAGGCGTTCCTGGCCGGTGCCGTGGTGTTGCTGATGGTGACATCGGTGGCGTTCCTCGGCAACGCGGTGCGCAGTCTGCAGACCGCCGACCTGATCGGGCTCACCCCGCTGGGTGGCTGGCCCAACGCGCCGATCTTCCTGGCCCAGGCGCTGGGTTACTGGCCCAGCTTGCAGACCGTGAGTGCCCAGGCAGTATTGATCGCGGTGTACCTGGCTGGGGCGCTGTGGTTGCTGGTGGTCCGCCCACGCCGGACCCGGGAGGCGAGATGGGTGTCCGGGTAGGGGCCGATGTCGGGGGCACGTTCACCAAGGCGGTGGCGATCGACGCGGCGACTGGCGAGCTCGTGGCCCGGGCGGTGGTGCCCACCACCCACCGGCACCGCGACGGGGTGTCTGCCGGCGTGGTCGACGTGGTCGCCAAGCTGATCGCCGAGGTGGGCGCAGAGACGATCGAGCTGGTCACCCACTCCACCACCCAGGCGGTGAACGCACTGCTGGAGGGGGACACCGTGCCGGTCGGCGTGCTCGGCCTGGCCAGGGCTCCCTACCTGCGCAAGGCTCGCAAGCACACCATGATCAGCGGAGCGGTCGCGCACGAGTTCCTGGATCTCAGCACCGGACTCGACACCGAAGCGGCCAGGCAGGCGTTGCGGCGGCTGGCCAGCGCGGGTGCCCAGGCGGTGTGTGTGGCGGAGGCGTTCGCCCCGGACGACTCGACCTGTGAGAACGCGGTCGCGGCACTGGCCGCCGAGTTGGGGCTACCCGTCACCACCTCCTCCGGGCTGACCGGGCTGTACGGTCTGGAGCTGCGCACCGTGACCGCTGCGCTCAACGCCTCGATCCTGCCGATCGCGCTGCGCACCGCCGAGGTGGTGCAGGCCGGAGTCGCCGCAGCGGGGGTGGCCAGCCCGGTGATGGTGATGCGGGGCGACGGTGGCGCCACCGATCTGGCCGGGTTCCGCTGCACGCCGGCCCGCACCCTGTACTCGGGCCCGGCGGCGTCGGTCGCCGGGGCGCTGCGCACGCGGCGCATCGGCGCCGGGGTGATCATCGAGGTGGGCGGCACCTCCAGCAACGTCGCAGCGATCACCGCAGGCCGTCCTGCGCTGTCCTATGTGCGGGTCGGTGGGCGGGCCACCGCGGTGCGGGCATTGGATGTGCAGGTCGCCGGAGTGGCCGGGGGCTCGATGCTGCGGGTGCGCCGGCGCCGCGTCTACGGTGTCGGGCCGCGCAGCGCGCACATCGCCGGGCTGCCCTACGCCTGCTTCCTGGCGCCGGAACGGCTGGCCGGAGCGAGCCCGGAGCCCCTTGCGCCCCGGCCCGGTGATCCCGCCGACTACCTGGCGCTGCGGCTGGCCGACGGGAGGCTGGCGGCGCTGACCAACACCTGCGCGGCCAACGCGCTCGGCCTGGTCCCGGACGGAGACTACGCCGCGGGCCACCGGCGCTCCGCTGCCCTGGCGTTGGACATTGCCGGTCGCGCGCTGCGCCTGCCCGGTGCCGAGCTCGCCCGCCGGATGCTGCAGGCCTCCATCGAGACGCTGGCCGACCTGGTCACCGCGGTGGCCGGGCAGCACGGCCTCACCCGGCCCACCCTGATCGCCGTGGGTGGCGGCGCCACCGTGCTCGGCCGCCCGCTGGCCACCGCTCTCGGGCTGGAGTGTGTGGTGCCAGCAGGCGCCGAGGTGATCTCCTCACTGGGGGATGCGCTGTCGCTGGTGCGGGCCGAGCGGGAGCGCACGTTGGTCCGGCCCAGCTCGGCCGACATCGACGCGCTGATCGCCGAGGTGGAGGCCGAGGCGGTGGCCGCGGGCGCCGCGCCGAGCGCGCTGCAGGTCCAGGTCAGCCACCATGGGGAGCGGGGCGTGCTGCGCGCCGTCGCGGTGGGCGCCTTGTTGCTCGGCTCGGGCGTCACCCCCGGCCGCTCTCCGCTGAGCCGGGCGGCGATCACCGAGGTGGCTCGGGCCACCGGCGGCTCGGAGCGCGTCGAGCCAGTCGGGCAGTTCTGGCTGAGCTGCCCCCCGGCAGGCGGGCGAGTGCTGCTGCTCGATCAGTTCGGTGACGCCGTGCTCGACGTGCACGGTGACGCCGTGCTCGTCGAGCCCACGATGGACAGCATGCCCGACAAGTCGCTCCGGGCTACGGTCGAGTCGCTGATCGCCCGCCAGGTGCGGCACGTCGGCCCGGTCTCAGTGCCGCCTACGGCCTGGGTGGTCCAGGGCGGACGGATCCGCGAGCTGGCCGATCCGGGTGCGAGCACCGACCACCTGGGCACCGGGGCCGCCGCGATCATCATCGGGCGGAGCTGAGCGTGGCGCTCTACACCCCGCAGTCCCAGCGGCGTCGGCGGCTGGTGGTCGCCGTCGCCGTGGCGTTCCTCCTCGGCGGCGTTCTCGGCGGGCTCCTCGGGCGGCTCACCGCACCCACCGTGGCGGAGCAGGTGGCCCAGGTGCAGGAGCAAGCCCGCGAGATCTCTGCGCAGTTGCGGGTGTTGTCGCTGCATGCCGCAGCGGGAGCGGCCTCGTTGGATGCCGGCGGCGACGCCGGCACCGGTCTCGCGCTGCAGCGGGCCGACCAGGACCTGGCCGGAGCGCTCGGGCGGGCGCCGTGGATCGCCGCCGGGTCGGGCCGCGCGCTGCAGAACCGGCTGCACGAGCTGCAACGCAGCGCCAGCACCCGGGCCGCGACATCTGCGTTCGCTGCCGACGTCGACCGGCTGGCCAGCGACATTGACGCCACGTTCGGCGTCTCGGCGCCTTCCTGAGCGGTGACAGCGGGCAGGCCGGCTCACCGATCCGCCGGGGTCGGTCATCCTCCGAGCTGCTCTGGTCGAGTCGTCATTCGTCGGTTCGCTCGCGGAATGCCGGTGCGCGCGTCGCCGAGCGGCGCAGCCGGGAGGCGAGCATCGGCAAGGTCCGCGGGGCGACGACGGTGGAGAGCACGACCACGCTGGTCGAGCGGGCAATCGAGGTCGAGAGGTTGAGTCTCAGCAGGATCTCCTGCAGGTCCTGGTGCGAGGCGGCAGCAACCTTGCACAGCACGTCGCCCGAGCCGGTGGTCGCGTACGCCTCCAACACGCTGGGGAGGGCAACCAGGTCGGCGGCCACGTCCCCGAGCGCGCCTTGGACGATCTCGAGGGTCACGAACGCCTGCACCGGGAAACCGGCAGCGGCAACGTCGATGTCCGGTCCGTAACCGGTGATCACCCCGGACCGTTCCATCCGGTCGAGCCGGGACTGCACGGTTGCCCGGGCGACGCGGGTGGTGCGGGAGAGCTCGAGCACGCCGGCACGGGGCTTGTCGCGCAGCGCGGTGAGCAGGGCAAGGTCCAGGGTGTCGAGGGTGGGTTCGTCGGGCATCGCAAGCCTCTAGGTAGCAGCTAGGCAATCAGTACAGTTAAAACGCCAATTGATGGTATCGAGAGCAGCAGGCTGACCAGATCAAGTGGGCGCTCTTGTCCAGGAGACGCCCAGGAGTTGTCATAGTGCTAGTTGCGTGGATCCGAGGACCAGGAGGTCGGGGCTGTGCCCAGTGATCTGGTGCTGACCAGCGAGGAACGGCTCGCCGACCTCGACCTGGACCAGCTCCGTGAGCTGGTCGGCCTCGTCGAGCACAACGCTGGGGGCGACGTGTTCCCGGTGATGGGATGGGACGCGGTGGTCTGGGTGGTGGGCAACGCGACCCAGGCCGCGCTGTTCTACCAGGTGGTCTTCGGCATGGAGCTGGTCGCCTACAGCGGCCCCGAGACCGGCAACCGGGACCACCACGGCTATGTACTGCGCAGCGGAGCGGTCCGGTTCGTGCTCAAGGGCGGCATCGATCCGGACAGCCTGCTGGCAGGCCACCACCACCGCCACGGTGACGGCATCCTCGACATCGCCTTGGAGGTGCCCGAC